>MHBQ01000106.1:36174-64859 GCA_001803315.1 Lentisphaerae bacterium RIFOXYC12_FULL_60_16
TTGGGATGGTTTTGCATGTGCATGCTTTACGAACCGGTATGTGTTCAGGCATGATACGTTCCTTCCAAGGAGAGTCCAGCATGGAAACGAAGATACCGGATCCCGTCATCGACCTGGAGGCGGCGGAAAACTGGCTGTTGAGTGCCCTTGACCAGGGGGACGCGCTTCCCTATGAGGCATGCCGTGACATGGTGGTGCGGTTGGCGTCCGCACGGGGGGCACAAGCCGATTCGTGGGCGGAACTCCTTCATGAGGCGCTGGTACGGCTTGAGCGACAGGATGCCTGCGTGGATCTGCTGGAAACCCAGTTGAGCTGGCATACCGGCGATGTCCGTTTCACGGACCTGGCGCGCCGCCGGATCGGGGACATATTGCGGGACAGCAACGGGCTGGCCATCATGGAATCCGCCGGCTGGGATGGGTCGATTCCGGTCGAGGAGTGTCTCCGACGTACCCGCCTGCTGTGCCTGATCGGCGCCGGTACCCTCTGTTTTGACAAGACCTGGGGGTTTGGTGTGGTGGACCGGTGTGATGCGTTCTACCGCAAGATCATTATCGATTTCAGGTTGAAACCACAACATGCCCTTTCCTTCGCCTATGCGGCCGAAACGCTCCGCATCCTGGACGACAATCACCTGCTGGCACGGTGCCATCGGGATCCGGATGGCATGCGTCGCCAGGCGGTCGAGACGCCGGATTCCCTGGTGCGCCTGGTGCTGGAAGGCTTCGGACCCCTGACGGTGGACCAGGTGCGTGAGCGCCTGGTCGGGCTGGTGATCGAGGATGCGGGTTGGGCCGCCTTTTGGGATGGCGCCCGCAAACGGCTCAAAGCCGACCCTTTCATACACATACCGGCCAGGCGTTCGGAACCGATCCGGATCCTGGAGGAAGCCCGGGGTTTTCATGGTGCCTGGATGGAACGGTTCCGCTCGGAGCGGGACATGGAACAGATACTGGGACAGGTGGAGTTGCTGGTCCGTCAGGAGCCTGAACGCCTGAAGGATCCGGCCTACCGTGAAGTCCTGTTTGACCGGTTGTCGTTCGTGATCCGGGGGGCACCTGCACGAAAACCTGCCTTGACAGGCCGGGCGGTCCTGTTGGGGGAACCGCTGGGGTGCAAGCCGGAGGTTTCGCCGGACTCCGTCCGGTGCGAACCAGCGGCGTGGGTGGGTGCGATTGAACATTTGTATAAGCCGGACACCCTGCTGGACCTGACCGGATCCGCCACCGTCTTTGCGCGGGTGATCGCATTTCTGGGCCGTCTGTGCCCGGCCCGCCTGGTGCCGGCCCTGTCCGACATCGTGGAACGCCTGCCGTTCACCGCGGTGGATGCGGCGGCGGATTTCATGGCGGCCGACGGGAACGGGGTCTGGCAGACCATGATACGCGATGCCATGCTGGCCCGCCTGGTGCCACCGGTGGTCCTGCTCTGGTTGTGCCGGCATGTCGATTGGATGGAACAGGAGCAGGTGGGGACCCGGAGGGAACTCGTCCTGCATATCTTCCAGACGCTGGATGTCTCGATGACCGATGAACCGGCCCGTGCCCAAGCCCAGATCCGGAAGTTCCTGGACCAGTCCGACTGGCTCACCGGGGTGATTGAACCCCTCCCGGAAAAAGACCAGCAGGATGTGCTGCGGCGGTTGGACGGGGTGTTGTCCCTCGATGCCGGCGATCGACGTTCCATGATGGCCCGTATCATCAAGCGGTATCCGCACACGGCGGTCGTGTTGACGGCCGGCGATGAACCGGAAACGCCGGCCGGTACCCTGCACTTTACCTCGTGGCGTTCCTACCGGGAACGGATGGCGCAATTAAAGGATCTGGTGGAAGTGCAGATTCCCCAGAACAGCAAGGATATCGCGCATGCCCGGAGCTATGGGGATCTGCGCGAGAATTTTGAATACCAGTCTGCGCGGGAACAGCAGCGCCTGTTTATGCAGCGGCAGGGCGAGTTGGAATCGGACTTGAAATCCGTTCGTGGGAGTGATTTCAAGGGTATGCCGTCGGAGGTTGCCGGGCCCGGCACCACCGTCATGATCGAGCGGACCGGCGGTATCCGGGACGCGTATGTGATTCTGGGGGAATGGGACCGGGACGAGGCGCTTGGTATTATTTCAAGCAAGAGCCGCATGGCGGAGGTCCTGGCCGGAAAGCGGGCTGGAGACCGGGTGGTCCTGCCGGGCGCCGACGCCGGCGATGAGCCGGCGCGCATTGTCGCGGTGGAGCCGCTGACGGATGCCGTGCGTGCGTGGATCGGGTCGGCGGGTTGACGGGAGAAGGGGCTGGTCATGCAGGAGCGGATTCGGGTTGAAGTGGTGGATAATTTTCCGGCCTTGGGCCGTGTGGCGGCGATGCGTTTCCTGAAGTGGGTTCAGAATCATCCGGAAGGCGTGATTTCCCTGCCGACCGGCAAGACCCCGGAACACTTCATCACGTGGGTGCGCAGGAGCCTGGACCACTGGACGCAGCCGGACGTGCAGGCCCTGGTGGGGGAGGCGGGCCTGGATGTAGACCGCCGTCCCGATGTGCGCGGGCTCCGGTTTGTGCAGATCGACGAATTCTACCCGATCAATCCCACCCAGCATAACAGCTTCTGCCATTATGTCCGCACCTTCTACCTGGAGGGGTTCGGACTGGATCCGGCCCGCGCCCTGCTGATTGATTGCTCGGTGCTGGCGCTCCTGCCGGGGCAGACCCTGGAGTCGGTCTGGCCCGACAGCCGGGTGGATCTGACCCTGCGGAACAGGGCGCCGGTTTCCGCCCAGGAGACGATTCAGCAGGAAACCATCCATCGCATTGACCAATGGTGCCAGGAATACGAGGCGGCCATCCGGGGATGGGGCGGCATCGGTTTCTTTCTGGGCGGGATCGGGCCGGATGGGCATATCGGATTCAATGTGCGGGGGTCCGATCATTTCTCCACCACGCGGTTGACGCCGACCAATTACGAGACGCAGGCAGCCGCTGCGACGGACCTGGGCGGCATCGAGGTGTCGCGCAACCGGCTGGTCATCACGATCGGCCTGGGTACCCTGACCTACAATCCCGATTGCACGGCATTGATCATAGCAGCCGGTGAATCCAAGGCCCGCGTGGTGGCGGATGCCATTCAGCAGGCGCCGGATGTCCGGTATCCGGCCACGGCCCTGCATGTTTTGCCGAATGCGGCGTTTGTGCTGACCAGCGGGGCTGCCAGCCTGTTGACGGGTCGACGCGTGAGCCGGTTGGAAACGGTTCGTTCACTGGCGCCCGAGGATGCGGAACGGATTCTGGTGGATGTTGCCGTGAGCCGTGGCCGGCGCCTGCTTGACCTTACTCCCGAGATCGTGGCCGCCGACCCGCTGGGGGTCGTTCTGCTCCGTCGTTCCCCCGTTCCGCTGGATGTCTTGTGTGCCCAGACGCATGCTGCTTTCGAGGAGCGGATCCGGATGGGAACGAAGCGCCTGACCGGTGCCCGCTTCCTGCATACCGAACCCCATCACGATGACCTGATGCTGGGCCTGCTTCCCCTGATTGTCCGGTATGGTCGCCAGCCGGCCAATACGCATCATTTTGTGACCCTGACCAGCGGTTTTACCGCGGTCACCAACGTCTACCTGGCAGACGGGTTGCGGCACCTTGACCGGATGGTGGAGAATCCCTCCTTCCGTGCCATGGATGACGGGTATTTTGATCCCGGCAACCTCAGTGGCCGGAACCGCGACTTATGGCAGTATCTGGACGGGGTGGCGGCGCGCGATCCGCTCGTGCGCGAGGAAGGCACCGCACGCCGCCTGTTGCGCAACCTGCTGGAGGTGTATGGCGTCACCTCCCTCGACGCGGTTCGTCCGAAGATCCGGGAGATCCTGCGGGACCAGGGATCGGCGTATCCCGGGCGGAAGGATCCGCCGGAAATCCAGCGGCTGAAGGGGATGAGCCGGGAATGGGAAGCGGAGTGCCTGTGGGGTTATTTCGGATGGAATTGTGCGTCGGTCAGCCATCTGCGCCTCGGTTTCTATACCGGCGACATCTTCACGGAAGAGCCCACCCGTGACCGTGATGTGCCGCCGATCCTCAGCCTGCTGCGAGCCTTCAGGCCGACGGCCGTATCGGTCGCCTTCGATCCCGAGGCCAGCGGGCCGGACACGCACTACAAGGTCATGCAAGCCATCCGTGCAGCCTTGGAACAGTATGCGGATGCCCTGCCGGACCGGCCGGATATCCAGGTGCTGGGCTACCGGAACGTCTGGTACCGCTTCCATCCCTCGGAGGCGAATGTCTATGTGCCCGTATCGTTGAACATGTTCACGATCATGGAGAACGCCTTCCTCAACACCTTCATCTCCCAGCGGAATGCCTCGTTTCCCAGCCATGAATATGATGGTCCGTTCTGCGGGCTGGCCCAGCGAATCCAGGTGGAACAATACCAGACCATCAAGACCTGTCTGGGGCGGGGTTGGTTCCATGAGCATAATGAACCGTTGATCCGGGCGACCCGGGGCTTTGTTTTCCTCAAGCAAATGACACTGGATGGATTTGCCCAGCACAGCCGGGATCTCCAGCGGGCGGCCGAAGCCCGGTGACCTCGGAAAATGCTCGCGGGAAGGATGCGTTTTCGTTAGGGTTTGAGACTGATTCTGTTGAAACGGCAGGAGGGTTGTATGCGTGACTTGATTCGCGGGATGGTTTGTCTGGTTGTCCTGGTGTCGATTGCCGCTTCGCCGGCCTGGGCGGGGAATCACCGGATCGGCGGCGGTTTGCATTATTGGCGGGCGACCGATGACATCGACGTCGAGGGAATCGATGAAGACGGGTGGGTATATGTGTTGAGTTACCAGTACCGTCCATTCCCGCTCGTGGCGGCGGAATTTGACCTGGAAATCAGCGATCCGGGGTATGGCGGCGCCGACGGGCGGGTGTATGCCCCCCAGGCATATGTTCTGGTCGGCCTGGGGCTCTATGCCGGGTTGGGCGTGGGAACCTACTTCCATGACGGGGAGTTCGACGACCTGTTCTACGCGGCGCGGGGCGGAGTCAGTTTCCCGCTGTTGTTGCCGGTTGTCCTGCTCGATTTGCACGTCGACTACCGGTTTACCGAGTGGAAGGGACTCAGTTCGTTGGCGGATGAGGTTTCAACCGATGTAATTACCGTGGGTGCCCAGGTCCGGGTATCGTTCTAAACGGGTTGTTTCCGGGAGGCATACGATGCGAATCTTTCAAGTGATGGTGGCGGGCATGACCGGGTGTGTCCTGGCGGTTACTTCGCTGGCAGAATCCCGAACCGTATTGCGGTCGGCGGTGCTTCGATCCGGGCCGGGCGCCTATTATGAAGCCCTGGTCGAAGTGCCGGCGGGAACCCCGGTGGATGCGCAACCTCCGAAGCATCCGGTTTGGGTGGAAGTGCAGGCGCTCCAGCGCCAGGGATGGTTGCCGGAAAAGGCCTTTGAACCGGCGGGGAAAGGTGTTGAATTTGCCGCCCTCCTCAAAGGCGGTGCTGGTATGGCCGTGTCCGCGGCGGACATGGCCGCCGCCACCAAGGGCATGGTGGGAACCACCTATCGCGACCGGCCCACCGTCCAGGTTGCCGTGGCGGAGCAGCTGGCCTCCCTCCGGATTGATGCGCCCATGGTGCAAACCATCGAGGGATCCTTGAGCGGGGGAGCGGCGGGTGCCCGTATGCGGGTGCCGGCAGCACCGGAGGCCGGACTGGTGATGCTTCGCCCGGATGCCGAGTTGGAACTTGGACAGGCGCTTGCCGTACGGGTGGCCGAACAGGGCCTGGTTGCGGATGAAAAAGCGGTCCGGTATGTGAATGCCGTTGCCGCCGTGGTGGGAGCCCGGACCGAACGGTATGACCTGCCCTACCGGGTGGGGATACTCAAGGCGTCCGGGGTGAACGGGTTCGGCCTGCCCGGTGGTTATGTGCTGATTTCGGAACAATTGCTTGCCCTGGCTCAGGATGAGGCCGAACTGGCCTGCCTAATCGGTCATGAAATGGCGCATATCAGCCGGTTTCATGGCATGCGTGAGTTCAACAAGCGCAGTACGCATCGGCAGTCGGATTCCGTGTTCGACGAACTGGATGCCACGGATGACACACCGGCATCCGACCATGAAGCGGACCTGAACCGTCTGGCGGACACGGCCTACCTGACCATCATCGGGAAACGGGCCCGGGTCGATGAAATTGAGGCCGACCTGTATGGTGTCAGGTATGCGGCTGCGGCGGGGTATGACCCCGGGGCAATGGTCCGCGTTTTGCGCCGGATTGCCGATGCGCAACAGGGAGAATCGGACGATGCGTTCCGGCATCATCCGTCGCTGGATGAACGAATGGCGGCCATCGAACAGTTTGTCCGGCAATCGGGAACTGAAGCGGGTGGACAAACCTTTGCCGGCCGTTTCCGTGAACAGTTGGCGGACCGTGCACGTTAATTCACGCGGTATCGCTGCCTGGTGCTGTCTCCCGGTAATCGGGATAATCCTGCTGGCGACATCCGGTTGCATGCTTACCGGTTCATCGCGTGCCGCGGTGCCCCTCCAGTGGAGTTGTCCGCTGTGGTATTCCCAGCCGCGCGGTCTGGAACAGTCGGATGCACCGGTGGGTTTCGACATGCGCTTGCCGGACCATTTGGAATCCTTCCGGCGGCGCTACGACATTCCGGGATGGATGGTGTACGGGGTGGTGCGATGTCTGGGGTCCGATGAATTCCTGGCCAGCGGCATATGCCGAACCTACAACGTTGCGGACCGTCTGGGTGAGGACCGTGTCGTGGTCAACCGCATTCACTACGAGGTGCCGGAAGCCCGGATCCGCGGCGAATTGGAATCCATCCGGACCGCCCTGGATGCGGCTCCGGATGAACGGAGCCGGCAACTTGTGCCCGGACCCTACGTGAAACGGCGTTTTGGCGGTTTCGTGTTGTTCTCACTGAATGCGACGATTTCCACGGGTGTTGCCGGGAACTTGTTGGAAGGATCCGGGCAGACAGAAGATCCCATGGAAACCTTTGTCCGGGGTGTGTCGGCCGCCCTACCGGCCCCAGGTTGGGAAGCTTCCGGTGGCGCTTACCGTTATACGGCTGCGGGTGAGTTCCGTATGCGGGATCCCCTGCGGTCGTTTCGTATCACCGAGGAAGCTGCCATTGAGGAACTGGTCAAGGGGGTGATGGTGCTGTTTTCCGGCGTGGACCGTGCTTACACCGCCTCGGATGGGGGACGGGAGGGGGATGACCTGGCGGAACACGTCGCGCGCGAGGAGGTTCATCTCCGGTTGCGCGGGGTCCGGGTGATCCGCCGCGCGCTGGATCTGGAGCATGGAATATGCCTGGTGACGGTGACGGTCCCGAAGTCGGGGATTGTGGCAGGTTTGCCGGCGAACGGAAAACCCGGTTCAGAAACCTCCCGGTGAGAAGGGCGTCGACGGCGCGACGTCCTCCAAACGGGAGGCGGCAACCGACCCGGTATTATTTCCATGACCAGACGTTGGAATAGGTCACGTCCGGCTTGCGGTTTTCAAAACTGGGTTTGCCGTTTTCCCAGGCCCACCAGAGGGCCCGTTTTTCTTCCAGGCACCAGATGATGGTCCGGATCGTTATTTCACATGGAGGACCGCCCGGGATCAGGGTTTCGCCGTTGTAGCAGACGAGCCCCCGTTTCGGATCCCGGAACTGGATCAGGCGCTGCAACCCGTCCAGGGTGGGATTCCGGCGGTTTTCGTCAAGCAGTTCATTCATCAACTGACGTCGTTCATCGGCGCAACGCCAGTAGGCGGTGTCGGCGCATTCGACAGGCAGGCCGCGTGCCTTGAGTGAAAAGGCGCGCCGATCCGCCACATAGGCGTGCATGGCCGGTTCTTCAGCGGTCATGGCGGTGATGATCCCGAACCCGTCGGGACTGTGGCGAACCCCGATCCGGCAGGCGCTTTTCTCCACCATGGCGGTATGGTTCAGGTGGTCGATGACCATCAGGTTGCCGGGGCCCCAGAAATGATTGTAGCGGGTCAGCAGTTCGACGGCTTCCGCGGTGGTTCGGCAATAGCGGCCGACCAGCTTGAAAACCGGGGCGGGAAATATTTCGGGTGAGGTTTCATCGTTGAAGATGCCGGATGACACACCGCCCAGGATAAGAAATTCGTTGACCAGGGGCCAATCCGGCGGGCCGAAGGGTTCCTCGGGTGTGGAGTCGAGGTTGTTGGCCAGGATGGGCCCGTGATCACTGGTTGGAAAATAAGCGTAACTGCATCCAACAGGAGCTGCCCCGAGATTCATGCGACGGAAATAGTAACTGTTGCCGCAGCATTGGGCAGTCCATTGATCGGGGGAGAGTCCTGCGCCGTCCCGGATACCCCGCCATTCCGCCTCGATCAGCTCCTTCACGCCCCGGAGTTCGGGATAGCGGATGGAGTCGGGAACGGCATCGAGCCGTTCCCGGTTCCAGGCCGCCAGGCGGCGTACGATTTCGGGACGGGGCACTTCCGGCATCCAGCGTTGGTAACTTAGCAGGTAGAACTCACCCCACTTTCGATAGTAGTCGGGTTTGGCCGCCGCCATTTGACGTGCTGCTTCATACCACTGTGTCTGGGTCCACATCTTATAGGATCCTTTCGCCAGCCGTAGTTATCGTATGCAGGTGGTTTTATTTCTGTCCAAAGGCGTCCACCAGTTCGATTTCGAAGCG
Source organism: Lentisphaerae bacterium RIFOXYC12_FULL_60_16 (assembly GCA_001803315.1). Lineage (GTDB taxonomy): Bacteria > Verrucomicrobiota > Kiritimatiellia > UBA8416 > YA12-FULL-60-10 > YA12-FULL-60-10. Next base: position 44,836 of record MHBQ01000106.1, read on the forward strand.
GTTGGAGGGTTTACTCTGCTGCGGTAAGGCCTTGGCCTGCTTCTCAGCATCGGTCAGGGCCGCCGTATACGTTACCCAAAGGTGCAGTTTCATGGCAGGCGCCAGGTTGCGGACGGTTCCACCGCTCTTCTTCATGCGCCCGAGCACCACGGCGCCCTGTCCGTCGGGATGGGCGGCCACCCAGACCTGGTAATCGACTGCGCCTTCCTTCTCCTCGAAGTCCACATGACAGATGGTGCCGTCATAACCCCAATCCGGGTTGCGGATGCCGGTGATTCGTGTGGCCGGGAGCGTGTTGGCCGAGGCCAATTCCAGTATTGGATTGGGCAGGCGTGACGCGGCATCGGGGGCCGGCATCCGCAGACGGCGGAGGGCGACCGCCTGGTCGGTAGCGTCATCCGTCGAGCGGTATTCCGCCACAAGATCACCCAGCAGGACATCGTTGGTCATGGCGCCGGTTGGCTGGATGTCGTTGACATACAGGATATGTGTGCGCCGTTCGACGATGATCTTCTCCAGGCGCAGGGGATAATCCACCACGCCCACGCCTTCCTTGCGGCCGCCTGCATAACGCCACCAGGTGGTTCCGTATTCGCGGAAGTTGTCCCACGGCGCATGGCCGGGAAGTTCAAAGCGCAGGTACCGCCACCCGTCGAAGTTGAACGAGACCCAGCTGTGCAGGTTGTCGCAGTTCCACTGGTCCTTGGTTCCGATCGATATCCACATCTCGTCATTGGCATCCTTCATGCAGTAGACCACCCGTCCCCAGTCGCTGGCAGCCTGAACCCATAGACCGAGCGCCTGGGCTGCGCCGGGAATGGTTACCGGCTTGGCGGGACGAATGACGCTGTACCACGGCATCAGCGGGATCTCGCGGTCCTGCTGCTCGAGTTTGACGGCCAGTGCCGCTTGTGCCCGTTCGGCGTTGGTGACGACGGATATGTTCATGTGGCCGCGGTACCGTTTGGTGTCAAAGTTGTTGTTCTCGTAGATCTCGTCGAACACGTCCGGTTTGTCGTCCAGGGTCCAGGATCCGTCGCCGGGCCGTGCAACGACCTGTTCGTGGCTGATCTCGGCGGTGCGAGCTGCGGGACCGGTCCACCAGGTTTGCTGGTTGCGCGCCCGGGCCCACGCCACACCGTCGGTGTGATCAGGGGCACCGGCCATAACGGTCTGCACCGGCTCTGTCACGGCCACGTAGACGATGGTGGGGCCGGTCATGATTGTGACCCGGTTGTCCGCATCGGTGGTGTGCTCGACGGTGTTGTCGTTCGGGTCCGTCACCTTTAACGTTGTCTTGTCCTGGAAAGACAGGGTGACCGGTCGTTTGCCGCGCAGGTTCCACAGCACGTACAGGGGGCCGCCCTTGGCGTTGGGACGTTTGAACCGCAGGCAGTACGTGGTGAGTGATCCGGTGGGCAGCCAGCCGTCAAAGGTGGCCTGTTCCAGTTGCCGGGTCATGGTGGCATAGTGCGCATAGGAGGGTTTCGGGTTGCAATAGGGGATGCGGCGCTGGATCCCGCACCCGCCGTAATGTTCGGAGCCGTAGTAGCTGCCGCAATCATAGGCGAACCAGGCGGAATAGAAGCGGTCCACGCCGTAGGCAAGGTTGATCAGCGCCCAGCGGTCATGGTAATCGGCCTGTTCCTGCCAGGTGCAGGCCCCGGGTTCGGTCGGCACGAAGATTCCCTCGACGTACCAGATCTTGGGGTTGGGAATACCGGCTTTGCGGAACTCTTCGCGCAGGCAGTACATGCGGTGTACGCTGATCTGGTGCAGTTGTTGCTCGGGGAGGCGTTCGAAGCCCGGCACATCAATCCCACATCCGTCGATCAGGTTGGTGGGAAACCCGGCACGGAGGATCGGCACGATGAACAGCGGATCGCCCCAGGGGATCAGGATGGTCGTCTTGGGCCATGTTTCGCGGACGGCTTCGGCGGCAATTTTCGCCGTGTTGAAGAATACCCGGACTGACTTCTGTTCCTCTTCGGTCAGGGGTGGTTCAGGCTGGTTCCAATAACTGGCGAGATTGCCCGCCGTCATGTCACGCGAGATATGCGGTTCGGCAAAGAACGTGACAATATCCGGATGATCCCCCTGCTTCGCTCGTAGGGCTGCGATGGCGTTGGTCCGATAGGCGGCCACCTGAGCGGGATCCAAGGGGTCTTCACCCGCCCAGGCCCGTTGCGGGGTAATCGGCCAGGCATTGGCCGGATGAACCGGTGCGCGCGCGCCGGCCTTGCGCATGATGGCGTCGGCGAAATTCTTGTTTGGTGTATAATGCCCGCCACCGTATCCCCAATATCCGAAGAGGGGGCCGGTACCACTCCATTCGGCTGCCCGGGTGTCGGGGTGGAGATGGACAAAACTGCGTTCCTCAACCCAGGTGGCGTCCCCGTCCTTCAGATGGAAACGGATGTCATGGTAGCCATACCGCTTGACGGCAACGGTGACGGTGTTGGTCATGATCCGGCCGGCCGGGATGGATACCTTCTGCTCCTGGCGGGTGGTTTCCGTTCCGTCCGCGGAGCGGGTTTCCGTTGTCAAGGTTATGGCGCGGGGGACGGTGCCGGGGTTCTGGAACCGCAGATGGTAGACGGCCGGCGCGGCTTCCCAGACATGCCCGAACACGGCGGGATTGACTTCCAGGTCGATTGCCGGGCGTTGCAGGGTCATGGCGTAGAGGTGCACGGCGCTGGGTAGTCCCGCGCCATGCCACCCGTAAAGGATGGGGTCCGGATAGCTGCGGTATTGTTCCACCCGTTTGGTCAATTCCAGTTCCAGGAATGGCATGTCGGCGAAACTGGACAGTTTGCCGGGATCCAGGGGAATGCGTACCATCCAGAGGCGGACCTTGGTTCCGTTGTCAAGTTCTACGGGGACGGGAATTGCGTCCGATGCCTCGGTGGTGAAAACAGGGACGTTTGCCTCAAAACTCATGGCGAATCCGGCCTCGGGGCGATAGAACTGGGCGGTGAAAACCGGGAGGCTATCCGGGGTGTTGTCGGAAGCGGCCACGACGTAAAGGGCCTCGTACCGCCCATTGGGAATGCGAAACCGAAGGCGTGCCGGATCCAGGGTGAAGGCGTCGGCGAAGCGATTGCCCTGGGATTGGACGGGTCCATATCCCTGCATGTTGGCTTCCCGCAACTGGCTGCGCCCGACATCCAGGTGATCGGCGCCACCGGTCCGGGTGATATCGGCGAAGGAAAAGGGGATCCTGTCGATCAACGTGGTTGAGCCGAAGGGCAGGGACGTTGGTTTGACGCCCACGGCTGACTTCCCGTTGCCGGTGAGCGTGCGGTCCCGCACGTACCCGGTGAGCGGGATGGTTTCGAAACGGGTGGTTGCCGGGGTCAGCGGGGTGATGGTGCAGGAGGCCAGCCGGGTCTGGGGCCCCAGAGTCAGGCTCAAGGCACCATGGGTTTGGAGGTTGGTTGCCGTGTGGTCGGCGACCAGCCGATCGTCCACCCAGATGCGCATCCAGTCTGTGCCGATCTGGTAGCGGATGCTCACCCATTTGTCCTGGGTCCAGGGCAGCGATGCCATGTCCTGTTCCAGGGATGCGCGGATCATTGGATCAATGGTGGGGGAAACGATGGGATAAGCCTTGAGTTCGTAGCGGACCGAGGTGGCGGATTCGATACGGTCACGCCCGAAACTGGAAGGATTGGAATGGGTGAAACGGTTGGAGGGGAGGGGAGGGAGCCGGAGAGAAAGCCCGGCATCCCGTTTCCCGCTGACATTGACGACATGTCCTTTCGCCTTGGGGTCACCCATGGCCTTGCATGCGTCCACCGTCACCGAGACGGGTTTATCGCTGTCCGGCGCGAGGCGTATCTGGCAGGCAATTTCAATGCCGGAGGTGAGCGCTTGCCGGGTCTGGATAATCAGGGCCGTGCGACCGGTCACGACCAACACCGGTTGTTTCAGAATCTCGTCGTCCATCACGACATAACCGAGCCCCTGGTTCGTGGCGGGAACCACCCACTGGTTGGTCCATCCGGCGCCCAGGATCGGGCCGAGGGGAAAGCCCGGATCAGCTTCGGGAGCGGGCCTTGGAGGCGGTTTAGGCGCTGCCAGCAGGATCGAGGCTGTGAGCAATCCGGCCAGGGAAACGAGGAGGCGGTGAGCGGTTGAGTTTGTCATGGGAAGCTCCAGCGGTACGTATAAACGATTGCCGGTTACCCTGCCATAAGCGGATGGTGGTTCGCAAGGGAATCACGACAACGCCGCGGGGGGGCAATGTAACGAGCAGAAGATTGTGTTGCCCTCATGGGGTTCTGCTTTATGATGCGTCCAGCGATGACGGAACCGGGCTCCATAACGTTGCCGGAAACGGCGGATATTGAAACGGCATCCGATGCCTATGCGGCACGGTTTGCCGGACCGGCAGGGGAATGGATGCTGGCGCTGCAGCGCCGCCGGGTGCTGGCCTGGCTGGCGGAGCATCCGGGCTCGACGGTGCTCGATGCCGCCGGCGGGCATGCCCAGTTGGCCATCCCCCTGGCGGAAGCCGGTCATTGCGTGACGGTGACCGGAAGTTCCCCGGAATGTGCCCGCCGCTTGGAAGGACACGCAAGGGCGGGACATCTTGATTTTCGTCAGGTGGATCACCTGCATCTGCCGTTCGATGACCGGCAGTTCGCGTTCACGGTCTGCATCCGGTTCCTTCCGCATTGTGGCCGCTGGCGGGAACTCATCGCAGAATTATGCCGGGTGACGCAAACGGCGGTGATTGTGGATTATCCCGCATGGCGGAGCGTGAATGTCTTTTCCGGCCTCTTGTTTGCCGCCAAGCGCCGCTGGGAAGGTAACACCCGTCCCTACGCCCTGTTCCGGCATCGTGCGGTTCGTGAGATTTTCCGGCAAAATGGGTTTGATCCCGGCGACCGGTATGCCCAGTTCTTTTTCCCCATGGTGTTGCATCGCATGCTTAACCGGCCGGGTTTGTCCGCCGCGTTGGAATGGATTCCCCGCGTATGCGGGCTTACGGCCGGATTCGGATCACCGGTGCTGGCTCGGTTTGTACGGAAGGAGAACCCGGCGTGACGGAACCTGCATATACGCTGCCTGCGGGAGCCCGGGTGCTGGTCACCGGCGCCAGCGGTTTTACCGGATCCGTGCTGGTCCGTAAGCTGGTGACGAGTGGTGCCAGGGTGCGGGCCATTGCACGGGCATCCTCCAACCTGGCCCCGTTGAAGGATCTGACCGTCGAGTGGATTCGTGGCGAGGTATATGATCCGGACACGGTGCGCCGTGCCATGACGGACATGGAGTATGTGATACATGTGGCAGCGGCTTACCGGGAAGCCGGAATCCGTGACGAGGTGTACCGCAAGGTGCATGTCGACAGCACCCGGCTGCTGGCGGAAACCGCCTGCAAGATCCTGGCGTTCAGGCGGTTTGTCCACGTTTCGACCGTGGGGGTGCATGGGCATATCGAGCATCCTCCGGCCGATGAGACAGCTCCATTCCGGCCCGGCGATATTTACCAGGTAACCAAGGCCGAGGCGGAGACCTGGCTGCATGCCTTTGCGCGGGAACATGGGCTGGCCTATTCGGTGATCCGGCCGGCGGCGATCTACGGGCCGGGCGATCGCCGGCTGCTCAAGGTGTTCCGCATGGCGAACCATGCCGTTTTCCCGTTGCTGGGATCGGGCCGCTGCCTGTATCACCTGGTGCATGTCGAGGATCTGGCTGATTCGATGATCCTGGCTGCCGCTCATCCGGCGGCTGTTGGGGAAGCGTTCATTGCGGGAAGTCCGGAAGCTTCCTCGCTGGAGGCGATCGGGCGTACGATTGCCGGTGCGCTGGGGCGTCCCTTCCGTCCGATTCGCCTTCCCGCCTGGCCGTTCTTTCTGGCGGCTGATGTGTGCGAATGTTTCTGCAAGCCCCTGGGGATTTCTCCGCCACTATATCGTCGCCGCGTAGCCTTCTTTACTAAGGACCGGGCCTTTGATACGCGGAAGATCCGCGAACGGCTGGGATTCAAGAACCGGTATTCCGATGCGGATGGTTTGGCGGCAACCACCCGTTGGTATCGGGACCACGGGTGGTTGTGATCCGGTCTGAATGGGAGTGAGGAGTAAACCATGAACGATGGGGAAGTCCGGAAGGAAAGCGTGCGGATCCAGCAGGAGATGGGGGGCGCAAAGCGACGCTCGCGCGCGGCTTTGTATGCCGATCTGATTGTCGGTCGGCCCGGTTGGGGTGCGCTGATCGGCCATGAACTGGTCATGTTGATCAGTTCATGGATTCCCGGCGCGCTGGGGCTCCTGTTGCGGTCCTGCTTGTATCCCCTGTTACTGGGCCGGTGCGGTCGACGGGTGTCGTTCGGGACGGGTGTCGTTCTTCGGCATCCCCACAAGATCGAGATCGGTGATCATGTCATCATTGACGACAACTGCCTGTTGGATGCGAAGGGAAACAACAATGAAGGCATCCGGATCGGGTCCGGAACGTTCATCGGGCGGAACAGCATCCTGAGTTGCAAGAACGGGGATATCGTGCTTGGCGAGAACGTCAACATCGGGTTCAACTGCGAGGTGTTTTCCGGGAGCCGGGTACGGGTGGGGGACAACACCCTGATGGCCGCCTACAGTTACCTGGTCGGCGGTGATCATGATGCCGACGATGTGGCAGCCACTGTCACGGAACAAGGAAGCAGTTCGCGCGGGATCGACGTGGGTGACGGGTGCTGGATCGGGGCAGGGGTCAAGGTGCTGGATGGCCATCGCATCGGCCAGCGGGCAATCCTGGGCGCCGGCGCGGTGGTGACGCGGGACATTCCCGCGTATGCCGTGGCTGCCGGCGTGCCGGCCCGGGTGATCCGCGATCGGCGTTCTGCTCCTGCCGGTTCCGTTGCATAACGCGTTGAGCGGTGTTTCAGGTGTACCGCATCACCGGGAGAGTCGATGCTCTCCCGGTGGCGGATGATGGCTTACGCGTTCAGGCGGTCCTGCAACCCCTTGAGTTCCTGGCGCAGGGCATCGGGCATGCGTGGATTCAGGGTGTCATAATAGGAACCGATGTTCTCGATCTCCTTTTTCCATCCCTCCCGGTCGACGGCGAGGAGCTGTTTCAGGTCCTCGGGCGTCAATTTCATCCCGGATAGGTCCATGGCATCGGGGGTCGGCATGTTGCCGATCGGTGTTTTGACCGCTTTCCCGGTGCCTTCCACGCGTTCGCAGATCCATTTCAGGACGCGGATGTTTTCCCCGTAGCCCGGCCAGAGCCATTTGCCTTCGGGGCTCTTGCGGAACCAGTTGACGAAATACACCTTGGGGAGTTTGTCCCGCTTGGTGCGATCCGCCATGGACAACCAATGCTTGAGATAATCGCCCATGTGGTAACCGCAGAACGGCAGCATGGCAAACGGGTCGCGCCGCAGGACGCCGGCCTTGCCGAGGGCTGCCGCGGTGGTTTCCGATCCGGCGGCGGATCCCATGAACACGCCGTGTTCCCAGGAGAACGCCTCGTTGACCAGCGGGATGGTGCTGGGACGCCGTCCGCCGAACAGGATGGCCGAGATCGGCACGCCGGCCGGATTCTGCCATTGCGGATCGATCACCGGGCATTGCGAGGCGGGGGCGGTGAACCGCGCGTTCGGGTGTGCGGCCTTGCGTCCGCAGTCCGGGGTCCATTCCCTGCCTTCCCAGTCGATCATCTTCGCGGGAGGAGGAACGCCCATGTCTTCCCACCAGATGTCGCCGTCGGGCGTCAGTGCCACATTGGTGAAGATCGAATTCTTCGCGACGGATTTGAGTGCGTTGGGGTTGGACTGGGTTGACGTGCCCGGGGCCACTCCGAAGAATCCGGTTTCCGGGTTCATGGCGTACAGGCGGCCGTCCTCGCCGATCCGGATCCAGGCGATGTCGTCGCCGATGCACCGGAGGGTCCAGCCGGGCAGGGCCGGTTGCATCATGGCCAGGTTGGTTTTGCCGCAGGCACTCGGGAAGGCCGCGGCGATGTAGTAGGTCTTGCCCGCCGGCGAGGTGAGCGACAGGATGAGCATGTGTTCGGCCATCCAGCCTTCCTTCCGGGCGATCGACGAGGCGATACGCAGGGCCAGGCATTTCTTGCCGAGCAGGGCGTTGCCGCCGTAGCCGGACCCGTAGGACCAGATGGTCCGGGTTTCGGGGAAATGAACGATATACTTGTTGGCGGGATCCGGTTCGCAGGGCCAGGGGACATCCTGCTGGCCGGGCTTGAGCGGGGCGCCGATCGAGTGCAGGCAGGGGATGTATTCGCCATCCGTCCCCAGTTTGTCCAGCACGGCGGTCCCCACCTTGGTCATGATCTCCATGTTGGTCACGACGTAGGGGGAATCGGTGAGTTCGATCCCGATCTTGGAGATGGGCGAATCGAGCGGTCCCATCGAGAAGGGGATGACGTAGAGGGTACGTCCCTTCATGCATCCCTGATAGGATTTGGTCAGGCGGGCCTTGATCTCCTCCGGATCGGTCCAGTTGTTGGTCGGGCCGGCTTCGTCCTTGGTCTTGGCGCAGATGTAGGTGCGGTCTTCCACGCGTGCCACATCGCTGGCATGGGAACGGGCCAGGAAACTGTTGGGACGCAGCGTGGGGTTAAGCCGGATAAAGGCGCCGCTCTTGACCATTTGTTCGCAGAGGATCTGGTATTCCGCCTGGGATCCGTCGCACCAGTGGATCTGGTCCGGCTGGCACAAGGTTTTGATCTCTTCAACCCATTTCAATAACTTGCTGTGTTTTGTCGGTGCGCTGGCCATTTCGTGCTTCTCCCTTTTTCCGTGGAACCGTTAACCGCATCAAGGCACAATTGCCGTCGCGGTGCGGCGGAGGCTAGCACAAACCCTGGGATGTGTGTCAACAGGTTTTCTTGTTTGATTTTATCGAACGATGTGCGATAGGACGGAAATGCCATGGCGATCGGGCGATTCTGCCGGTATCGTGTGCTGCCGTATCCTGAACATGCAGCCCTGCATGGTGGGTAGACGGAATAACGGAAGACGGGAAGGATGACACCATGAAACCGGTGAAACGGAAGACGCAACGCCAAACCGTGACTGGACGGAAGCATGCCGGATCCCTCGCGATGCCGGTTCTCGTCAATCCGGCGGAAGCCGATTCGCTCGACATGCGCTATGCACGGGTTTCGCTGCCCCTGGCCACAGGCGCCTTTCACAAGGTTCCGGCCGTGACCCTGCGTGACTCCGGGGGACGGGTGGTCCCTTCGCAAGCCGAGTTGCTGACTCGCTGGCCCGATGGTTCGCCGCGTGTGCTGCACGTGACATTTCCGGCGTCAGGCGGGGTGTACGAGGCAACTGTCGGCGTTCCCGCCGATCCGATTGAACCGGTTTCGCCGGTTCGCACGGTGCGGATGAAGGATGGACGGATACGGGTGACATCCGGGCGGTTGACGGCGATACTGGGCGGACCCGGCCTGGTGGAGTCTATTGGACTCGGCGCTTCCGGCTTCATCGGGCCGCGCGGCATCGAATTCCGGGTAACCGATGCGCGAAACCGGGTATTCCAGGCCACGGCTGCCGACCGTGTGGCCGTCTCCCTGGACGTGGAAGGGCCGTTACGCACGATCGTCGTCCTGCGCGGAAAATGCGCAGGCGAAAGCGGGACCTTCATGGATTTCCGATGGCGGTTCGAATTCCTGGCAGGCGTGGAAGGCTTCTCGCTTGCCGGCACGTTTTTCAACCTTGAACGCGGGAAGGATTTCCAGGACATCCGGTCGATCGAACTGGAAATCAAGCTGACCGGAACGACGGCCCCCCGGCACACCGTCTACCAGCAGAGCTACGGCTTGTATACGACTCTCGGCCGGATGGTGACCACGCCGGAACCTTTGCGCGTCGCCGTGGATGATAGCAAGGCATCGCCGTATGTGCGTAATTACCCGGCATTGGGCGATGTGCATGATTATCCGTTCTACCTGAATCCGCCGTCGGACAAGGTGGACGCGTGGGGCATGGTTTCGGACGGGCAACGGGTGATGCAGGTTGAAATGGATGATTTCCATCTGCTCCGTCCCAAGTCGCTGGACCTGGATGGCGACATGGCCCGGTTCGGCATCTGGCCGGAGTGGGCGGGGATATTATCCCTTCAACAGGGGCGGAGCCGCCAGGTCACGGTGCGGGTGGGATTGTCGGACCGGGGCGTGCCGGTGGAACGCCGCGAAGCGGTGGCGGCAATCTCGCAACTGCGCGACTTGCAACGGGCACAGCTCCCGCAATCGGCCTATGCCGCGGCATCGTTTTTCGACCAGTCACGGGTCCTGCCGTACCGGCCGGATGTGAATCCGCGTTTCGAGCAATGGCTGGCCGGCATGTCGTCCGGTCTGTACACGATGGCGACTTTTTTCGATCTCGGCGATACGCCCGACAGCGGGTACCAGACCACCTACATCCCGGTTGGCAACCGGATCCGGCGCATTCGCGGCGAGGACGGTGGACGGCGCTACTTCAAGGCGGGCATGCATAATCCCGCCACCAAGCACAACGGGCTGGATGACTTTGAAGTGGTGTGGGTGAACAATGAATATGATGCCATTTATGCCCTGGGCACCGAGTTCCTGCGCACGGGCGATTGTTCCCTGTTCCAGAAACTCCACTGGTGGTCACGCCATGCCATCGACGTGGATTTCCTGCATTATTCGGACCACCGGTGGTTGAACCGGGCCACCCCCGCGCACAGTGAGCGTCACACCTCCACCGGCGCCTATCCCTCGCATTTCTGGACACAGGGGCTGGCCCAATATTACCTGCTGACCGGTGACCCGGATGCCCTGGAGGTGATTGTCGCCCTGGCGGACAAAACCATCGAGAATCTCGACGATCCCGAGATCGGAAAGTTGTGTTCCGGCCTCAACCGCGAGATGGGGTGGGGCATCCTCACCATGGTCTGTGCCTACGAAGCCAGCGGGATCAAGCGGTTTGACGCGTATGCGCGCAACCTGCTTGACCGTGAGATTGCCTGCGGCCTGCCGGACGATATTCCGGTCTTCAGTTTCGGGCATACTTCCATTTTGCTGGGCGCCCGACAGTACCTCCAGGTTCATCAGGGAGATCCCGCCGTTGCGCCGGTCCGGCAGTGGGTGATCGATTTCGTGGATCTGGCCGTACGCAGTTCCCGGCAGCCGCCCCGGGCGGCGCCGATGGATGCATCGAAGCGGAAGGAGCCCGGCTATAGCTATGGAGCGGAACTCAAGAAGAAGGGCGCCTTTCATTCTTCCCAGCCCCGAAGCGGCATCTTTACGACGACTTCCATTGCCCTCGACCCGATAGCATTCGCCTATGAGTTGACGGGAAAACGGGCGTATATCAAGGCTGGTATGCGGTCTGTCGAATACCTGATGGATTCGGCTTCATTCCGGAATCCGGTCCCGGAAGGCAAGCCGTATGCCATGGTATACCGGACCTTCATCAATTTCCTGAAGGCGGCTTCGGATCTCGGGTATCTAAAACCGTTCGGCTACCAGCATTAAAACCCCGGTCACGAGGCCACCCGGACGACCGTTCCGGTCTCGATCGATTCGATGGCGGCGGCCAGCACGCGCTGGGCTTTGAGTCCATCCAACCCCGATCCGTCGATTTCCTCCGGGCGGACACCGGCGGCGATCTGGTCGACAAAGGCGTTGATCCGGTTATGGAAGGTGTCCTCGAAATCCCGCATGCCGCCGAAGATGGGATTGGTGTATACGGTTTTCTCGAGATTACCAGCCGGATACAGGGTGACTTCGTGGAACATGTCGTCGATGACGAACCGGCCGCCGGTGCCGGCCACCTCGCACCGTTCCATGGGGTGGCCGCGTTCGATGTCGTAACTGCCGGTCAGCCCGCCGACGACGCCGTTGGCAAATTTCATATTGAAATGCGAGGTGGACCAGATTTTCCGGCCGGGGGCCTTGGTTACGAAGCACTGGACGGCTTCGATCTCGCCGCAGTAATAGCGCATGATGTCCACCGTGTGGGGGTGGAGCGCCTTGATCTGGAAATACGGTGCGCTTTCGGTGGGGTTCTTGATCCACATGCTCATGTTGATGAACAACAGGTGGCCGAGACGACCTTCGGACAACCATTTGCGGGCCAGCACCGCGGCCGGGGTGAACCGGTGGTTGAGGTTTACGCCCAGACAACGTTTCAATGTGCGGGCTTTGGCCACCATGGCTTCGGCGTTGGGGATCTCATTGCTGATCGGTTTCTCGCACAGGACATGGCAACCGGCTTCGAGTGCCTGAATGGCGGGCTCATGATGGTCGCTGGCATATTCGTATCCACCGGTGGCCACACTGCACACGTCGGGTTTCAGGCGTGCGAGCATGTCCGGGGTGTCGTAAAAAGCCGGCACACCGAGCCGGGCGGCGCCGGCATCAGCGCGTTCCCGGTTCCGGTCGCAGACACCGACCAGTTGCACCTTGGGGTTTTCCTTGTAAATTCCCGCATGCCGGTTCCCGATGGGGCCCATTCCGATTACGGCGACACGTAACATGGTGCATGCCTCCTGGTTATGTTCAGACGGTTGCAGGGGCCGGCGCCGGGATTTCATACCCGTATTGTTTCATGGCCGGTTCAAAGAAGTCGAAGTAATTGGTGCCGGTGTCCGTGGTCCAGCGCGCGATGCTGTCCGGTCGAACCGGAATCCTGGCCAGCTTGATGCCCAGGAATTTCTCCAGCCGGGTCAGGGTTTCCTCCTGCCGGAGGACAAAGTCCTCGAACCGGACCTCGATCCATTGCCGGGCGGGTGGCGTGGCCTTAACCAGGTCATACTGGTATTTCCAGGATATAGCCCGTCGCCGCCGTTCATCCGGGGTTTCCGGATAAGCGATGCTGAAATCGCGCAGGTCGTCGGTCACATGTCCGCCGATGATGCAGTCGCGGGGATTGCGGATCCAAAAGATGTATTTCATTTCGGGGAAGAGGCGACGGATCCAGGGATAGCAGAGCGTGGTTTCGGGAATCTTCCATCCCTTGTGTTCGGCCGGGCTTTTGCGCACACTGGCCAGGAAGGTGTCGATCAGCTTCACGAAGGAATCGGGTATGGTTCCCTGGTGCAGGGCCTTGAAATCCCAGTTGAGACCGCCGTTCCATTCGACCCGGGGGCCCACGATGCGGCAGGCATCGTACATGGCTTCGGCGGGAATCAAATCCCCTGACTCGTTCAAGGGTTCCCCCATGAAGACCCCGCTGGCCGACAGGGTGTGGGAAATGGCCCGTGTGCCGGAATGTCCCCTCCCGATAATGGTTACCATCATGTTCATCACTCCCGGGCAGGTTTATGCCCGCTGGTTCAAGATATGGTTCCGCTCATAGAGCGGGGCTACATTGCCATGTTTCAGACGACTTGGCTGGGACGCCTCGCCATCCACCTGTTGTTTGACGTTCTGACAGGTAGAAGAGCGAGCCGTTCCGGTGAGCCATCCGTTTCCTAGAGTTTCTTTGCTCCGCGCTGAGTTTTGAGTTCCTTGGCCTGCAGCCCCTTGGCGGCCTTGGGCGAGCCGATATGCATGCCGTTGTAGGCCTCTTCCGAGGAACGGAAGGGACCCGTCCCCTTGCCGTGCCAGTTCAGGTTGGTATAGATCGGATCGCGCCGGCCGGTTTCCTTTTCGCGCCGGGCGATGTGGGCCAGCATGCGGGCTTCCAGCATGCGGACCACATCCGGTTCCCTGGTGGCCAGGTTGTGATTTTCCTCCGGATCGGTGATCAGGTTATAGAGCTCGATTTCCGGCTTGAAATGGAAGTCCGGCTCCAGCGCGTGGATGAGTTTCCATTCCGGGGTACGCCACCCGTGCTTGCGCATCCAGGTGCATTCCGTGATGTAAAACTCGGGTTCCGGCATACGCCCCTTGCCGCTGACCAGCGACATCAGGCTCCGGCCATCCCAGGCAATGCGTGGCTTGATGCCCAGGATGTCGAGGATCGTGGGCGTGATGTCCTTGGTCTGACAGGTGTCCTGGAACCGGAGTCCGGCGGACACTTTCCCCGGGCATACAAACGCCAGCGGAACCCGCAGGGTGCAGTCGTAGAGCCCGTGGTGATCATAGTAGCAGTCATGGTCATGGAGGGTTTCGCCGTGGTCGGAGGTGATGACCACCAGGGTGTCGTCCTCGATGCCGAGGTCCTGCACCGTGGCGAAGATGTTGGCGATGCAGGAATCCATGTAGGCGACGGCCCCGTCATACTGGGCGATGATGTAATCCTTGTCGGTGCATCCGGGTGGGAACCAGCTGGCGAAATAATCGCAGAATGGTTTGAAGTCATAGACCGGCTTCAGGGACTTGTTCTTCGGGTCGAGTTCGTTTTTATTGTAAAACATCCGTTCGAAGGGCCGGGGCGGAAGGTAGGGGGAATGGGGATCCATGTGCCGCAGGAACAGGAAGAACGGCTGTTTTTGCGAGGCCAGCGACTTGAGTTCCGGGATGGTGACGGCGTTGAGGTTTTCCGCCTTGTGGCTGCGCCCGGCTTCCCAGGAGCCCCATCCTTCGAAATCGATATATTTCTTGAATCCGCGCGAGGCCGGATTGCCGCTGAACCCAACGCAGGTGGAGTTGTAGCCTTCACGGTTGAGGATCTCGGCCAGGGTGGTCAGATGATTGCCCAGGCCGCCTTCATGGCGGAGCGCCACGACGTCCATGCCGAAACAATCCATCCCGGTGAACATCGACGTGTAGCCGGGCGTGGTGGGGATGTGCGGGCTGAAGGTGTTGTCGAACACGGTTCCCTGTTTGACGAACCGGTCGATATGCGGCGTGGTCAGGCGGGGATAGCCGTGCAGGCTCATGTGATCCGAACGGAGACTGTCGATGCCGACGAGAAGCAGGTTGAGTTTGCGTTTCATGGTGTTCCTTTCGTTTCGTTCATAGGTTGATGCGTTTTCCATTTTCTGAAGAATCGTAACAGGCTTGGATCATGCGAAGGACATCCCGTCCCTCGGCGGCTGTGGCAATGGGTGGGCGTTGTCCGTGGAAGAATTCCGCCAGAGGCACTGCCAGTCCCTGAATGCGTTGACCCTGGTTATGGATATCCGGAAGATCGCTGACGGTCCATTGCTTGTCGCCTTCATGGATCCACTTGAGTTGGATGGCCCCGGCTGGCCAGGGGCAGTCGGAGGTCGGCTGGTCCCCGTGGTTGAGGACGATCACGCCGTTTTCGAACAGGACTTCCACACTGTTTTCGCCGCCGGCGGCCGCGAACGAGCAGACCATCTCGGCAAATGTTCCGTCGGGATAGCGGAACACGGCGATGGCGTGGTCGTTGGGGATGCGCGGGTTGCGGAGGGATCCCAATTCCGCCATCACGGATGCCGGCATGCCCAGCAGCCAGTAGATGAAGTCCGCGGCGTGGGCGGCATCGTCGGCGAAGATGTCCCGGTTCATGGCCGGATTGACATGCCAGGTCTGGTCAAAATCCTTCCATCGATGGGTGGTCAGGCCATGCTTGCGCCGGAGCATGGTGAGCCGGCCGAACGCCGGATCGGCCATCAGCCCGCGGATGGCGAGGTTGTGCGGGTCGGTCCGCATCTGCCAGGCCAGGGTAAAGGGGACACGGGTACGATTCACCGCGACCACGATACGATCCGCCTGGTCCAGGGTCAGGGCCAGGGGTTTCTGAAGGGCGATGGCTTTTCCCGCGTTGGCGGCCTGTTCCACGAGGTCGGCATGGAAGGCCGTTTCGGAGGTGATCACCACGGCATCGACATCCGGCCGCGCCAGCAGGGCGGCGGCGGAATCCGGGATTTCGATTCCATGGGTCGTGGCCGCATTTTTGGCGCGGGCAGGGTCGGCATCCCAGCCGGCCACCACCCGTACCCCCATGGCCGGTTGTTCACGCCAGGCGTTGCAGTAGGCGTTCACATGGCCATGGGCGAAACCCAGGATGCCGACACGGATGGGCTTCATTCAGCGGGCTCCGAGGGCTTTCAGGCAGGCATTCATGTAGCCGTAACTTTCAGCGGCGATCACGTCGCGGCGGGGAAGTTCGTAGTTGCCGGCACCGATCACCTCGAGGCAGACCGGGCCGTTATAGCGGGCCTGGGTCATGGCCTTGAAATAGCCGGCGAGATCGATATCACCCCGGCCGCAGGCCTGGTTGCAGGGATCTCCCGGGCTGGGCCCGCGGCCCTTGCAATCTCGGATATGAATGTGGCGGACCCGCTGGATCACGGCAGGGAGCGCCTCGGCGGGATTCTCGCCGGCGCGGTAAATGTGGCTGGGGTCCATATCCACGCCGAAGGCGGGGGCCTGGATGACCTTCATCGCGCGCAGGGTGGTGGGCGTGTTGAAGATCGAGGCACCCACATGGGCTTTCACGCACAGGGTTACCTTGAACGTGGCTGCCTTTTCAGCCATTTTGGCGATGTGGGCCGTCTGCTTGAGGAAATCCTCCTCCACGTTCATCTTGCCGCCCGGCCCGCAGTTGATGACCGGGATGCCGATGGCGGCGGCGGCCTCGAAGGCCTTCATCAGGCGGGTTTCATCGAGCGAGGCCACTTCCGTGCTGAGCAGGGCCAGCTTATGCTCGGCGGCCATGGAGCGGATCGAGTCCACCTGGTCACGCCAGTGATCAAGGTCCAGATGTTCGCACATGCCCTGGATGGCCGAGAGTTCAATACCGTCATAACCGGCCCATGCGATGTGCTGCATGGCGGTGGCGAGGTCATGACCCTGGAACAATACCGAGTTGACGCCGAGTTGAATCATGGTGGGATGTCCTTTCCGTTTCAGATACGTTCGACCG
Source organism: Lentisphaerae bacterium RIFOXYC12_FULL_60_16 (assembly GCA_001803315.1). Lineage (GTDB taxonomy): Bacteria > Verrucomicrobiota > Kiritimatiellia > UBA8416 > YA12-FULL-60-10 > YA12-FULL-60-10. Next base: position 61,559 of record MHBQ01000106.1, read on the forward strand.
CGGGATCGCCGTGGATGGTGGGCAGGGCCTTGGGGCGCACCAGGGCGCCGCCGTTCTCGTAGGAGTCGATGACCGCCCCGATGTATTCGAGCGTGGCCAGGGCGTCGCGGCCGGATGAGCGAAGATGGTCCAGGGGAACCTGGTTGGTCACGTCTTCGAGAAAGGCGTGGATGCGGCGGGGGAATGTTGCGCCGAAATCCTTGATGCCGGTATCGAGTACCTCGGGGGTGGGGGCGCCGCCGAGTCCGAAGGACTGGCCGGGTTTGGGCGCCGCCCAGTAGGAGAGCTTCTCGATGCAGTTCTCGATGCAGAACGTACCGCGGCTGCCCGCCACCTCGCAACTCCACCAGCCACCCAGCCCCCATACCGCGTCACCGCGATGGCTGAGCAGGTAACCGACTGTCCCGTTCGAGAAGTGGCAATGTACGCTGTTCACCGACACCAGCAGGTCGCCCTTGTTCTTGCGGTAGCCGGGTTTGGTGGAGAACGACTGGATGTGCGTGATATCGCCGCAGAAATACCGCATGACGCTGAAGGGATGGGTGAGAAACGCCTTCATGTGCGCATAGGGCTGGTTGAAACGGGGCGATCGGTTGAACGAATAGATTTCCTCACCGCCATGGAATCCGACCTTGAACAGCACATACATCAATTCACCGATTTGTCCGTTGTCCATGTACTGGCGGGCGCGTTCGGCGGTGGGCGTGAAATAGTGGTTCAGGTTGCATCCGAGGTAACGCTTGCGTTCGGCCGCAAAGCGAACCATCTCGCGGGCTTCGCCGAGGTCGTTTGAGAGGGGCTTCTCGCACAACACGTGCTTGCCGGCTGCCAGGGCTTCCATCGTCGGTTCGAAATGCCAGCTTCCGTTCTCATACCCACCCGTGGTCACGTCCACGACATCCAGATCCTCGTTTGCCAGCATATCCTTCAGGCTGTAATACGCCTTGACCCCATGAGTCTTGGCGGCGGCATCCGCTTTTTCCTTAACCACGTCGCACACGGACACCAGGGTGGCTAGCGCATCCTGCTTGTGGGCGGCAGCATGCGTGTTGCCGATTCCACTCATGCCGACGACTCCAACCCGGATGGTTCTGGATGATTTAGACTTCTTTGCCATGGCTGTGCTCCCTTTGATGTATGCTTAAAATCGCCTTGTAATACTTGAAACGGGCCTTACCATGCCTGTTTTGTTGGCAGGACGCCTTGATAAAACCGTCAAAAACAAGCACGATACCGTCATGATACAACGTCTCAAATCGGCCGCGATATTTCCTGACCGGACTTTCCCCCTGGAATGTCGGCGGCATGAAGCGCATTCAGCGTGCGGTTTGCACAGTCATGAATTTCATGAACTGGTGGTGGTGTTGGCGGGACATGGGCGCCATGTTACGGACAAGGAGACGTATTCGATCGAAGCGGGTGATGTGTTCCTGGTGCGGGGTGAGATGGCGCATGGTTATGCCGATATGGACCGGATGACGCTGGTGAACCTCCTGTTCAATCCGCGCCGGCTGGGTTTGCCATTGGCCGAATTACGGGATTTGCCGGGATACCATGTCTTGTTTCGGGTGGAGCCCCGGCTGCGCCATACGGACCGGTTCCGAAGCCGGCTGCGGTTGTCGGAGGAGGAACTGGCCGAGGCGGCGGGATTCGTCTACCGGCTCCAGCAGGAAATGGAAGCACGGCGGCCCGGGTACCGGTTTGTGGCCCGGGCCCAGTTGATGGAACTGATCGGGTTCCTGTCGCGCTGTTGTGCCCGGATGACCGGCCCCGTACAGGCGTCCATGGTGCGCATGGGTGAAGTGCTGAGTTACATCGACCGGCATTACCGGGAGCCCATCGAGGTGATGCAGCTTGCACGGTTGGCGGGCATGTCCGAGAGCACGCTGCTGCGCATGTTCAAACGGGTGATGGGGCGGTCGCCGATCGATCACGTGATCCGGGTGCGGGTGAGCAAGGCCGCGGACCTGCTGGCCGCGGGTGATGCCCGGGTGACGGAAGCCGCCTTCGAGTGCGGATTCAGCGACAGCAATTATTTTTCCCGCCAGTTCCGCAAGGTGATGGGACAATCGCCCCGGGAGTATGCGCGCCTGAATGCCGGGACGGATCGTCGCCCCGTTCGCGCACCGCCCCTGTAAGTGATGCCTGTGCGCTTGCGTTTTGGAACTGCTTGGGGCAGGGTGGCACCACGTAAACCATGTTAAGGAGGTGGACCGTGGCAAGAAACTGGGATTTTGAACCGGCGCAATTCCTGTCATTTCGTGATCAGAAGGTATGCAACCGTGTCCGCAAGATCAAACGGGCGGATCTGTGCAAGCATCCGAATAAGAATTTCAAGATCCGGATCATCGAGGACGAGTCCAACTTCTTCTTTCAATTTGCCACGCATCTGGTGGCGGGCATCAAACAGGCGGCCGAGGAAGGCCGCCAGCATGTCATCATCCTGCCCGCCCCGTGGCCGCATTACCGGTGGGTTGCCCACCTGATCAACACCATGGGGATCGACTGCCGGCATGTTCACACGTTCAACATGGATGAATGGGCCGACCAGGATGGCCGGTCCGCCCCGAAGGACTGGCCGGGCGGTTTCCAGTACTGGATGTGGAATGACCTGTTCAACAACATCGATCCGAAACTCCGGATGCCCGAGAAGCAGATCCATTTCCCCGGCCGGAAGAACGTCAACGACTACAGCAACATGATCGAGGATCTCGGTGGGGCCGATGTCTGCTATGGCGGTATCGGCTGGTGCGGGCACATTGCCTTCTTTGAATCGCACCTGGGCAAGGAATTCGGCAAGGACATCGATGCCTACCTCAAGGCCGGCGCCCGCCTGGTTGAACTGCATCCGATCACGATCCTGCAAAGTTGCGTGTATTCCGACAACGCCGGCGCCGGTGATTGGGCCTATGTGCCACCCAAGGCCTATACCATCGGGCCCCGCGACCTGAAACAGTCCAAGCTGGTCAGTTTCTGGAACTGCGGTTATGCCGGCGGAGGATTTGCCTGGCAGAAATTCATTACCCGCCTGGCTGCGCATGGGCCGGTGACACCGCTGGTGCCGTCTTCCATCCTCCAGATTCTTCGCAGCGACTTGAACGTGCTGGGCAAGGTAGCGGACGATTTCGACTACGACACGCCGGCCCGGTTGGACCCGATGCCGTGGAAGGGGGCGCATCCTTGGCCGCCGAAAGGTTGAAACGATCGGCGTGGGACGGGAAAACGATTGACGGGCATTCCCATGCCGGGGTGTCCCTGAAGGCCTATGCGCTGGGCGAATATCCCTATGCCCAAACGGTCG
>MHBQ01000107.1 GCA_001803315.1 Lentisphaerae bacterium RIFOXYC12_FULL_60_16
AGAGAGAGTGACCTCTCACATAACGGCCAGAGGATGCCAACACCATCCTGTAGGTCAGTCATTCAGGGATGCGCCCCTCGCGGTGTTCGCTGTATTATTATCATTGTGTTTTCCGTCCTGTTTGGTAGAATCAATTGAAAGTTTTAAGCCAAATCACGTTCGGGGGAGGGTGATTACGGCCGAGGTTGCTTGTGTTTGTCAGCGCCGATATGCCTGAACGTGATGGATGGCATTGGCTTAAGCGACACTCCCCGTCGCTCTTTGCTGTGTTATTGTGTGCCTTTCTGCCTTTTACACAATTGGTTGTGGCTTCAGACAATCCTCCCCCTGTACAGACCTTTTACATCCCCATTCCAGAGAATCATTTCCTGCAATCGTTGAAGACGATTGTCAGCAATTCCACCGTCGGGGCGGAATACAAGCCTGTCGATCCGATGTACAACTACATCTCGGTGTCGGTGTTCAGTGACAATACACTGATTTACTATGATCATTGGGAGAATGGTTTCGATGCGAGTGTCCAGGAACCGCTTAACCTCTATGCGGCGACCAACCTGGGTGGTACGCAGATATGGGGAGACAATAATCCGACCAACGGCATGCCGCCGGGGTTCGCTTCGGACGTGCTGAATTATGGTTCTGTCATTCTGCTTGAGAACTCGGTGGTCAGTTCGAACCGCACCGTGATCAACTTTGATGCCGGGGACAAGATTGCCGCCACCAAGCCGATCGCGGTAACCCGTGCCGGATGGGCATCCGGATCGGCCACGTTGCTTGCCGGAGCCAATGAAGTGTTTGATACGGTTTTCTGGGGTACCTATTTTCTTGCGCCGGTGGGCGTGAATATTCCGGATGCGACTGATTTCCAGCAGTTCGAGTATGTCGGTTTCTCGGTCATGGCCGGGGTGGGCGGCGCCACGGTTGAAATTGATAAAGACGCCAATGGTGTCTATGAGACGACCAACGTGCTGTCTGAAGGGGAAGGTCTCCTGGTTGACGGGGGTGTGCGGGTGGGCGGACAAGTGCGCTCCGATCGGCCGGTTCAGGTCGATATGATCACCGCGGATATCTTTGAAGGGTTTGAGAGCCGGTTCATGCGGCTGTTGCCGGTGGAACTCTGGTCGTCCAGTTCAACCACTCCGGTTTCGACACCGTCATCGGCCCAGGGATATACGGGCAATGATACGACCGTATGGCTTTATAACCCTGCGACGAATTCAATCACCGTGAATTACGTCACGCGTACCGGTGCCGGTGGAAACATCCTGACCACCACGGTTCTGACGGTTCCTGGAGGATCTGCCGGCGGCTATTTGAAACAGGTCATTCCCAACGGTTATGGTGCGCGCTTTATTAACACCAACGGGTTGCCGTTCCATGCGCTGGCTTGCATCGATTCCACGGGTACAACGCTTTCGCCTTACAACGCCTTTGGATCGAATCGGACGTGGGACTGGGGTTTCACCCTGGTGCCCGAGGATTCTTTGACGTCGCAGGTGCTGGTTGGTCTGGGTATCGGGCGCGACCCGACGTCTTCGGTCAACCCGAGCGAGAACGCCAGCCCGATCTGGGTTACGCCGGTCGGGAATGCCAATACATCGGTGACGGTTTATGTGGATTATGATGCCGATCCGACGACCGGGCCGCTGACCGATCCGGGCGGGTACCAGTATGATGCCGCCTACAGTGCCCGTGAACTAGACCGGTTGATGATCTATAATCCGTCGGGTGACCAGAGCGGTATGCTGATCTATGTGCTGGACGATGGCATTAAACTCGCGGCAGCCTGGGGGTCGGATCCGGCGTTGGCCACACCCGGTCAACCCGGGTTGGACATGGGAACGGCTATTCCGCCCTTACCGCTGTTTGTGGCGAACAAGCGTTCTTTCCTGATCACCGATGTCGACAATGACGGCTACATTTCGCCCGGCGATATTCTTGAGTATCGGATTATCATTGAGAATACCGGCCGCCAGCCGGTGCCGGATCTGGGCGTGCAGGATTTACTCCCCGATTCACTGATTTATCTGACCAATACGACGTTTTTTGTGAATGCCAGCAGTGTGACCAGTGCCGTTGCCGACAATGCGACCCCTCCCGCGAGTACCCGGTTCCCCCTGGATGAGGGAGGGATCACATTGTCGAATTCCCTGCCGGTAGGTGGAATCTGGCAGGTGATTTACAAGACCCGCGTGGATGATTTCACGAATCTTCCCCCGGGGACTGTCGAGCTGCAAAATCAGGCCATTGTCGGCGGTGTGGGGTTGGTTCACAGCAACACGGTGACGACTCCGATCCGGGGTCGGATCGGGGATTATGTCTGGTGGGATACCAATGCCGACGGGCTTCAGTCGGCAGGCGAAACCGGTGTCAATGGGGCGACCGTCCGGTTGCTGACCACCAATGGCACGCCGGTGTTGGACGATATCGGGGTGCCCATAACGGCGGTCACCACCAACGATGGACTCGGGAACCCCGGCTACTACCGGCTGGTGGGTGTACAGGCCGGCGACTATATCGTCGAATTTGTCAATCCTTCGGGGTATATCTTTACCGTTCAGGACACCGACAGCCAGGGACTTGCCGGCACCAATAATTCCGATGCCGCGATTCCGCTGGGTCGGACGGCGTCGTTCACACTGGCCGGTGGGGAAACCAAGGTGAATGTGGATGCCGGGCTGGTTGAAGCATCATCCGTCGGCGATTTTGCATGGTTTGACGTTACTGGCGACGGGCTTCAGTCGCCCGGCGAACCGGGGATAAACGGGGTCACGGTCAACCTGCTGAATACCAATGGGACACCGGTGCTTGGCCAGGACGGGAACCCGATCAGTGTGGTGACAGCCAATGACGGCGGCGGGAATCCCGGTTATTACCGTTTCGACAACCTGTATGCCGGAAGTTATATCGTGGAATTCGTGTTGCCGGCGAATGCCGCCTTTACCGCACAGAATGCCGATGGCCAGGGGACGGGTGGGGTGGCTAACTCCGATGCCAACATCACCACGGGGCGTACGCCGGTGTTTGCGTTGGCAGCCGCCCAGGCATTGACGGCCATTGATGCCGGTGTGTTGCGCGGTGACCTGGTGTTGACCAAGACCGGTTCAGTCCAGGCTGCAAGCGAAGGCGGGAGCATCACCTACAGTGTGACGGTGAGCAATGCGGGGCCGACCCGTGTGACCGGGATTACGGTCAATGATATGCTCCCGTCCGGGTTGACTTATGTGACGAACGCGGTCTCGCAAGGGACTTATAACAGTGGAACCGGGGACTGGACCATCGGGACGATGTTGACGGGCTCAACGGTTCATCTGTCCCTTCAGGCTACGGTCAATGCCGGCACCATGAACACGGCCATTACCAATACGGCGCAAATCACGGCGGCGGATATGCCGGACCCGACCCCGGCCAACAACCAGCAATCGGCGGTCCTGGCTGTCAGTGCGCTGAAGATTACCAAGACTTCGGATGTGGCGGTTTCCGTGCAACCCGGAGGAGTGATCACCTACACGATTGTGGTGACCAATTCGGGCGCACAAATCCATTCCGGCCTTTCCGTTCTGGATTTAGTACCCGTGGGAACCACCTATGTCCCGGGAAGCCGTTTGGTCACGTTATTCCCACAGCCGCCTACGACCACAATTGTTTACACGGCCAATTCAACGTTCAACGTTCCGGCCGGTGTGACGAGTGTCACCGTTGAGGCGTGGGGCGGCGCTGGCGGTGGCGGAAGAGCAAGGGGAAGACCCTCAACCGGCGGTGGCGGGGCTGGGGGTGCTTATGCGGAAAAGGTCGTGGCGGTCACTCCGTTGGGCAGTTATACGGTTACGGTTGGTGCAGGCGGAATAGGCGGTAACGGCACGGGTACAGAGACCCAACACGGGCGGCCCGGAAATCCCAGTTGGTTTGGAACGACAAATACCATTTTCGCGCAAGGCGGTGCCCGGGGCTTGAGTGACGGAAATGTTGCCAACGGGAATGGTTTGCCCGGATCTGGATCTTCGGCGCTATCCGTCGGCGATTTGGTGTATCGCGGCGGGAATGGATCCCAGGGTTTGCATACTTCAGTATCCGGCTATTCCGGCGCGGGTGGCGGCGGCGCCGGCAGCACCGGTAACGGCGGCGATGCTGCGGCTGGGACGGGCGGGAGCGGAACTTTGCAATTCGGCGGCAATGGCGCCAATGGGGTGGGGAACAGTACGCCGGGCGCCAATGGATCCGTTTATGGCGGCGGCGGTTCGGGCGGCAAAGCAAACAACTTTACTGATCGCAACGGTGGCGCCGGCGCCAATGGCCGCGTATCCGTTACCTATCAATTGCCCGGTATCGGAGTTGCCGGCGATCCACCGGCTCTGGCGTCCGGCTATACCATGATGCCCGGCCAGACACTCACCCTGTCATTTTCCGTTACGGTGGACGATCCCCTGGCCTTGATGGCGATCACCAATACCGCCTCGGTAACCAGCATCCTTCAGACCGTGGCGATCCCCGCCAGCGTCGTGGACCTGGTGATACCGGTGGATCTGGCCCTTGCCAAGACGGCGGATCCGACAACGGTGAACGAGGGTGATCCGGTGGTCTTTACCGTGACGATTACCAACCGCAGTGCGGTGGTGGCCGCCACCGGGGTTGCGGTTTCCGATGTGGTGCCTGTCGGATTCAACCTGGGCAGCGCGGTGCCCAGCGTGGGGTCGTATAACAGCGGGTCGGGTTTATGGACGGTCGGGACACTGAATGCCGGAGCGGCCGCTACGCTGACCTTGAACGTGACCGCGGAGGCGGGGTCGGGTGGCTACTGGTGGACCAATACCGCGACGATCACCGCATCCGAGCAGGTGGATACCAATACCGCCAACAATATCGCGCAGGCGGTGGTGCTGGTCCGGGGGGCCGACCTTGCGATTCAGAAGATTGTCAATAATCCAGCACCCAACGAGGAAGACACGATTGTGTATTCGGTGGTGGTGTCGAACCGGGGTCCCTCGCAGGCTACGGGTGTGGTGGTTTCGGAACCGTTAACCAACGGCATCACCTATGTGACGAACCTGGTCAGCCAGGGTAGTTACAACAGCGGATCGGGTGTGTGGACGGTCGGGACTCTTGCGGCCGGGTCGGCGGCCACGTTGACGATCACCGCCACGGTGGATCCGGGGACGGTGGGAACTTACATCACCAATATCAGCCGTATCACGGCTTCGGACCTGCTGGATCCGGCGCCTGGGAACAACAGCGATCAGGCGGTGATCGCCGTCAGCGGTTTGCGCGTTATAAAAACTTCCAACGTGTCCGGGATGACCTATCCCGGTAGTAATATCACGTATACCATCGTGGTAACGAATCTCGGATTCACGGCTCATACAGGCATTGCCGTGACGGATCTCGTTCCGGCGGGAACGGTGCATGTTTCCGGGAGCGTGCCGCCGACCCTCACCAATGGACTTACCTTGCTGGCCGGCCAATCCGTGACCCTGCAGATGACGGTACAGGTGGTCAATCCCTGTACGTTGACTCAGATCGTCAATGTGGCATCGGTGGTCAGCGATCAGCAGACCGTGCCGATCACGGCCATGGTTGTTGACCCGGTTGCGCATACGGATCTCGCCGTTTTGAAAACGGTATCCGATTCAAATCCCGATGAGTTGGACGGGGTGACCTACACGGTGGTGGTTACCAATCGGGGTTCCGTCACGGCATCGGGCGTGGTGGTCAGCGATCTGTTGCCGGTTGGTGTTACCTATTCGGGTCATGGGGCGGGGCAGGGCGCCTATAACTCGGGGACCGGCGACTGGGCGGTGGGCACGATTTTGGTCGGCGCTTCCGCCCAACTGACGATCAACGCAACGGTCAATGCGGGAACCGCCGGCACGGCCATCACCAACCAGGCGTCCTTGACGGCAGCGGGGGTTGCGGATCCGGTCACCTCCAACAACATGGCTACCGCGGTCATCACCGTGGTGGCGGTGGATATCGGTGTCGGGAAATCTGTTGATACCCTGGTGCCGTTTGAGAAGGAAAACGTCGTCTACACCGTGTCGGTGACGAATTTCGGGCCGGATGCCGCCACGGGTGTGGTGGTGACGGACCTCCTGCCGTCCGGTCTGGATTATGTATCGCATGGGGCTTCCACGGGCACGTATGTGCCGGCTTCCGGTGTCTGGTCGGTCGGTGGTTTGGGGGTTGGGCAGGTACGCACCCTGACCCTGACGGCCAAGGTCCAGGTCGGCATGGCCGGCAAGGGCATTACGAACACGGTGACGATGACCACGGTGGACCAGGTGGATGTCGGCCCCGGAAATCATACCGATTCGGTGGTGGTGACGCCTGAAGAACCGCCGTTGGGGATTTTCAAAACCTCGAACGTGTCAGGCTTTGTAAGTCCGGGTGGGACGATCACCTATACCATCCTGGTGACCAACCAGAGCAGTCAGATGCAGACCGGCATAACCGTGACGGATCCATTACCGTCCGGGGTCTCGTATGTTCCGGGATCAACGGAGGTTTACGGTCCGGTTGTGACCAACGATACTTTCCTGGATCAGTTCGCGGTGCGGCAATACACCAATAATAACGGTACGCTGAACTGGTCCGGCAACTGGGTGGAAACCGGCGATGACAACAACCCGGATGCCGGATCGATACGAATTGCCTATGATTCCACGCGGGGTGTTGCCGACACCCTGCGTGTGTCGGCGGGCAGTCGATCCATTACGCGTGTTGCCGGCCTGTCGGGCACCAGCAGTGCGAATCTATCGTTTGTATATCGGCGGGACGGGCTGGAAGCGGGTGAGTTTGTTGCGGTCGAGATTGCATCCAACGGAATTGCGGGAACCTTTACCGAACTCGGTCGTTTTCAGGGGGCGGCAACCGATGCGTCCTATCGTTCGACCAATTACAACGTAACCGCCTGGCGAAGCGCCAATACGGCCATCCGGTTCCGTACCACCGTGGCCACCATGGATAATTCCGATACGGTCTGGTTCGATGATGTTCAGGTCGCGGTTCCCGTGCGCGAATACGTGAATCAGGCGGGTTCCGCCCCGTCGAATCTCGTTTCCGGCCGGACCCTGGCTCCCGGTGAATGGATGACCGTGACCTATCAGGTCACGGTGACGAATCCGCCGACCCAACTCGCCATTACGAACGTCGCCCGTGTGACCAGCACCCAGATGGCCACGCCGGTGAGTGCAACCCGTGTTGATGCGGTTGAGCATGTTGATCTGCGCCTGTGGAAAGTGGTCAACGACCTGAATCCAGGGACCAATGAAGTCATTGAATACCAGGTGGTGGTGACCAATGCCGGCCCACAAACGGCCAGCGGGATTGTCATCCGCGAATCGTGGCCGTCGGACGTGATTTACAGCAACGGATTTTGGACCCAGGGATCCTATGATGTGTCAGACCCGTCCAACCATTACTGGACAGTCGGTTCACTGGCGGTGGGGCAATCCGCCACCCTGTTCCTGACCGGAGTGGTCAATGTAACGGTTTCAATGGCCGAGATTACGAATCGGGCGGAAATTACGGCACGAAACCAGTATGACCGCTGGACGGAAAACGATTCGGATTCCGTAGCGATCGCCACGCTGGTGGTGTTGTCGCGTGTTGAGTCGGGCGTGGATGAGCGCGGCGTGTTTGTCGAATGGGAGACCGCATCAGAAATCGGTACGGCCGGATTCCACCTTGAACGGGTACGCGTTGACGGCGCGGTGGAACGGTTGACCCGGCGTCTGCTGCCCGCCGTGGTGGGCCATCCGCAGGGAGGGGTATACCGGTATTATACGGGAAGTGGCCCGGTCGAGCCGGCGTCCTGCAACCTGGTGGAGCTTGAACGGTCAGGCAGACGGAATGTCTATGGGCCTTATGCGGTCATGTTGCCGGTGCCTGGTAATGAGGCGGCAGGGATTTTTGAGTCCACGCCCCGGCGTTCCAGTTCGTCGGAACAGCGGTTGGAAGTCATGCGCGCGTCTCCGCAACCGGTCGTTCCGGCTCCCCGTATGCGCTTGATGGCGTGGGGAGGCACCGGTGGCGGCGGTTCCCTGCCGGAAGTCAAACTGGATGTGGACCGGCCGGGGTTATACCGGGTGCGTTCATCCGATCTGGCGGATCTGCTGGGGGTGATGGACTCCGTGATCAGGACCCACATTCAAGGCGGGCAGGCGGCCTTGTTCAACCGGGGCGAGCGGTGTGCGGTTTGGCCGGTAGCGGATGGATCGGCCTTGTACTGGTACGGGGAGACGGTTGACAGTCCGTATACGGACGTTAACCGGTACTGGTTGAAGTGGGAAGCGGCCGACCTCATGGCAAGCCGGGATGCGGGAAGTCCGGCGCCGGTTCCGGTCCCGTCAACGTTCCGGGATACCATCCGGTTCGAGGATGACCGCCTGCCGGCGCCGGGTCTGGCGGTCTTACCTTCCGACGATTACTGGATGTGGGCTTTGCTGATTGCCGATTCGCCGGTCCCGGGATCCACCAATATCGGTTTCTCGCTGGCCTCGCCCGACGCAGCCGGCGCCGATGCCCGGTTGTCCGTCCGCTTGCACGGGACGACCGCAACGGGTGTGGCCGATGAACACCATGCCCGCATCCTGGTGAACGGGACCGTGGCCGGCGATATTGCCTGGTCGGCCCTGCTGCCCGCGAACGCGGTGTTCAGCGTGCCGGCGGCGGCGTTGAGCAACGGGGTGAACCGGTTGACGGTTGAGGCCATCCTGGAAGACGGGGTGGACTACAGTCTGTTCTTCCTGGATTCGTTTGAAGTCGAATATGACCGGTTCCATGAAAACGATGACGGCCAGATTGTGTTCACGACGGTTGCGGACGGGGTGGTGACGGTGCGCAGTTCGGCCGACACCAACCTGGTGGTTCTCGCGGTGAGCAACCCCCTGCAACCGCAACGCATGACCGGCACCACCCTTGACTGGGATGCCGGCAAGGTGCGGGTAAGCCTTGACGCCGCAGCATCGAACCGATACCTGGCCGCGACCCTGTCGGCGGCTCACGAACCGGTTGCCATGAACCTTGAAACGGTTTCTGATTTGGGTGCCGTGAGCAATCGTGCCGATTATCTGGTGATCACCGTGCCATCCCTGCTGACGGGTGCTCAAGCGCTCGCAAACTACCGTGCGGAACGGGGATTGGTTGTCCGGGTGGTCTTGCTGGAAGATGTGTACGATGAATTTTCAGATGGAAATCCGGATCCCCGGGCCATCCGGGATTTTATCCAGTTTGCACGCGAGGAATGGGCGGTGGGGCCATCCTTTGTCCTGTTGGCCGGGGCGGGCACCTATGATTACCGGGATTTGTTGGGGCATGGCGACTGCCTGATTCCGGCGGTGATGACGGCGTCGATGTATGGCTTGAGCGCATCGGACAACTGGTATGCCGATGCAGACGAGGACGGTGTTCCCCGTGTGGCCTTGGGCCGTGTCCCGGCGGTGACAAGCGACGAATTGATCCGGTACCTGGACAAGGTGAAACAATATGAACAAGGGCCGCGTGGTTACTGGCGGAGCCACGTTGTGTTGCTGGCGGATGATAAAGATGAAGGTGGGGATTTCCGGGCGGTCAATGAACAGATCCGCCGGAATCTTCCGATTGATGTCAGCAGTGAAACCGTTTACCTGGATGAGGAAGATCTGCCGCAAGCACGCTGGATGCTCCAGGTGATGTTGGAGTTTGGCGCCGGGTTTGTGAATTATGTGGGGCATGCCGGTGTGGACCGATTGGCCAGTGAAGGCCTTTTGACCGGGGCGGATGCACTGGCGTTGTCAAACACGGGGATGCCCACGGTTGTCACGGCGATGGGCTGTGTGCTGGGTATGTTTGATGTGCCGGGTTACGACAGCCTGGCGGAGACGCTGGTGGTATCCGCCACCGGAGGAGCGGTGGCGGTCTGGGCGCCATCCGGCATGGCGTTGAACGATGCCTCCGAGGTGCTGGGACGCCGGTTGTATGACCGTATCATGCTTGAGCGTGAGATGGTGTTCGGGCAGGCGATCCAGCATGCGATGCACGATGCGCGGCAAGATCCAAAGGGGCGGCAGGTGCTTGATCGGTATGTGTTGCTGGGCGATCCAGCCCTGATTTTGCCGGGGGTGGGGGAAGGGGTGTTTCCGTACGCTCTTGGGGATACCCAGGCAATGACCATTCAATATTGGCGGAATGCCGTATTTACCCAGGAAGAACGAACCAATGCCTTGTTGACTGCGGACGATGCCGACCCGGATGGAGATGGTTTCGTCAACTGGGTGGAGTATCTCGTGGGGTGCAATCCTCTGCAAATCGATGGTTTGACTGTTTTACGGATGGATTCGGCGCAGACACCGACGAATCTGGCGTATGACGCCGAGGTAACCTTTGTGCGCCGCAAAGCGGTGAATGATGGCACCATGACGGTTGAAATCTCCGACGATCTTGCGAATTGGCAATCGGGAACCGGCGTTATCGTCGATACGACTGTCCAGGATGATGGCAATGGCCAGACCGAGACCGTAACCGTGCAAGTCAGGAATCCGGATGAAAATAGTTGTAAAGGCTTTGTGCGACTTATGTTACGGTTACAATAAGAATGCAGTTTCCGGATGAGGAAGCGATTTAACCCAACGGATAACCTGATATCCGGTCTTTGGCGCCCATGGGAAGCCCCCTGCCCGGTGGAATAGCGTCATCTTTTTGCTTCATTTCCAACGAGTTAAGAGGTATGCTTGCCTATGTTTTAAGACAAGCCAGTCTTAAACCGGTTACTGGGGAGGACCGGTGTGATTCAAAGGACGGCATCTTATTTCACGACGGGTGTTTTGGCCTTATCGATTTTGGTCCTAGGCGCTCCTTTTCTTTTTGCCGGTGATTTGCGGATTGAAGTCGTCACCGCCTATAATCTGGTGGTGGATTCCAACGTTGAATCTCCTTCAACCTATGCCCCCCGTTCCGCCTATCTGGGCGCCAAGATCTACAATGACGGCACGAATGACCTGACCGATGTCTATGCTTATATCGGCGACTACCTGGGGGGCACCAACGACACGCCCGGCATCTATCCTTCCCGGACCCATCCTCCGCTGGTCGGGCCGTTGCCGGGCAGCGCGTTCGCCCTGACGCATGAAGGCGGCTCTGACGGCGCGTTGGATGCAACCCGTTATCTCGGCACCCTGCCGGCCGGCCAATACATCACGGTTTACTGGCTGATCAGTTATCCCAACCTCGATGCAAACGGCGATGCGGTATGGGGACCGAGCATCAAGCCGGACGACGACCTGTATCTCTTCTACGATATCTGGGCGACTGCCGGCGATGCCGGCACTCCGATCACGACGGATGTCACGCGCAAGGTCACCATGCGTAACGAGATCTCCGCGGCTGCCAACAAGATCCTTCCCAACGGCGCCAACAAGGTGCCGGACGCCTACAAGGAATTGCTCCAGCAGTATGTTCCCGCCTGGACCAACATCTACAGCGATGGGACGCCCGGCACGCGTTTGTGGACCGAAGGCATATGGTATGACCTCGGGAACGTGGGGGCCGGATTCGACAACGATGGCGACCTGGTGCCGGATCGGAACGCCTGGATGCAGCCCGTGGGGGATCCCTCCACGTTTGATGCTTCCGCTTTCCGCCTGGTGAAATCGTCGGCGATGGTGGTGGTCAAACTGAAGGGCGGCGGCGAACAGGTTTATGTTGTCGATGACCAGCTTTATTTCGTGAACATACCCGAGAACAACGGGGCCGTCGGATTGGTCCGATACGAGTTTCTGCCCCTGCGTCCCGGGATCAGCGCCTTGTCGCCCTATCAGGAAGTGGCGTCCGGATTCGATAACGAGAAGTTCAACGGCGATTATGGCGCCAGCGGCGGTACGCTGGTCAGCGGGGTTTCCAAGGTCAATTTTGACAAGACGGTTGACCGGGACGTCCAATCGGCGGGCGGCACGATGCATTACGCCTTGTCGTTCACCAACACCGGAGAGATCGCCGTCGGCGATCCGTCAACCCGCATGCCGCTGGTAGCGCAGGATGCCATTCCCGCGGGCGTCGTTTATGTGGCGGGCAGCGCGATCAGCAGCAATGTCCTTCCGTATGGGGTGACGAATTACGCCGTGCTGTATTCCACCAATGCGGGTTTGACATGGCTGAATTCGGAACCCATCCCCGCCTCCCGTGTGACACACCTCCAGTGGTGGTTGAGTGACGCGTTTCAGGCTGCTTGTGCCGGACGTGTGGGATTTGCGGTTACCGTGAACGACCCGTATGACCAGGCCAGCCCCCTCATCCTCAATACGGGTGGATTGAGTTTCGGCTCGACCTATCCCTTCACGAACGATACCGCGGTGACCATGGTCCTGGGCACCAATCGGATCGGGGATGCCGTTTTTCAGGATATCGGCACGGGAGGGGGCATTCTGGGCAATGGTCTGCAGGATGGTTCGGAAGCCGGGATTTCGAATATCGAGGTGCGGCTCTATTTCGATGCCAACACCAACAACCTGTTGGACGGTCCCGATCAGCTCATGGCGTCGAAGGATACCGGCGCAAACGGTTCGTACCGGTTTGACGGCCTGCCCGATGGCCGGTACCTGGTGGCGGTCAACACCCTGGACGGCGATTTGCCCTTTGGCTATACGGCCACCACGCAGACCCTGTATGCGGTTGACCTGGATTCCGGCCGGACCAATGCCGCCATGGTGTCATACCTCACGGCGGATTTCGGATTCGCCCCGGTGCTTGGCGTCAGCAAACGCCTTGTTTCGAGTGCGCCGTTGCGGGAGGGTGGGACGGTCACCTACGAGTTGTCCGTCACCAATCGACTCAAAGGAAACGGGGGACTCACCCAGTATCATGTCTGGGCAACCAACCAAAATGCCAAGACTTCCGGTACGGTCTGGAACAATGCAACCAACGCGTACCGGCCGGCTTATCCGGACGGCAATTACGCCAGCATTCAGCCCGGCGGCAACAAGGACATCCTGGCGCTCGATGGCTTATCACGATCGAGTTTCATCGGCAACCTGACGAAGGTGGAACTGTTGATTCCCCTGCGGGTGGATCCGCCGTGGAATAACGACACGCTGACCATCGAATTCTGGACCAACGGGGCCAGCACGGCCAGTTTTACCACCAGCGGGGTGGCCAGCGCTTTTGTAACCGGGGATTTCACGCGAAACCTGACGTCCCTACGGACCTGGTTGCCCGCCCATTTTGCGGCGGGTAATCCCATGGTCATCGCGGTGACGGGCGCCAAGGTGGGCGCCGTGGATGGCGGTACGATCGGCGTTGATCAGATGGGGCTCCGTGTGACCACCGACTGGATCGCGGGATCGTCGAACACGGCGCTGGTGCTCGATCCCGTGCCGCTGATGGACTGGTATAATGCCGAGCGGATGAGTTTTCTGAGCGCTGTGCCGCCCGTTTCGACTTCCGTAACGAACGGTTCGGCGCCGAACCGGACCGGAACCCTGACGTGGAACAACCTGGGGCCGCTGTATCCGGGCGGCTATAAAACCGTGACGGCCACGTTCAATATCCTTGAGCCGCCCAACAACACGGCGACAA
Organism: Lentisphaerae bacterium RIFOXYC12_FULL_60_16; assembly: GCA_001803315.1. Classification (GTDB taxonomy): domain Bacteria; phylum Verrucomicrobiota; class Kiritimatiellia; order UBA8416; family YA12-FULL-60-10; genus YA12-FULL-60-10. The sequence continues at coordinate 13,543 of MHBQ01000107.1, forward strand.
CGGTGACCAATGCCGCGGTGGTGACGGCGGCGAAATACAAGAACGGGTATCCGGCGAATACCGGCACTTCGCTGGTGGCCACCGCGGTTCAACCGGCGGGAACGATCGGCGATTTCGTCTGGCGGGACCTGGATGGCGACGGCGTCCAGGACGGCGGGAACGAGACGGGCATTTCAGGTGTTTCGGTGGTGTTGCGACCCCCGGCCGGCGTGGATGTGGGCCGTGGTCCGGGACAGCCGGTTACCAACGTCACGGATGCATCCGGGTATTACCGTTTCAAGGGGATTCCGGTGACCGGTTCGTATACGGTCCTGGTCGTGACAGCGACCCTGCCGGGAGGTTCGGGTGTCTGCACCTTCGACCGGGATGGAAATAACAACGGCAGTACACCGGTGACCATTGTTTATGACTCGACGACCGGGCAGGATACGGTGCTGAATGCCGACTTCGGGTATCAGGTGAGCGCGATCATCCAGGGAACGATCTGGAATGACGTGAACGCCAGCGCGTCGAGTGTCCGGAACAGCGGTGAAAACTGGCTGACGAACGTGACGGTATACCTGTTCGCCGGGACCAACGCGGGGCCTCCCGGCGCCGCCCTGGCCACCAACCGGACTGACCGGAACGGGGCGTTCACGTTCGTGGGCGCTTACAGCGGGAATTACACGCTCCTGGTGGATACCAACAGCGGGATGCTGGCCGGCAGCGGCTGGGTTCAAACCTATGATTCGGACGGCATCGGTTCGTTGAACGTGGTGCGGGTCAGCGTCGTCAGCGGCGGGTCTGCCCGGGGCGATTTCAGTTATCGGCGCAAGGGAACGTACACCATCGGCGACCTGTTGTTCTACGATTGGAACGGAAACAAGGCGCAGGACGCGGCGGACGAGGGGGTGGGTGCGATCACGGTCTATCTGTACGAGGATGAGAACGGCAACGGGAGCATCGATTCCGGCGTGGATGCGTTGATCCGGACGACGGCAAGCGCCGCCGGCGGATCCTATACGTTTACCGAATTGATCGCCGGAAACTACCAGGTGATCGTGGATCATTCCGATCCCGACATGCCGCCGCGATACGCGGTGACGGCCGATCCCCAGGGGGCCAACGATGGCCGCAGTGCCGTGTCCATCACGACCTCCAACCGGTATGACCAGGATTTCGGCTACCAGCCGTACGGCGTCGGTTCGATCGGCGATACCGTCTGGAAAGATCTCAACGGCGATGGTTTGCAGGCTGGTTCCCAGGAGACGGGTTTGGCGAACATCACCGTGCGCCTGTATGTGGACATGAACGGCGACGGCGCCTATGTCTTGCTCCGGACGCAGGTGACGGATTCCGCCGGACGGTACTTGTTCGCGGACCTGTCGGATGCCCCCTACCGGGCGCTGGTGGACGCGACGGATGCGGATCTGCCGCTGGATGCCTTCGGATTCCGGTATGTGCCGACCACGGCCACGACCCGCTCGATCGCCATCAGCGGGGGGAGCAACAATCTGACGGCTGACTTCGGTTTTGCGGCGCTCGGGGCGATCGGCGACACCATCTTCTGGGATTCCAACGAGAACGGGACCCAGGACTGGACGGAGCCGGGCATATCGAATGTCACGGTCGTCCTGTACCGGGACCTTAACGGGAACCGCCTGTATGAGAGCGGGACGGACGTGCTGGTCACCAATGCGTTGACGGATGCCGACGGGCACTACCTGTTTACCGGGTTGACGACCGGCCGTTACGTGGTCGTGGTGTCCAAGACCGGACCGATTGCCACGGCGACGCTTTCCGCCGATCCGGATGCGGACGGCCTGCCGGCCAGCGATCCGGAGGCCGTCGGGTGCGACGGCCAGTACGGGGTGCGGGTCAACGTGGGCGCCAGTTTCATGGGCGTCGATTTCGGTTACGTTCCTCCGGGTGTTATCGGGGATACGGTCTGGATCGACATGGACGATAATGGAATCCGGGACGAGACCGAGAGCGGCATACCGTTCGTTACGGTCAATCTTTACTCCAACGCGGTGCTGATTGCCTCCACCGAAACCGATGGGGACGGGTACTATACCTTCGCCAACGTGGGTGACGGGACGTGGCAGATCGTGACGGCCACCAACGACGCCGATTTCCCCCCGGACCTCGCCCCGGTTCACGATCCCGACGGCACGCTCGACAACCGCGCGACGGATGTCGTCATGTCCGGCGGACACGTTGCCTCCATCGACGGGGTGTCGAAGACCAATGCCGACCTGACGATCGATTTCGGATATCGCTATGCGGGCAACAATGCGTTGAGCGGAACCATTGGATTGGATGGTACGCCGACCAACGGGGTGATGGGAGTCGGGATATCCGGAGTCAGCGGCGATGAAGTGGCTTTTGAAGGCGCGACGGTTTTCCTGACGTTCTGGGATGATGACGGCGACGATCTCATCGAAGCCGGCGAAACCCGGCTGATCGGCTCGACGCTGACCTCAACCAACGGGGATTATTCATTTGCGGGTCTGCCGACCGGCAGTGGCAATGCGCGGTACATCGTTTCACTGGCGGCGCCTGAATCCGATCTTGAACTGACCACGCAAACGGGGGATACGCCCGCCACCGAAGTGATTGAAGTCAGCGACAGCCAGGGGAATACGTCGTCGGCCCGGCAGATCGTGCCGGTGGCCGCTTCGATCACGAACCTGGATTTCGCGTTCCGTTACCGGTTGAACTTCGATTTTGGGGATTTGCCCTCCGGTTATGGCGTCCGGTTCCAGGATTCGCCGTCGGGCGCCCGTCATCCGGTCAAGTCGGCGCCGACGGTTTATCTCGGCGCAACGGTGGATACCGAGGCCAATGGGGTTCCTTCGGAGGATGCCGCGGGGGACGGCGCGGATGAGGATGGCGTCGCATCTGTCGGCGCCTGGGCCAGCGGCGGAACCGGGGAGGTCCAGGTCACGGTGGGCGGGGGCCGTGGATGGGTGGTCGGGTTCGTGGATTTCAACCAGGACGGCGATTTCATGGATCCCGGCGAGATGACGGTAAACCAAGCCGTCAGCGGGTCGGGTGGAAGCGCCGTTTACACGAACCGGTTCGCGGTGCCTGAGGCCACCTTCTCCGGTACGAACGCCACGCACCTGTATGCGCGGTTCCGCGTTTTTGCCACCCCGCCGATGTTCCCGCAGTTCATGTATGCGGGGCTCGGCGACTACGGGGAAGTGGAGGATTACCGCTGGACCTTCGGAGCCATCGGCAATGATGTCTGGAAGGACCTGAATGCCGATGGTGTTCAGGATGCCGGTGAACCGCCGATATCCGGCGTTCGCCTTTTTGTGGATCTCGACGGGGATGGCGTATGCCAGGCGTGGGAACCGTCGGCCTTGACGGATGTCAATGGACGCTATGGGATCGGCGGTTTGCGCGCGGGGACCTACACCGTGCGGGTGGATACCAACACCCTGCCGCTTTACCTTGTCGCTTCGTATGACCTGGACGGGCTGGCCACGCTGCACCATGCCGCGGTGGCGGTCACCAATGGCCAGGTGCGGACGGATGTCGATTTCGGCTATGCCCCCATGGCCATCGGCGGGGTTGTCTGGCAGGATGCAGACATGGATGGCATCCAGGATGAATTGCCGCTGGACGGTCTTTCGAATATCGTGGTCAGGTTGTATGACGGTGGAACCAACTGGATCGCCAGCGCCTTGACCGGACCCGACGGATCCTACCGTTTCGACCTGGCTTCGCCCGGATCGTATCTGATCGAATTTTTCCCCGTGGGATACCTGATCAGTCCGCGCGATCAAGGCGGGGATGATGCCGCGGACAGCGATGTGGCGACGAATGCGCCGTACCGGACCGTCTTCACCTCGATCCTGCCCGGTGAAAGGGACCTGCAATGGGATATGGGGCTTTACCGTCCAACCTATTCCAACTCCGTCGGGAACCTTGTCTGGTTCGACGGCAACCGCGATGGAATCCAGGATCCCGGCGAGCCGGGCCTGGCGGGGATAACCGTCGGACTTTACAACGCTTCGACGACCCTCGTTGCCCAGACGGTCACCGATATCGAAGGGTATTATTATTTTGCCGGGATTGACCCCGGTTCCTATCGCCTGTTCTTCGATAAACCGGCCGATTATTATTTCAGTCCGGCGGACATGACCGGCGATACGGTTGACAGCGATCCGGCGACGAACACCGGATTCACGGCGCTCTTCACGGTTGTCGCCAATACCGCGGACAATCGCTGGGATGCCGGCCTTTACGGCGTGCTGGATCTGGCGGTGACCAAGGTCGTGGACAATGCGTCGCCGGATCCCGGGGACACGGTGGTCTTCTCGATCACGGTCACGAATCAAGGCCCCTCGATTGCACGGTCGGTGCAGCTCACCGATGCCTGGCCCACCAATCTGACGCTGGTGGCGGCGGTTCCCGGAACCGGAACCTTCAATCCGACGAACCGTGTCTGGTCCGTGGGCACCCTTCCGGTGGGTGGGGCGGCGGCCATGAGCATGACCGGGACCGTCCACAGCGGGACCGTGGGAAAATCCATCACCAACCGGATTACGATCACCCATCTGGCCGAGGTGGATACGAACGCCGCCAACGATACGGCCTACGCGCTTGTCGCGGTGGCGGGGGTTGACCTGGGGCTGGGCAAGTCGGTGAATAATGCCAATCCTTATGCCGGCAGTAATGTCGTCTATACGATCGTGATCACCAATTACGGCCCGAAGGTGGCGACCGGCGTGACGGTTTCCGAACCTTTAACCAATGGATTGACCTATCTGAGTCACACCGCTTTCCAGGGAACCTATGATTCGACCACCAAGGTCTGGTCGGTGGGGACGCTGGCCGTGGATGAAACGGCCATGCTGCAGGTCACCGCGAGCGTGAGTGCGGGGATGGGCGGGCTGACTATTGTGAACCGGTCGCGAATCGCCGGTGTCAATCAGGCGGATACCGATCCGGGCAACAATTCCGACACGGCGACGGTGGTGGTGCGCGGCGCGGACCTTGCGATTTCCAAGCGATCCGACAACCTTCAGCCGAACATCGGGAGCACCATTCATTATACCCTCGTGGTTTCCAACCGGGGGCCCAATGCCACCACCGGGGTTGTCGCAAACGAACCGCTGACCAACGGATTGGGATATGTGTCGCACACCGCAACCCAGGGAACGTACAGTTATCCGGGCGGCGACTGGAACATCGGGAGCCTGGGCGTGAACAGCAGCGCCACGCTGCAGATCACCGTTACGGTCAGCCCGGGCATGGGGATTGTCTGGATTTCCAACCGGACGGCGATTACCGCGCAGGATCTGCCGGATCCGGTATCCTCGAACAACACCGCCGAAGTGGTGGTCGGCATCAGCAATATGCAGATTACCAAGACTTCGAATGGCGGGGAATCCGTGTATCCGGGCAGTAACATCACCTATACGATCGTGGTCACCAATGACGGGGTGCCGCCCCACTACAACGTGTTGGTAACCGATCCCCTGCCGGCCGGCGTCACCTACGTGGCCGGAAGCGCCCAGGTAACGGCGCCTTACACGACCAACCGTTATCTGTTGGATCGTTTCGTTTCGGCCGCCTTCACCAACAATCAGGGGACGCTGGGCTGGAGTGGCGGCTGGCAGGAGCTCAACGAGGCGGATGGTGCCGCGGCTGGTAAGGTGCGGGTGACGGCCGAAGGAACCAACGTGAACACGCTGCTGATCAATGGTTCCGCCTTCGGCGTCGTGCGCGGAGCAAACCTGTTCGGATATTATTCCGCCCGCTTGAGTTTCGATTATAAAACTTCGGCCCTCGAAGCCGATGATGGCGTAACGGTGTCGGTTTCAACGAATGGTACGGCAGGACCGTGGACCGATGTGGCCGCCATTACCGGCCCCTCGGCCGATGCCAACTGGCATTCCGTGACCGATATCGATGTTTCCAGCCATCTCACGACGAATTTCGCCCTGCGGTTCCTGTCGTATCATTCCGGCAACAACGAAATCGTGTATGTCGACAACGTGCGAATCGATGCCGCCCAACGGCTTTATCGCACGGCGGCAACCAACGGACCTTCGACGCTGGTCAATCTTCCATTGTTGCGCGAGGATGAGTATATCCGTGTCACCTACCAGGTCAAACTTCCGACCAGCCCGACAATCCTGGCAATCACCAACCGCGTGTCCGTCCACAGCGACCAGATGACCTTTGACCGGTATGCCACGGTGACGGACCATGTGCATTACGCCGACTTGGAGGTGTTGAAGGATGTGGACGATACCACGCCCGGGACCAACGAGGTGGTGACGTATTCCATCCGGGTGCGGAACCTTGGACGGAATACGGCGACGGACGTGGTGTTGCGTGAATACTGGCCTGATTCGCATGTGATTCTCAGCAATGCCGTGGTGAGTCGCGGGTCCTACGATACGGCCGTGATGACGAATCATGTGTGGACCATCGGTTCGGTTTCTAACAACGAGACCGTGACGCTGACGATTACCGGAGTGCTCAAGGAGGTCAGCAGCGCGGTGGATATCGTCAACCGGGCGACCATTACCGCCATGAAACAGTACGATCCGAACCCGTCGAACAACACCGATTCCATATCGGTCATTACCCTGGTCGTGCTGAAACGTTTTGAGGGTGGTTGGGATACGACGGGGCCCTACCTTGAATGGGAGACGGTGGCGGAGTCCGGGACGGTCGGGTTTTACGTGGAACGACAGGATGTTTCGGGCCGCTTTGAAAAGGTTTGTTCCGCGATGATTCCTGCCGTGGCGGGGTCTCCCCAGGGAGGAATTTACCGGCTGTATGATCCGGGCGCGCGTGCGGGGAGCAATATGTATCGGCTGGTTGAACTGGAAATGTCGGGACGCAGGCGTCTGTATGGCCCGTATGGGGTCTGGTTGGAAGTTGCCGGGGAGGGGCCCGGCGCCCCCTCGGTCCGTTACCAGACCCGGCCACGCATCTCTGATTCCGCCCTTGAACGGTTGTCGGGATCAGGGGATATGTTGCTGGACGCTCCCGTGGTCCGTCTGCGTGTGCTGACGGCAGGAGGAAGCGGCGGGGGACCATCCTTCCCGCCGGTCAAGCTGCTGGTCCGTTCAAACGGCATGTACCGCGTGACGGCTTCATCGGTGGCTGCATCCTTGGGTGTAATGGAATCTGCGGTCCGGAATTCCATCATGGCCGGGCAATGTGCCGTCAGCCATGCCGGGAATGACGTGGCGGTTTACCGGTTGGGCGACGGGTCGGCGTTCTGGTTCTATGGAGCGGCGATCGACAGCCCGTTTACCGATGACAATGTCTACTGGATTGACTGGGGTATGGCTTCCGACATGGTGACGCGTGATGGTTTGGCCCCGTCGCCACTGCCGGGCATGACCTTTGAGTCAGCCCTGCAGGCTGAGCAGGATCTTGTGCCGGTGGTGGGGTTGGCCCGAGCCCCGGATTCCGACTACTGGATGTGGTCGTCCCTGGTTGTTGTGACTCCATCCCCGGTTACACAGCGGGTGAGTGTCGTGTTGTCGGATTGTGCCACGGGAGGTGTTGCCCGGATTCAGGTGCAGGTCTATGGCGCCTCTGCCACGGGGGTGGACAACGAGCATCATGTGCAGGTTCGTGTGAATGATGTCCCGGTTGGTTCGGCGCAATGGCAGGGCGTCCGTTCGCAGGCGGTGAGCGGGTCGTTCAACCAGTCGATCCTGCACAATGGCACCAACTGGATCACGTGTGTTGCCTACCTGAATGACGGGATTGATTACAGCGTCGTCTACCTGGACAGCCTGGATCTTGCCTATCGGCGGGGCTATGGCGCTGAAAGCGGCCAGTTGCACCTTGCCGGTGAGACGAATCCGGTGGTGACGGTGTCGGGCTTGTCTTCAACCAATGATGCGTTTGTATTTGATGTGACGGATCCGGTGCATCCGGTGCGGGTGCTCAATACAACGCTAGACCTGGATGGGGGCAAAGGACGGGTGAGCTTTGTGCCTGCCACGCCAACCGACCGGTATGTGGCGGGGTATGCCGGCTGGGCGCCGTTCGACCTCAAGGTGCGCACGCCCACGAACTGGAAAAGCCCATCCAATAGCGTGGCGTACCTGGTGTTGACCGTGCCGGGGTTGGCAGCTTCCGCCGATGCGCTGGCTGATTACCGCCGCGAACGGGGATTGCCGGCGGCCGTTGCGCTGGTGGAAGACTGGTATGACGCGTTTAACCATGGAATTGCTTCCCCGTATGCGATCCAGGCCGGTCTTCGATATGCCGTTTCAAATTGGATGCGACCGCCTGACTATGTGGTGCTGGCAGGCAAGGGAACTTATGACTACAAGCAGCGGCCGGGTTATGGAGGATGCCTGGTCCCTCCGATGATGGTCATGACGCCCTATGGGCTGTTTGCGTCCGACAACCGCTATGCGGATATCGATGGTGACGGGTTGGCGGACCTGGCGATCGGCCGCCTGCCGGTGCTGAATCCGTCGGAAATGCAGCTGGTAATCGACAAGATCCGACGGTACGAAGGTATGACCCGTCATCCGGGTAACCGGCAGATGGTCTTGTCGGCCGACCGGTTGGATGGGGAAGGTGATTTCCGTCACACCAGTCGCCAATCCGTCCAGCGACTGCCTGCTGATGTCACCCGTGTTGAGCTGTTCCTGGACGATCAATCGCTTGGGGAATGCAAGTCCGGGCTCCTGGCGGCGATCAATGCCGGGGCTGGTTGGGTGAGCTATTTCGGTCATGCCGGATTCGGCTTCCTGGCGAATGACGGGCTGTTGGAGGATACGGACGTTCCCCTCATGTTGAATTCCAACCAGCTTTCGATATTTACCTTGATGGGATGTGTCACGGCCGACTTTGCGGTTCCGGGGTATGATTCGCTGGGGGAATCGCTGTTGTTGAATCCGGGTGGAGGTGCCGTGGCTGTGTGGGGCCCGAGTGGTTGGGCTGCGAATACCCTCTCCGGAGTCCTGGGGCGGCATTTGAACAACGCGGTGTGGGAAGGGGAACAGCGGGTGCTGGGTAATGCCATCCAGGAATCCGTGTACCGTTTTGCCGATGAGCGCCCCACCCGTTATTTGACGGATATTTACACCTTGCTGGGCGATCCAGCCCTGGTGTTGCCCGGTATTGCTGAAGGCCGCTATCCGTACCGGTCCCCGGTGCTGACCCTGGAAGGATGGTCGCAAACGGTGTTCACGCTGGCGGCGTTGACCAATTCAATGGTTTCGGACCCGACGGCAGACCCTGATGAAGATGGCTTGGTCAATCACCTGGAATACGTGCTGGGATTGAACCCGCTGGTGGCGGATGATTTCCGGCCCCTGCATCTGGAAAAGGTCATGCCGGACGAGACCCTGCCTTATGACGTGGTCCTGGTGTTTACACGCCGCAGGGGGTTGCAGGATTATCAGGTGTTGATCGAAGTCTCGGACGATCTTATGATCTGGACCGCTGATCCCGTCCATATTGTGGATACCCAGGTGATGGACGATGGCAATGGCCAGACGGAAACGGTGCGTATTTATGCCAAGGCACCCGATGTGAATCGACGACGGGGATTTGTTCGATTGGTGGTAAAGGAAACGCCGTGATGCCCGCTTGTTATGCCCGTGCAGACGATGTTGTGATGCGGCGGATTGCCGGAGAAACGATCCTCGTTCCGGTCAAGGGGACGCTGGCTGACCTTCAGCGTGTTTTTGTGCTGGAAGGTGTCGGCGATTTTGTCTGGGAACAATTGGACGGTGCCCGCACGGTGGCCGATCTGCAACAAGCCATCGCCGCCACCTACGCCATGGGCCCGGCGGATCCGACGCCGGATATCGAAGTGTTCCTGAACGAGCTCGAAACGGCCGGCCTGGTTCACAGGAAATCCTGAGGTGGCCGGTACGAGTCAAACGATGTCTTCGGCCGTGGAGTTTCTCCAGCGTTTTCAACAACGCGTTGTACAGGATCATATACCGGTTTCAGCCAGCATGGCGCTGACTCACCGGTGTGCGCTCCAATGCCGTTTCTGTTACTGCCGCGGGGCAAAGCTTTCGTGTGCAGAAGCTTCCGCAGACTCCTGGTGTCGTTGGCTGGATGAGGCGGTTGATGCCGGATGCCTGCACCTGTTGTTGACCGGTGGTGACCCGATGATACGAGCCGACTTTCCCCGCATTTACCAGCATGCGCGTTCAAGGGGACTGCTGGTGACGGTGTTTGCGTCCGGACTGTCGGTTTCGGATGAGGTTCTGGCCGTCTTTGCCGACTATCCGCCGACGACGGTTGAGGTTTCAGTATATGGGGCTTCGGAAGACACTTACCGGAATCTGACGGGTCTGTCTGATGCATGGGAACGTGTGTGTCACGGGTTGGATAGGCTGGCTGCTGCCAAGGTGCGGTTACATATCAAGACGTTACTCATGAAAGAAAACCAGCACGAGTTTACGGCCATTGAGTCGATGGCACGTGCCTATGGTTCAAACTTTCGTTTCGATGCCTGTTTGTTCCCGACATTGGGGGGAGACCCGTCCCCCTTGAAGCAAAGGGTGCCGCCGGAACAGGCTGTGGAATTGGAATTCCTGGATCCGGAACGATGTGGCGTATGGTCCAGGTTCGCACAAGGACAATCGGAGGATGACACTGATGACAGGCTGTATCAATGCGGTGCCGGTACGACGGCCTTCCATATTGATCCGGATGGAATGTTCAGGCCCTGCCTGATGGTGCGGGATTTCGGGGTAAATTTGCATGGCGTTCCTCTGGCTAGCGCATGGAAAGAGACCCTTGCTCACATGCAGGCATTACGGATGCCGCCGGATATGCCGTGTAGAGGATGTGATAAACAGGCCTATTGCGGATATTGTCCGGCCTACTTCCAAGTGGAAACGGGAGATCCAACCCGGCGTGTAGATTATATGTGCGAAATCGGTCACTTGCGCTGGAAGAAGATTCATGCGACAATCTGAGTATATTTCGGTTTATCCGTTCAGGTAGGGACGCCTCGCCGAGGCGTCCGGAAAATCGCGAACGGCGCGCTCGGCGATCGCGCCCTACCAGGAAGAAACAATGGCCACCAACAAGCAACCCGACAAGATGCCTGCACGCAAACCCTATAATCCTCCACGGTTGAAGGTCATTGAGCTGGCTGCACCCGAGGTGTTGGCGGTGGGTTGTAAGATGCCGTCCGGCGGAAACAATATTGGCTCCCCGACGTGTCCCGGCGGAAACTGTGCCAAACCAAAGTCTTCGTGAAAGTTGCGACCCTTGCCACGGGACAATCGTCCTCCTTGTTGCTGGGCGGATTGTTGTTCCGAATACAAGCTGAGCATGCATGTTTCCCCGTTTGCCCGGACACGCGGTATCAGGAATTTTTCTCAGCCGCACACTCCGGAACGGAGGAAACCATAACCGTACGAATTATCGAGAACGACTTTGCCGTTTCCATGGCGGGGTGGAATCGTTTATTCGATACGGAAGAGACCTGGCAGATGTGGGGCCGGGGGGCGTTGCGTCGTCTGATCTATCAGCCGGATCCGTCCGGCCCCTGTTTTACCAAGATGCAATTCGATCCATCCGGTTCTGTGGTGGATTGCTGGGTCGGGCAGCCATGGCGGGTTGATGGTTCCCTGTCAGGCAGGATTTACCATCCCGTTTTATATCCGGTGGATGTGGCCATGGTGATGTATCTGCTGGCCTCACGCGGGGGACTGGTGGTGCACGGGTGCGGGGCGGTACGGGATGGAAAGGCGGTCTTGTTCCCCGGGGTTTCAGGATCCGGAAAGAGCACCTTGGCCCGACTGTTGGTGGCCGATGGGTGGAGGGTTTTGTCGGATGACCGGGTGATCGTGCATGAACAGCCGGACGGTAGTTTCCGGTACCATGGTACGCCCTGGTTGGGGGAGGCGGATCTGGCGGAGGCCACGGATGCGGCTGGAATCGGTGTGTGTTTTCTGCGCAAGGGCAATGCGCATGCAATTTATCCGGTGACTGCATCACAAGCTTTTCTAAGGTTGTTGCCGGTCGTATCAGTGCCCTGGTACGACCCGGTGATGATGGACCCTATCCTGGCAACCTGCGGGCGGTTCACGCAAAAGGTGCGGTGCGGGGAGTTGACGTTCAAGCGGGATGCCGGATTGACACCGGTATTGATGGATTGGTTGAAACAGCGGTAGCGGAATCATTATGGGGATCGGAACACGAGAGCGGGCGACGAGAGCGGTGGACGATTCAAAAATTCCTGCTCGTTATCCGTTCTCGTCGCCCGCTCTCGTCAACCGAATCCCGTTTCTTGCAAGTTTGATTGGTTTGGCGGTAAATATGAAACGTTTGCCCGCACTCCAAACGGGTCGTTCCATCAAGTCGTGAAAGATGAGTTTTCGGTTATCCCTCGGATTTTGCGTCGAAAATTCTGAAACGTCAGCCATGCTTTGCCAAATATGATGCTGCATGGGTTGATCATGAAACGTATGTGATGTGGTTCGATCCGGCTGCATTGTCCCAGTATCGATGAAAAAGGAATGGTTTCCACGGCGCCCAGCGTTGCATCGCCGCGCGTATCAACGG
>MHBQ01000108.1:0-40764 GCA_001803315.1 Lentisphaerae bacterium RIFOXYC12_FULL_60_16
GCTGGGAACCGGTTTTCTGTCGATGGTTGTGATGATGGGTGTGGGGATCCCCTTGTATGTCTGTGCCACGGCTTCGGTGCCGATTGCCGTGATGATGATCGCCAAGGGCATCTCGCCCGGCGCGGCGCTGGTTTTCCTGATGACCGGGCCGGCCACCAATGCCGCGGCGATTGCCATGGTGGTGACCATGTTCGGACGGCGGGGCGCCGGCATGTACCTGTTGGCGGTCGGGGGTACGGCGCTGCTGTCAGGATGGCTGCTGGACCTGCTGGTGATCAAGGTGCCGTCCGTGATGGCGCATATCCATCATGAAGGCGGGTCGGGACCGGTGGGGGTGGTGTCCGCCATTATCCTGATCGTGGTTCTGGTGGTGGCGTTGTGGCCGCAGCGCCGGCATGATCATCATGCGGGCTGTGATTGCGAGCCGGATGACGATTGTAGGGATCAACCGCAGGCGTTATAATTTCCACCGCATGAGATCGGAATTTCCAAAGATGGACAGGATGTGACGGTCAGTAATAATAAAGGGGAAAACCTAGATGAAGACACTGGTGTGCAAGGGTTGTGGTCATATCGAATTCAATGAAGCGCCTGAGAAATGCCTGGTGTGCCGCTCCCCGAAGACGGCCTATGAAGAGAAGTCGGATGCCATCCAGAAGCCTGCCAACCCGGCGGCTTTGACCGAAGGCGACAAGAAACATATTCCGCAGATCGTGGTGGTCAAGGAATGCGGCCTGATTCCCGGCGGCTGCTGCACGGACGTGCATGCGCGGGTGGGCGAAATCGAGCACGTGATGCAGGACAAGCACTACATCCGTTGCCTGGATTATTATGTGGACTACAAGTTCATCTCGCGCGTCTGGTTGTCGCCGAACGTGTGTCATCCCGCCGCCGCGTTGCACTTGAACGTCAAGGGCGGCACGGTGACCGTGATCGAGAACTGCAACGTACATGGCAACTGGATGGCGGAAGCCAAGCTCTGATCCGAAGGTTCAACGCAAGATGGTGCCGCGCGCTACGAGCGCATCCGGAAAAGGCGCGTAGTGTGCCCCTTATGTCAGTTCCAGGAAGCGGGCGAGGTGTTCCGGAGTGATGGCGAACGGGGCGCCGTGGCCGCCGTAGAAGCCGTGGTCCTTGATCAGGTGTATGGTCAGGTCCGTGACGGTGATGGTTTCGCCTGATGCCAGGTTCCGGATGGTGGTGTTCAGCTTGCCGACCGTCACCCCGTGCATGAAGGGGCAGGGCAGGCGGCCGCGTACGCTGTCCGCGGTGACTTCAAAATGCGGTTCCACGCGCACGGGTTGACCAAGCCCCTGGACCCCTGCATCCCGCAGTTCCGCCAGACGCGCGGCAATCTGTTCGTGCGTGAGGCCCAGCCGCTGGATCTCGGCATCCTGCTCCTGGAGCATGTCGTTCAGGTGGCGGGAATCGTCGCCGAGAAACCCGTTCTGGGTAATGATCCCCGGATGCATCTCCTGCTGAATCCGGTCCATTTCAGGTGTTTGTTTCATAATGATATCCTAACCTTCGTCATGCGAACTTGTCGTAGAAGATCCGGTCTTCCGGCAGGCCCTTTTTCTTGAGAAGCGCCACGCAGGCGTCAATCATCAACGGGCTTCCGCATAAATACGCTTCCAGGTTGTCCAGGTTGGTAACCGTACGGTCGACCACTTCGGTTACCAGCCCCCGTTCGCCGTTCCAGACGTCGGCGGTATCGGGTGCCGACAGGCAGGGGATAAACTTGAAATCGGGCAGTTGCTTTTCAATGGCACGCATCTCATCAACCAGGAAGAGGTCGCGGATGGCCTTGGCGCCGAAGCAATAGCGGGTCCGGCGCGGATTCTTGGTGTGGACCATGTCGGACAGGATCGACTTGATGGGCGCCATGCCGGATCCGCCGGCGATAAACAGGATGTCGCGATTGGTGTCGCGCAGGAAGAAGTCGCCATAGGGCCCGTTGATCGTTGCCGTGTTGCCGACCTTGAGATGCTGGTGGACATAGGTTGTGCAGATGCCGTTGGGGACGTAACGTATTTCCAGTTCGACTTCGCCGTGCTGATCGGGTCCCGAGGCGACGGAATAGGCCCGGTAGATGGGCTCGTCGGTGAGTTCGTAGGCTGGGACTTCGAATTGGATATACTGGCCGGGCTTGAAGTCGATGGCCGGAGGATCCAGCAACTGGAGCCGGACCTCCTTGATATCATAGGTCAGGTCACGCAGGCCGGCCACCCGTGCCTGGTACTGGTGGACGTTGAACAGTTCTTCGGGAATGCGGATGGAAAGGTCCCGTTTCACGCGGACCTGGCAGGACAGCCGGATCTGGCGTTTCTGTTCATCGGGGGTCAGCCAGGGCAGTTCCGTGGGAAGGATTGCGCCTGCGCCGGACAGCACCTCGACCTTGCACAACCCGCAGGAACCCCGCCCGCCGCAGGCAGACGGGATGAAGATCTGCTCGTTCTTCAGGGTGCTGAGCAGGGACTGTCCGCCCTCAACCTCGAGATCGCGGGAGTCGTTGATCCGGATCCGGCAGGGGCCATAGCGGCCGATGGTGGCGTCGGCGATGACCATCAACAGGGCCAGTCCGCCGGACAGGGCGGTCATGACCCCGATTGCCGTCAAAATGGATAACACCATGTCCACCGGTGACTGGTCCCCTACAGGATGCCGTTAAAGCCCATGAAAGCCAGCGCCATGACGCCGGCGATGATCAGCGTGATGCCGGCTCCCTCAAGCCCCCGGGGTATGCGGGATCGTTTCATTTTCTGGCGGATGCCGGCCATGGCCAGGATAGCGACCATCCATCCTATCCCGCTGCCCAGTCCGTACATGACGGATTGGGTGAACGAATAGTCGCGGATGATCATGAACAGGGACACGCCGAGGATGGCGCAGTTAACCGTGATCAGGGGCAGAAAGATGCCCAACGCCGTGTAGAGGGTTTCCGATACCCGGTCGATGATCAGTTCGACCAGTTGGACGAAGGCGGCGATCACGATGATGAATACGATCACGTTGAGGTATACGAGGTTCAGGGGGACCAGGACATGATGGTACACGAACCAGTTGAGGGCCGTGGTGGCGGTCATGACAAACACCACGGCGGACCCGAGCCCGAAGGAGGTCTTGATCTCCTTCGAGACCGCGAGGAAGGAGCACATGCCCAGGTAGTTGGCGAGGAGGATGTTGTTGGTGAAGATGGCGGCGAACAGGATGGTCCAGAGGCTGGCCGGTTCGTTCATGACGGTTTCCCTCCCGTTCCCGGCACGGGCGCGTCGGCGGGTTTCAGGAAGCAGGCCTTGACGATCCAGACGAACACCGCCAGGGCGAAGAAGGCGCCCGGCGCCATGGCGAGGATCGTCCAGTTGGTCCACCAGGAGCCCATGACCGGAATGCCCCAGAGCGTACCGGACCCCATCAGTTCCCGCACCACGGCAATGATCAGGAGCACATAGGAATACCCCAGTCCGGCCGCCAGGCCATCCACCAAAGCGAGCCGGGGCGGGTTGGTCAGGGCGAAGGCCTCGGCACGTCCCATGACAATGCAGTTGGTGATGATCAGGCCGACATAGGGGCCCAGTTCGCGCGAGATGTCCGGGAGGTACGCCTTGAGCAGGATGTCGACCACAATCACGTAGGTGGCGATGATCAGCACTTCCACCATCATCCGGACTCGTCCGGGAATCCAGCGGCGAAGCGCCGAGACGGTCACGTTTGATAGGGTGAGCGTGAAGCAGAGCCCGATACACATCACCACCGTGTTGCGCAGCACGTTGGTGACCGCGAGGGTCGAACAGATGCCGAGAATCTGAACGAATACCGGGTTATCCCTGCCGATTCCCGCGAGGAATTGTTTGCGTTCACGGGAGCTCACGGCTGCTCCTTGGCGTCTGTGGACAGGACGGCGTTGAGGATGTCCCGGACGGCGGTGGAGGTGATGGTGGCGCCGGTGATGCCGTCGAGTTCGTCCGGGGCGGTGGAACGCGTGCCTTCCGGAACCAGGCGGAAGGGGCCGGATTTGCCGCGGACCTGTTCCCCGAACCAGGGTTCGGCGATGCGTGCGCCCAGCCCGGGGGTTTCGTTCTGTTCGGTAAAGGTCATGCCGGTAATGCGCCCTTCGGCATCCAGGCCGATGGCGGCGGTGATGCGGCCCCAGAGGCCCGGCCCGCTGTGCAGGATTACCCGTTTCGGTTCGGTGGTGTCGGGGTCACGGACTTGGAATGCCGTTGCGTTGTCCATCGGCGTGACGCTGGACGTGAACCATTCGGCCAGTGCGGCAGCGGATTCCATGGGCGGCAGACCGGCGGCCGTGCGGACCGCCCGGCGGACAAACAGATCGGCGTTGTCATGGACCCGCTGGAGGGTGGTGACATGCAGGACCGAAACCGCACCGACACATACGATGGTGATGCCGATCATGAACCCGATCGTTCGGATCCCCTGGGCAAATCGGCCGGGTGGGCTCATGACGCGGCCTCCCCGTTGCGGGTTTCAAGGCGGCGTATGCCGATATCCATCAGGGGGGCGAACATGTTGGCCAGCAGGATGGCGAACATGGTGCCGGCGGGCCAGGCGGAAAAGGTCCCGATGACCGACGACAGGGCTCCCACGAATGCCCCGTAGATCCACCGGCCGGTGTTGGTCTGGGAGGCGGAGACCGGATCGGTGGCATAGAAGAAGATGCCGACCAGGAAACTGCCGGCCAACATGCCGCGCAGGGGATCCATCGAGCCCGGAGCGCCTGCCAGCCAGAAGGTCAACCCCGCAATTAGATAGCCCAGTAAACCGCCGATGACGATCCGGAAATTGGCGGTCCGTGTGAAAACGATATACAATCCACCCAGCAGAACGGCCCAGGCATAGGTGCCGCCGATCGTGCCGGGCAGATGTCCAAATGCAAGATCCATGATCGCGAACGATTCGCCCGTCTTGAGCAGCATGCCCGGGGTGGCGGTGGTCACGGCATCCGGCATGGATGGTGCATACGCCAGGAATCCGCCCCACCCGTGGTTGAACGGCAGGGTCCATTGTGAGGTCATGGGCCCGGCAAAACTCACGTAGATGAAGGCGCGACCGGTCAGGGCCGGGTTGAAGATGTTCTTGCCGAATCCCCCGAATACCATCTTGCCGAAGATCACGGCGAACAGGATGCCGACCACCGCCATCCAGTACGGGAGGGCGGGCGGGAGGGAGAGGACGAACAGGGTGGAAGTGACGAGTACGGCGGAACTGACCGGTTCGTGATAGGGGCGGAGGAACAGCCATTCGGTGAACACGGCGACAGCCCCGGCAATCGCCAGGAGTGCCATCACGCGCCATCCGTAGGCGTATACCGCCATGATTATGATGGGCACCAGGCCGATCAGCACCCGGCGCATGGGTTGTTGCCAACGTAGAAAAGGTTGTGTGGCTGTCATGGTCGTTTACAAGGTCACACTGTACCGGTTTGTCCGGCAACATTCACCTTTTTTTGCATGGGTTGTCCGGGGTCGCGTCCGGTCTGGCTGGAGCCGGGGCGACCCCGCCCCGGTCTGGTCTGGTCCGGCTGGAGTCGGGGCAACGGATTCGCCCCATTGCCGCGATCGAAATGTTGCGTTGGTTTCGAGTGGTTGAGTTTGACGGTGGGATTGTCGGCAGGGTATGATGGCGGCCAACTTGTGTTCTGGACGTTAGCCCCGTGCTTGCACGGAGATGTGTGGAGGCGACCCATGAAGCGTTACGTGTGCAATGCGTGCGGATATATTTATGACCCCGCCAAGGGAGATCCGGATAACGGCGTAGCGCCGGGGACGCCCTTTGAGTCGGTACCGGACAGCTGGGTGTGTCCGGATTGCGGAGTCGGTAAAGACGAGTTTTCTCCGGAATGATTCCGTGCGGCTGACCCGTACCGGCCTGGACATCCTGTATGACCGCACCAACCGTCAGGAACTGATTCACCCGGATCCCCTGGAGTTCCTTTCGGATTATCCGGAACTTCCAGACCGTGAATTGGCAGGTTTCATTGCCGCGAGCCTGGCTTTCGGCCGGGTGGCGCAGATCCTGAACCGTTTGACCGTGGTCTTCGGCCTGATGGGGCCATCGCCCCGACGGTTTATTGATTCTGCTTCCGATGACTGCCTGCGCGATTTGTTCGGGACGTTCCGGCATCGGTTTGTGGATGGTCCTGCGTTCGTCTGTTTCTTAAAGGGCATCCGTCGCCTGCTCGAACGGCATGGTTCGCTTGAATCGGTCTTTCGGGACGGACAATCGGTGCAGGACGAGACCGTGATCCCGGGCCTGGTGCATCTTTTCCGGGAGTTGGGAGTCAAGGGGTCCTACCTGGTGCCCGACCCGTCTGCCGGGGCCGCCAAACGGCTGCATTTGTTCATGCGTTGGATGGTGCGGTCGGATGCGGTGGATCCCGGGGGGTGGCGCGGGGTTTCACCTGCCCGTCTGGTCGTGCCGCTGGATACGCACATGGCCCATGTCGGCCGGCGTTACCGGTTGACGCGCCGGCGAACCGCCGGGCTGGGGATGGCGCTGGACATTACCCGGGCGTTTCGCAAACTCAATCCCGACGACCCGGTGCGGTATGACTTTTCCCTGACCCGGTTTGGCATACGCGGGGAACTGGACTGGCCGGACCTAGACCGCCTGATGGTCTGCCCGTAACGGATCCCTCCGGCGATGGTGATGCGGAGCATTCATCTCATGTCCTGTCCTGAATGGCAGCGGCGAGTTCGCTGGAGGCGAGGGCATCCGCCAGGGTGGCGGTTTCAAATGGCCGGCGGGCGATGACCGCCTCGATGAATCCGGCGTTTTCCGCGTACGCTCCGCTGGTGATGAATCCGGGTTCGTTGTCGGGGGACCGGTGAAGGAGTACTTCACGCATCGAATGGACGATACGGACCCGTCCCGGGGGCAGGGTGCCGGTATGAACATCTACTTGGTATCCGTTTCCCAGGAAGCGGATGTGTTCCTCCCATTCACCGGCAGTCGGGGCCAATTCCAGGGTGACCCGCGTCCGGTTGCGCCCCTGGAACACGGCTTGCCGCCAGTTGTCGTGTCCGGGATGGGGGCAGATTGCCGGGGTGGACAGGGCCAGTGAGCCGATGGCGAACGAGAGGGCATCGATGAGGTGGAGACCGGTACCCCAGGGGAAGTCGGGTTCGGTTCGTTCGGCGCGTAGCATGGCGCCGTGGACCAGCCGGGGCGGTTCCTGCGTACGGAGCCATTCCAGGGCAAGCCGCAGCGCCGGATCAAAACGCCGGTTGAACGAGACCATCGTGCGGTCCATGGCGCCGGTTCGGCGGGCTTCGTCGAGCAACTGGCGGGCTTCCGCCAGGTTGTTGCCCAGCGGTTTCTCGATCAGCAGGGGAATACCGAGCCGGAAAAGTTCCGGGGTCACGCGGAGCATGGCGGGAATCGGGAGGATGGCGACCAGGGCATCAGGCGGTCCGATGGGATGGCACATCAGATCCTGCAGACTGGTGCAGGCATGTTCGAACCCGTATTTGCGGGCACAGGCGTCCGCCCTGGCGTGGTCCAGATCGCATACCGCTGAAAGCGTGATGCGGCCGGGGTGGAGTTTTGCGTAGTGCTGTAACGGCAGGGCGTGTGCGGTGCGACTGTGAGCGCCCGCACCGAGCAAGGCAATGCGGATCATGTGGTGGACACTCCGAGGAAGTCGGCCATCGGCCGGCGTGCGGTGGCGCCGGTATGGAAGGGGAGTGTGACCACCTGGCCGGGGAGATCGGCCCGCTCGGTATGGATCTGCAAGGGGGTTCCGGCGGTTGCCTGGGCGGAATCGACATAGGCCAGTGCGATGGCGCATCCCAGCGAGGGGGCAAAACTGCCGCTGGTCACACAACCGATGGTCTGTCCGGCTGCCGTGATCACCGTGTCCCCGTGGCGGGCGGCCCGGCGTCCGCCCAGGCGGATGCCGCACAAGCGTTGGGGAGCGGCATCCGGCCGGCGAATGGCATAGGCGCCGGAAAAGGTCTTGGCGGAAGCGATGGCGCGGGTAAAGCCGGTCTGGGCAGCGTTGCGGGTGGGGCACAATTCATGCCCATAAAGCGGCATGCCCATTTCCAGGCGGAGTGTATCCCGGGCGCCGAGCCCGGCGGCCACGGCGCCGAGTGCCTGGGCCTCGCGCCAGAACCGGCGTGCGGAAGCCGGGGTGAGATACAATTCAAAACCGATTTCGCCGGTGTAGCCGGTACGGCTGATCCGGACCTCCTCGCCGTGGTAACGGACGGACGTGAATCCGTAGTAGCCCGGGTCGGTGAGTCCTTCCACCAGCCGGTTCATGATCCTGGGGGATGCCGGCCCCTGCAGGTCGAGCTTGGCCACCTTGCTAAAACAGTCCTCAACCTGGGTGGAGGGGGACTGGTGGGCCTTGATCCAGGCGGCATCCTGGCGCCGGGTGGAGGCGTTGACGACCAGGAGGAATTCATCATCGCCCAGCCGGTAGACCAGCAGGTCGTCGAGAACACCGCCTTCCTCGTTGCACATCAGGCCGTAGCGGCAGCGGCCGGCCGGGAGCGAGGCGACATCACAGGAAACCAGGAGTTCAAGATCGCCTAGTGCATCCGGTCCGCTGATCCGGAACGATCCCATGTGGCAGGTGTCGAACAGGGCGGCCCCGGTGCGGGCGGCCAGGTGTTCCGGGATGATTCCGGTGTATTGGATGGGCATGTCGAACCCGCCGAATGCCGCCATGCGGGCGCCTTGCTCGAGGTGCAGGTTGTGCAGGCAGGTTTGCTGCAGCGGCTTGTCGGAAGCGGTCACGTGATCATCCGGTCTTCGAGATGCGCGACACAGTTCCCCAGCCTGAGGACGGCGTTGCCGGATGCATAGACTTCCATGATGGAGACGGCGGTATGGTTGATGTCGATCAACAGCGACTCGTGGGGATTGCGGCCTCCGAACAGCGGCATGATGGTCCGGATCACGTTTCCATGGCAGACCAGCAACACCCGTTCACCCGGCGAATGGTTGCGCCGGATTTGCGCCACGACCCGGTCCAGGGCCGCGCGTTCGGTGCCGATCCGGGGGAGATCCGGATGATCCGGCGGGGGTGGGTCCGCGAAATGATAATTCATCACTTCCTGCAGATCGGCCGTGACGGTTACCGGGGTGGAGGGGTGAAAACGGGCGATGACCCGTGCCGTGTCGTTGGCGCGTTGAAGATTGCTGGCGTAGAGGTGATGGATCCGCTGGCCGGACAATCGGCGCGCAACCCGTTCGGCCTGTTTCCATCCAAGATCCGATAACGGCGGATCGATGTCCGGGTTGGCCACATCCACCTGTTGCTGGCCATGGCGGACAAGGATGACGGTCAGGGGCGCCTGCGAAACCGGTTTGGGTTCACGCGGCAATTTGATTTTCACCATGCGATCCGGCATGTCCCGTACCATAACGAAATCGTTACCGGGGTCAAGTGCGGAGCGACCCCGTGCCGGCTCCTAAGGATTCGCTGGGTCGGTCGGGTCGTCAGGCGCCGGTGATCGGGGTATCTCCCCGGAACGGGTGGATCGTGATGCCTGCGCGGGAACCTGAAATTGGCAGGTGAACGGTTTCCTCACGTGCAGACACCGTAATCCCGATGCTGGGCGGTGCTTTTACGCTGGAGGGGTAGGCTTGGATTTCCGTTACGCACAGATGTCGTACGGCGGCCCCGGGGGTTGTCAGGCGCAGGAGGTTCATGGTTCCTTGTGGTGTCCGGGATGTGTGGAGGAGGGGCTGTTCTTCCAGGGTTGCAACAACGGTTGCCGGTGCATGGATCCGGATCTGGCAGGCGGCCGTTGTGCCATGTCCTGAAAATGTCTGGACGCCATCAGCGGCAACCGGGAAGCCGGTATGGAACAACTGGGTCAGCGTGACAGGCCGGGCACTCTCCATCGCATCGATGATGATCCACGTGTCGGGCCGGAGGTAGAACACGAAGCGGCGGAGCGCGGTCAGGCCGGATTGGTCCGGGTAGGCGTTGGTCATGTCCGCCATGCAATAATCCCAGGCGCCATGGTGTTCCGCCCGCCCCATGAAGGGGTATTTACGTTGCCGCCGATACGGCAGATCCTCCAACCATTCCGATTGGTCGCCCAGTTGTCCGGTCCCGTTGATGAGGATGGTGTTGTGGTAGGAGGTGTCTTTCCAGACATAGCCGGGATGTGCCAGGATCCACGCATCATGGGCGAAAATCTGCACGTCACCGTTGTTCGGATGCATGTGCCCGCCGCCAAGGGGATGGGTGAATCGCCGGGCTGCGTGGTGTCCGACATTCGGCCCGCATTTCACGGCACACGCCGATTCCGTGCCACTCCAGTCGCTGCGCATGATCACGATGCCGTAATCCTCCAGGTAGTCGAAGGGGGGACGGGTGGTCGGGGCGACGGGTTTTACCTCCGGGTCGTGGAGCAGGAACGAGAAGGGGGAGGTTCCCATCTTGCCGCTCTCCAGGAATTCATCGGCAAACCACTGGGCCGTTTCGTCCTTCAGGCGGCTGGCGATGATCCGGAGGATGCTTTCGTGCCCGAATGCATGGCCGTGTGCGTCGCCCTGGTTGAAGAAAACGTTATCCGACCGCCAGGATGTCCGCGCCACGGTTTGTGCGTGGAGCGACCGGGCGTGCCGGGCCAGCCAGGGAGTTGTCTCGAACAGGTCGAACCCCATCAGGTCTTCCGCCAGGAGAAAACTGATGATCAGGTAGCTGGTATAATATCCGCCGTACATGATGCCTTCCGGCGATACCCCGTCCGGGCCGAGCGCCAGGCTCTGCAGGCGCATCTTTTCCCACGCCAGGTTCATGATGGGCGCGATGTCGGGCCGTTCCCCGTACAGGCAGGCGGCAGTGGCCGCCACGCCGCCGAGCACCACGGCGGAAATGTTCCAGGTATAGCCGAACGGTTCGCCGGAACGGTAGGTTGCCCAGGCGTCAAACACCTGCCGGGTGCGTGTATAAAGTGTTTCCACGTGGGCGTTGCGCGTGGCCGCATCGAGATCATGCCACATCCAGTCGAGGGCGAATGCGAATCCGCGCGCCCAGTGCCCGTAGATGAGTGAATGGCCCCAATCCTTCTCGTCGGTGAGCCGTTGCATGAGGTAAGCGAGCCGGGTGCGGCAGGATGCATCATCCGTCAACCGGGCCAGCAACGCCAGGAGGATCATTTGCTCGCCGAGATGGCGGACATCGAACTGATGGGGAGGGGTCCCCATCAGGGTTGCGGGGAGTTCCTGTGCCAGGAGCGACTGGCCCTGCTTGACGAGTTCGGCGAACCAGCCTTTCCACGGATCGGTACCCAGATGGGCGCGTAACCGGGTGAAGGGGTGTTTGATACACAGCATACGCGGGTGGATACCCAACAAATCCGTTTCGATGGGAGTGGCGCTGTTGATGACATCCGCCGCCGCGATGGCGGTGGGTGAGGCAGGGGAAGTGGTTGTCATGGTTTTGGTTTCCTGAGTTTACGTGGTACGACGATCACCGGAAAGGTGGCAGATCCGTACCGGTTGGTCAATCCGGCATCCTGGCCTGGCACAGATTCCGGAAAGACGCGCGACGTGGAAGGCCGTCATGTTTTGTGTTTCGACCGTGCGATGATGTGGTCCTGCAGTTCGCGGCTGATGAGCTTGAACATCTGCGAGTAGCCGGCCACGCGGACCGGGATGTTGCCGTAATGTTCGGGATCCTGCCGTGCCTGTTCCAGGCGTTCCGCAGTGGTGACGTTCATCTGGAGCTGGCCAACCCCCATGGAGATGGCCGATTGCAGGACCTTTGCGAGAAGTGTGACGCCTGCTTCCCCGGCCACGAACGAGGGATCCACGTCGATGATGGCGGCGGAAGCGCCGGCGGCCCGTTTGTGTGGCATCCGGGCCAGCGAGTTGATCATGGCGGTCAATCCTTCGAGGTCACGGCCCTGGTGGGCCGACAGGGAATAGGCAACTGGTTCACCGGCCCGCCGCCCGTCCGGCGTGGCGCCCAGCGATTTGCCAAAATCGATGTTGAGCAGGAAGGTGAACAGGTGGACCACGTACCGCCCGCCGAGCGGGCTGCGCATGCCGTCCATGAGATCAATGAAGTGGTTGGTGATGCGGCCGGCAAACTGGTCCACATCGGCCTGGTCGTTGCCATATTTGGGTGCGCCGTTGAGCAGGAGTTGCCGGACAGGTTCATGGCCCTCGAAATTTGCACGCAGGGCATCGAGCAGGGTGGCGGCGGAGAGTTTCTTTTGGTCGAACACCAACTGCTGGATCGCGCACAACGAGTCCGCGGTATTGGCGGTGCCGAGGAAACAGATGGAGTGGTAGTTGTAGATGGCGCCGCCGTCGGTGATGTCGCGTCCGCGGGCAACGCAGTCGTCCGTCAACAGCGACCAGCAGGGGAGGGGTCCCCGTTCCCGCTGGCGCAATTCGCCCAGGTTGCAGTTATACACCATTCGTTCGGCGAAGCATTCAACCTGCCGCTGGTAGGCATCCCATAGCTGGTCGAAGTTGGTGAAGTCGGTCAGCAGACCGGTTTCGGGGCCCAGTTGTTCGCCGGTACGCGGGTCCTTGCCGTTGAACAGGGCGAGTTCCAGGCATTTGGTAGCGTGGAACCAGCCGGATACGGCATGGGGATTGGCTTTGCCGGGGATGGTCAGCTCGATACAACCGATCGGCGCATAGTCGCGGGCGTCTTCCAGGACGATGCCGTGGTCCACCAGGGCCGGAATGAAGCAATCGTCGTTGAACAGGAAGGGGATGCCGCCGCCCCGGACAATCATGGACGCACAGGTTTCATAAAACGCGGGAGGGGTTTCGCGGTTTACCCGGACCGACAGGTCACGTATGAAATCCACGGTACGGGTGGCTTCGAGGATGATACCGGTCATTTCGTTGATGGCCGATTTTCCGGTGCGGTCAACACCTCCCAGCACAATGGCCTGCACGTCATATTCGAGGTAGAGCTTGCAGGCCAGCTCCGCCATGAGTTCGACGGCAGCCTGACGGGTTGTGCGGCCGGCCTGGAGGTCGGCTTCATAGTAGGGCTGCAGCAATTGATCGAGTCGTCCAATCGAGTTGGCGTTGATGCCGTCTTCCCCGCAGGTGAGGATATGGGCCAGCCACAGTGCCTGTGTGGCTTCGAACAGGGTGCGGGCGCCGCGAGCAGGAACCTGCTCACAGGTTTCCGCCATGTGCAGCAAGCGTGCCTTTTCTGTCGGGTCGGTCACCGTGTCCGCGAGTCGGCGGGCCGTTTCGGCGTACCGTTTGCCGAGCAGGATTCCGGCATCACAGATGTCGCGGGCGGCAAGCAGGAAGTTTTCAGATTGCACGCGATTGGGATCCGTGATGGCGATATGCCCCAGGCGTTCTTCGACCTGCTCCCGCAAGCCTCCGAAACCGAGGCGAAGGACGCGTGCATAATCGCGTACCGAATGATTTTCCATCCATCCCATGGACATGTAGACATTTTGTCCCCATGAGCCGCGTCCGCGCTGGGTGTCGGGATCGATCTGGCCGACTGCCTGGTAGGGGTAACCATTGATGTATCCCGTGACGCACTGGCGGATCGTCTCAACCTGGCCGGGATCAATCCCAAGTTCTGCCAGGTGTGCCGGCTCAGGTGGACGGTTGGGATCGCGCAATCCGAAATAGTGACCGGGCAGGTGTTCGCCGGCGAGGGACCAGAGGGGCGGGAACTCCACCGGGGGCAGGGCGACCAAATCCTTCAGCAGTGCGCCCCGCACCTGGACCGTTGAAAGCGAGTTTGAAAACACCCGCCATAAGGCAACATCCCGCGCGTAAGGGGTTGGATTTGTCGGGAAGGAACCCTTGCGCGCCATGATCTGGGTGCGCAATTGCTTCAGTCGTTCCGGAAGCGGTGAGTCGTTCATGCGTGTTTACTCCAGGGATTTCGTGTAGGGTTACACCCCATAGCGAAACCTCGATTGTCGGTTTAGCATTTCAATCGTAAAAGGAAGAACACCACTGGCCCGGCCCGAAAGGAGGCACAGTCACTGGAAAGCATGAATCTAAACGATTGCATCCTTGAATAGCGAATGATTCTTAACTGAAAGTCGAAGGTAAGCAGAATGAAGAATGAAAGCAAGAAAGCAGGCATAGCACAGAAGTATCTGTGTTATCTCGTCATCATGTCACTGATGAGCTGGTCGATGGGTGCCGCGATAGCGGACGACCCGGTTCCGACACCGGACCCGACGCCGACTCCCGCCGTCGAACCGGAAGTCGTTGAACCGGAAGCTGTTGAACCGGATGTCCCCGGCACAGTGAACAAACCCGCGATGGATGCCGAAAGGGCCAAAGAACTGGCCACGACATACGGATTCTCGGAACAGCAGATCCTGACCATGCGCCAGACCCAGCATATGGGCTGGGGCGAGATCAAGAACCTGTTGTTGATTGCGCAACGCGTCTCGGACTCGGCGGATCCCACGATCCCGATCACGAAAGACGATGCCCTGACCCAGGCGCTGAAGCAGAGAGCGTCCGGCCTGGGGATTGGTCAGATTGCAGACAGCTACAAACTGAAACTCGGCGATCTACAGAGCGCAGACAAACTCAACAAGCCGGCCAAAGTTGAACGCGCCGAGAAACCCGAAAAACCGGACAAGATCGCCAGACCGGAAAAGCCGGAGAAACCGGAAAAACCCGAGAAGCCTGAGAAGCCCGAGAAGCCCGAGAAACCGGAAAAACCTGAGAAACCCGAGAAGCCCGGCAAAGGGAACTGATAGGTGAAAGAGACGCATGGATCAGAAAACTGCGTCATTCGGACCGCGCGCATCCTTATGCGCGCGGTCCTCTTTTTGGCCATGACGGGCATCGCCATGGCACAGGATTATACGTGGCAGGTCGAATCGTCTGTCACGTACCAGACCGGCAGCTATGGCTCGGATCAGAACACCCGATTCTTCTACTGGCCCGTGACGGTCAAGCGATTCCTGCGTAAAGGGGACGTGTCCTTGACGGTTCCTTACAGCGACATCACGACGGATGGCGGCGTAACGGTGGTTGACGGCGCCGTGCTGGAAGGTGCCGGCAGCGGCGGGTCTGGACTGGGCGATATCAGCATAAAAGGGCGCTACAACTGGATGGAGCAAAGCGGCCGCCTGCCGTTCATCGATCTCATTGTCCGGCTGAAACTTCCGACAGCAAACGAAAGCAAAGGCCTCGGTACCGGTGAAGCCGACATGGGGTTGGGCGTGGAGCTGGCGCGCCGTTTCGAAAATAACTACCTCGGATTTTCAGACCTGACCTACACCATGATTGGAGACCCGGAAGGCGTAAACTACCGCAATCGCCTGGATGCCGATGTGGGTGTGGGCAACCAGTTCACGCCGAAATTATTGGGTTGTGTCTCTTATGATTACCGATCCGCCATCAGCGACAGCAGCAGCGACTCGCATTCCTTGACGTTTCTGGCCAACTACAAAGTCGTTCCGCAGGTCAAGACCTATGGGATGCTGGAAGTAGGCCTGTCGGACGGAGCCCCGGATTTCGGCATCACCGTTGGCGCCTCGTACCGCTTCTGACACCTGCCCCACTTTACAAGATGTAGCCGCCCGCCTCCTGCAATGTCACCAACCCATTCCGGGTTACAGGTTAAAACACCAGGTGCAATTTCCGCCCATTTCTGCAAGTATTTCGTCTGTCCTCGGGGGTCTCGTAGACGGCGTATATGTTGCAGGCTGTTCCTCGGCGGGAGAATGAAAATGGCAGCGGAACGCTATATAGCCGGTATTTATAATTACTGCGATTATTGGTGTGAACGGTGCCCGTTTACCCGGCGGTGCCGCAATTTTGTATCCGGTCGCGCGGAGCAGCGGCAATTCCGGTCCGGCGATGTTGGATCACTCCCTGACGCCGATGCCACCAATGCGGCTTTCTGGGATACCCTGGCGGAGCAGATTCGAGAGGTTTCGATCTTCGGCAAGTCCGAACCCGAAATGCATGACATTGCGGCCAGCGGTCGTGACGCGGCGGACGGCCCGGATGACCCCTGGTTGGCGAGGGAAGAGACGCGCCGGAAGGAGCAGTTGTGTCATCCGCTCGTCCTTCTCTCGCGCGACTACATGAGGCAGGTGCATCAATGGCTCAAAGCGGCCGACGGCGATATGAAAGCCGTTGCCCGCAGTCTGCTTGAAGATGCTGGAAATCGTTTCGTCACGGATGATGTTGAGGAGAATGCCCGTGAAATCGGCGAAATGATCGAGGTTGTGGCCTGGTATCACACCTTGATTCCCGCCAAACTGGGACGGGCCGTCAACGGGCTTCTGGAACGCGACGGTGATGAAGGTGCGGTACCTGTGATCATCGCCCAATCGCGTCATTCGGACGCCAATGGTTCGGGCAAGATTGCGCTGGTCGGTATTGAGCGTTCCATCGCCGCCTGGTTGAAATTGCGTGCCATTCTGCCCGCGAAGGAGGACATGATCCTTGCCATGTGCTCGTTGCTGGACCGCATGCGTCGCCGTATTCGCATTGACCTGCCGGACAGCGTGACCTTTCGCCGCCCGGGGTTTGACGGCGAAGATGTTGGGTTGTTTGATTGATTGCCTTGGGAGGAAAGATGGTGACGAAATGAGTAACCCCCTGTGGAGTCCCGCCAATAAGACCGCTTCCATTCTCAAGTGGGCCGATCACTTGCACAAGGAAGCCAAGAACGTGTTCGCGAAGGACGGCACGCATGCCGGGATACTGTTCGCGTTCTCGGCCCTCGAAGGGCTCGTTTCGGTCACGCCCATTCCCGGGAACACCGGGTCCGCCCAGGTAAATGCGGCTATCCGGCGGGCCATACGGGATCATCATCTCTACGGGATGATTCTGATCGGTGAAGCGTGGACCTATTTCACGAACCCCGACGACCATATCGCTTTCCAGATCCTGGATGGCGAAATGAAAGTGAGCGACCTGAAGGACTCGGAAAAGACCGAATGCCTCTACCTGAAGATGGAATCGCTCGACGGGGATTCCGTGGTGTTTCTCGACCGGATAATCCGGGATGGGGACCGGGCCCGGCTCGGCGCCGGCCAAAGGATTGACGGGGATGTATTGGCGTGGTTCGAGTAAGACCATCCGGAGACAGACCTATCCCGTTGGCTTTTCATGTTCATTGAACGGGAGCAATGAGGTGAGGAATTTCATCAACAGGTCCTTATCCTTCTTGAATGTGGCAACCTTGTTGCCGTCAGATTCGTAACCCTGAACAAGCTGCTGGTAGATTGAACTCAAATAGCCCTGCAGCCACATGTGGGCCCCGATGACGGCGCCATGTTCCCGGAGCTGCCATACAGACCACTGCCAGGTGCCTTTGGGATTCTCGCGGGTGTCAATATCGTCAACGCACGCCTCCACGCCGGCGGGTACTGATGGCAGAACGGCAATGAGGCCAAACCCCAGTCCTCGCCACCAGGAGGACTTGAAGCAGGATGCCATCCGGGCCCGGACAATTTCCGGGATCTTCGCGTATTGCGCGGGGGCCTTCTCCGGCTGCCAGACCAGGACGACGCGATGCATGTTGAACGTCTTGTGCTCCCACGCCGTCCATTCGTGATCGGATACATCCGGCCGTTTCTTCAGTTTCAATTTCAGTATGTCATCTATTTGCATGGCCCTGTTTCCTCCCTGCCGAACCGGTTTTGGTGAAACCCATCGAGGATGCCAGTATAAGGACCCGTAAATGGAAATCAAGGACGGGAGTGTGATCGGCCAGGGCGACGAAGAGACGGGTGTGTCAGCCGGGGGTGGCTGACGAATTTCAGGGAGGAAAATCCGTGGACAGACAAACTGTCTCTCTGCCGCCTCCAGCAGTGTCACCAATCCCTCCCGGGTTGCGGTTAAAGAAAACACCAGGTGCAATATCCACCCATTTCTGCAAATATTTCTGCAGTCCCTGAGGTTCATTAGGAAGTTGGGAGCCAAGCATGAGCAAAAGCAAGAAAATCCAGATTCGCAACAGCACCGCCGAGTTCCTCGTCTTCACCTCGCAGGCCGGGGAAAAGGGCATTGAAGTCCGCGTAGAGGACGAAACTGTCTGGCTCACGCAGAAGCTCATCGGCGTGCTGTTTGAGGTGGATGTCCGCACCGTCAGCGAACACCTCCAGAACATCTTCGCCGGTGCTGAACTGGCTGAGGAGGCAGTTATCCGGAAATTCCGGAATACTGCCAGTGATGGAAAAACCTACCTTACCGCCTTCTACAACCTTGATGCCATCATCGCCGTCGGTTTCCGTGTGAATTCCGTCCGTGCCACCCAGTTTCGCCAGTGGGCCATCGGCGTTCTGCGCGATTTCGCCATTCGCGGATATGTGCTGGACAAGGAACGGCTGAAAAACGGCGTCTTCATGAGCAGGGAGTATTTCGACACCCTCCTCGCCGAGATCCGTGAGATCCGCGCCAGCGAACGCCGTTTCTACCAGAAGATCACCGACATCTACGCCACCGCGATGGACTACAACCCGGAAGCGGATGTCACGCAGGCCTTTTTCGCCACGGTGTAGAACAAGCTCCACTTCGCCATTCACGGCCACACCGCCGCCGAATTGATAGTGGAACGTGCCGACAGCACGAAGGACAAAATGGGCCTCACCACCTGGCGCAACGCCCCCAAGGGAAAAATCCTCAAGCCCGATGTCGTCGTCGCCAAGAACTACCTCACCGAGAAAGAGATCAAGGCGCTCGACCGGATCGTCACTTTGAGTCCGACTTCGACCGCCTGATCAAGCAACTGCCCAGACAGGGAGACGCGCCTTGATTTCGTCGAAAGGCTGTCACCGCCGTCTGGATGGGGTGGCTGAGGGACCACTCGTAGAGCGGGGCCACATTTTCCACGATGTAGCCCACGCCTGTCCTGAGCTTCGCCTGTGGTGAGCCTGTCGAACCGTCGAAGGGCTATGAGCGCATACGGTCAGAATAGGTTGTCTTCTCCGGGGTTCTGGTTCGCAATTGGAGAACGCAACCATTGGATGCAGGAGAAGTGATGACGGCAGAGGTGGAGCGGCATAATGATGCGATCCTAAGCCAACTCGACTTCGCGACGACGCTTGCGGAGTACCAGCGGGGGGAACGCATCACCGGTCGGGGGAACGTGTTTATCAATCTCATCTGCCTTCTTCTCTATCTCCGGAAGACCGAAGAGCGGGAATGGCCGCATGCGTGGATTATCAAGGAGATTGGCGAGCCGGATAGAACGGATGAAACCGCCGGGTGGATGGAGATGCACTACCGAATGAAGTACCCGGAGTGCACGTGTGAACGTGAGCATTGGGCAGAACTCCGGCTGAAGGACGGCCATCTCGTTGGCATGGCGACATATTGAAAAACATTCGACCAGGGGAATTCCGGGGACATAGAGATTAGCACACGCTTTCCCCGCGCTGTCCCGCCGCATCCGCGGTCATCGGCCGCGGCTATAGGTGGATACTTCCACGCTGTTTGTCAGGGGGAGGAACGTCCTGACCATTGTTCAAATTCGGTGCGCAACAGCACCTCATCCTGCATCTCCGGGGAAAGGCGTGTGAAGTAATCCGTGTACCCCCCGATCCGGACCACTAGGTCGCGGTAGGCTTCGGGGTGGGCCTTGGCTTCCTGCAGGGTGGCCCGGTCCACGACATTGACCTGGATCTCAAACCCGCCGCGGCGGAGAAAGGAGACTACCAGGTCCTTGAGACGGTTCACGGACGATAGGTTGGTCAACAGTTGGCGGTTGAATTTTATATTGTAGGCCACCCCGCCGATAAAGGGTGACGCATCCCAGCAGGTGGAGGAAAGGATGGCGGAGGTGGGTCCCTGGTGTTCCCGGCCCTGGGCGGGACCGCCGCCATCCGCAAAGGGCAGACCTGCGCGACGACCATCCGGCGTGGCGCCGCACTGGCGGCCCAACTGCTCGTGCATGATCCAACAGAACGCGCCGGGAATGAAATGGCTGTTGTCGGGATCCACGCGGTACCGGGCGCATTCCTGTGCAATCCGGTGTACCAGGAGTTTCATCAGGTCGTCGACCGCGGGGTCGGCATTGCCGAATTTGGGATGCCGGTTGAGAAACTGAAGACGGGTTGCCTCGTGGCCCTGAAAGTCCGTGTCGAGGACGGCCTTCATTCCGGGAAAGGTCATGGTCCGGGATTCGAAAACCTGGCGTCGGATCACCTCCAGCGAGTCCACCAGGTTGGCCAGACCGACAAAGGAACATTCGATCCAGTTATAGCGGGCGCCGCCTTCGTCGATGTCCCGGCCCCGTTTCAGGCAATCCCGGGTGAATATGCTCTGCAGCGGTTTGCCGCCGTTCAGCCGGCGGTGTTCCCGGTAATCGTTCTGGACCTTGAACCCCTCGTCGCGGATGTGCGAGGAGAGGCGGTCGAGGTAGGCATCCAGGAAGGCGTCAAATGTCGGGGCCGGTGATGGACCTGCTGCCTGGTGGCTGATTTCCTCGAGGAGGAACCAACACGTGCTGAAATAGGGGGAGGCTACCCAGACATTGCTGGATCCGGAAGGGGTGATCTCGACACAGGTTGAATTGATATAGCGATGGGATTCCCGGGCTGGAACCCCGTAACGGCGCAGTCCGCGCTGGATGGTCTCATCGCCGAACAAGGCGGGTGTGGAATATCCCTTTGAGATCAGGTCCACGGCCAGGGCGGTCAGGTCATCCGGCGTGCCTTCATGCCAGGCGATGCCGACCGTCGGGTAGACCAACCGGGTCCGGCGCAAGGCTTCCAGGCACAGGTAGGAGAGGCGGTTGGTGGTATCCCGCCCATGCCGGTCACGGCCTCCCACCATGACCGGGATGGCCAGACCGTTGGGGATCACTGCATTAATGTGAAAATAGAGCGCCTCGATCAATTGCAAGGCTCCGTTGTCGTCGAGGATTCCGGAATCAATGTCATGCCGGTAATACGGGAGCAGGGTCCGGTCCAAGCGCCCGGGAGCCGTCAATATCGCCTGGTCGGTGACCTGGACTCCCCAATCGATAAACCAGACCAGGTGGATGGCGTCCAACAAGGTTTCCGGCGGCGCCTGCATGATGTGCCGGCAGGATCGGGCGATCCGGTCCAATTCGGCCCGGCGGGCGGGTGCGGCAAGGGGGATGGCGGATTCAACCGCTTGTGCGGCATGTCCGATCATACCGATCAAGCCGGCCACGCCGGAAGCAAAAGCCGCATACGTCTCGCGGCGTTCCCCCGTGGAATTCGACGCACGCTGTTCAATGATACGGTTCAACCTGGCCAGACCGAACCGGAAAGCCAGGGAACGATCCAATTCGCAATGGCCGGTCTGGCCGGGTTCCGGGCCGAACGTTCCCAGGTAGGCGGTCATGGCGTCATGTTCGGCATCGGGGATGGTCCCGCCCTGGCAAGCGGGAAGGTTTTCCGCGGAAAACGACGGGAGTCCGGCCAGCAGATCCGGTTCGTGCATGGTAAACGGGATGGATTCCAGGCGGGCACGGGTCCGGAGTCCCCGCCGGATCCGTCGCGGCAAACCCTCGGATGCCTTCAGGGACTGGTATCCTGTCCGGAGCAGGTGGGCGCTCTGCCATTGCCATCCGGTGTCGGTTTTTGTAGCGAGGATCCTGGACCGGATGGCGTCACACCGTGCGTCAGATGAAATGGAGTCGAACCGAAACCGGATTTCCGGTTCCGGGTTATTCCGGGTTGTTTCGTTATAATGCAGGGTAGCGTCGGATCGTTTCATGGCTTATGGGATAGGTTTAATTTCCTGGATGGCATCCTGCGAAAAACCGGAGTCGGTTTTAGCGATGAAGGAAGATTCGATATCGGTTTTCAGATGGCGGATGTTTTCCATGAAATGCTTAACATTGGGATCGTGTTCTTCGCGTCCATGTCCCGCGAGGCAGAGCGCATCGTAAACGGGGGACCACTGGTCCTCGTTGGTTTCGATCTCGATGCAGGGATTGAGCACATACTTTCCCGTGCGGATGCGCACGAACAGTTTGCGGTTGGCGGAATAATTTCCCGCGATCTCGTTTCGGGCCAGGACGGAAGATAGATAGGCGCGAACCCGCCGGCGTTCCGGGATGACTGGTTCGGGGAAATGTTGGAGCGGTGCGACGAAGTCGCCGGTTTGGAAGAGGGGTTCCCGGAAACGTTCCGCCTTGCCCAGCACGGCTTCGAAGCGGGCGAACATGGAGTGGACTAGGAAGAATTCCATTTGATGACGATCGAGTTTAACGAGGCGGCCATGAACCCGCAAGCGGAGTGAGGAGGGTGCCAGGGTTTCGTACACGGGAGCAAACTTGTCGCGGGCAAACGATGGGTTTTCGTAAGCTTCGCGCAGGGCCATTTGAAACGCGATCAGGCCGGTATTGTCGCGGGCTCGCGGATCGGCGCCATCGGCGATCAACTGTTTGACCAGGTCGATCTGGCCCAGACGGGCGGCCAACATCAGGGGCGTCTGGTTGAGCGGATTCCGGAAGTTGACGCCGTATTGGTTGATTTTCCGGCGGAGGGAACTCCAGCCCTTCTCGTGATAATCGCGGGTGTATTTGGCCTCCTCGTTGGCGCGATGAACCTCCGGGGTGTGGGCGGGGTTGAAGCCAAGTTCGCGCAATTGCCGGAATATATGGCGCAGGGAATAGGCCAGGGCATAGTCGAACAGCAACAGTTTGGCCTGGCGATTGAAGCGATTCGGATCCAGCGCTTCCTTCAGCAGGTCGGGGTAGGTGGCGGTCGTCAGGACGCGCCATGGCACGGTCTGGGTCCCCAGGATTACCCGTCGGATCTCGTCGGCCTGGTCGCGTTTGCCCTGCTGTTCGAGTTTGTTGGCTTCCGCCTTCCATTCGTCGAGGGACGAGGTCTGGTCGGCGACACGAATCTCCCGCTTTTCGACGTGAAGATCGAGCAGATGGAAGAGGCGGTGATGGGTCTGGCTTTCGATAAGGTAGAGGTTGCGGATCGAACGCGTCGCGGCGACGTAAAGCGCGTTGATGAAAAATTTGTAGGCTTCCAGCGATTTGTCCGTTTTATCCTTGTTCCGGGCGTAGGCCAGTTCATTCCGCTGAAGATCGTCGGGGGTTACGTCCCGGGTGATTTCCTGGAATTCGGCGGGGTGGCCGGAAACGAAGTCGAGCAGAATCACGTTCTCGTATTCGAGTCCCTTGGCGTCCTGTACGGAGAAGATCAGCGGTGTTTGGAAGAAGGCGCGGGCGGCGGGTTTGTCCTCGGGGCGGAGCACCATGACGGCGAACCGCGTGGAACGGTTGGTGCGGCGGTTGAGTTCCTGTTTGGTCCGGGGCGTATCTTCGAGCAATTCGATCGTGCCGGGTTTGTCGGCGACGGACCGTACCAGATAGTTGCTTTCCCGGTCGATCGAGCCGAAACGGGTGTGTTTGATCAACAAGAGTCGATTGGCAAGTCGGGTGATTTCGGGGGAGTTCCGGTAGTTGGCGTTCAAGACCCGGATGATCTCTCCGTGGCCGGAGAGCCGTTCCTCGTAGAAGAGGGTCTTAACGGCGGCCCAGGAGAAGAAGTTGGGATGCACGATCTGGTTGGAATCGCCGCACAAGACGAAACGGGTGGGGTGACGCAGGGACTTCAGGATGAGCGCCAGTTGGACGGCCGTCAGATCCTGGACTTCATCCGCGACGATCCAATCGTATGCCGGCTGGCAACGGGGAAGGTGTCCGTGGCAGATCAGATTCAGGTCGTAATAGCCGGTGGACTTCAGGACGGCGAGGTATCTGACAAACAAGTCGTAGACGGCGGGGCGTTCTTCGCCGGTGAAGATCGAGCGACGGACGCCAAGCGAGAGATAATCGTCGCGTGAAAGGTGGGGCCGGTCGATGGAAGCGCCCGTGATGACGCCGTTGAATTCCTCGAACAAACGGTGGGAGTCCCGGATCGGTCCGCCATGGCAATGCCGCCGGAACCAATCGGCGAAAGCCGTGTAGTCCATCGGTTTCCCGGGTGGTACGGCGATGGTTTCGAGATATTCGCGGAAGGAGAGAAATTCGACGTTCTGGCCGTCGTTTTCGTAATGATGGCCGTAGTACAGGGAGCGGGCATTTTCCACGAGGAACGGCGAATGGGTCACGTAGAGGATGTCACCGGAGAATTGGCGCAGCTTGGCCAGGGTGAGAACGGTCTTTCCACTTCCGGCGGATCCGATCAGGATCAGCGGCGGGGCTTGGATGAGCGCCTGATCCTGGAGATCGTCGAAGGAAAGGATTTTGTCGAGCAGATGGAACTTCCCGGATTTCGGGTTGATGTAATGCAGGCGTTCGAGGTCGGCGGGTTGAACGGCGTCGGGGTGCGCCAGTGGGGCCAATTTGGATTCGTCGATGGTCGCGCCATTCAGAAAGCGGGACTTTTCATAAGCATGGTTGCGGATGATTTCCAGCAACAGCAAATGCCGCGCGTCGCCGCAAACGCCAAAACGGAAAATGAGACGGTCGCTGTCGTTCAGCTTGGCGCGGTAATAGGAGGATCCGGTGAGCTTTTTCGCATCCGCGGCCCGGAAGTCGCCTTTGCGGAGGTGTTCGACAACGCGGTCGTAAGAAGGTTTCAAGCCGGACGTGTCGAGGTCGTGATGCGTTAAAATCGGAATATCCATGCGCTTTTTCCACCCTAACCGGAAACGAAATCGAACCATAACGAACGGATGGTTTGGTTGGGAGAAAAATCGTCACAATCCCCTTGAATCGGCAAAGTGAAACCCGCTACATAGCGGTATGGGTAGCCACTCGATTCAGGAAATGGGTTGGATGCACGGTGTGCAGGAACCGATATGGCGTGAACCGGGGCAGGCCAAGGACACGGCTTACCTGGAGGCGGCTACCCTTCGATATTCGGCAGAAGGCCGGGAGGTCGTCGGCCGGAATCGCAGCTGCTTCAACAACCGGCCGCTGTATTGTCCATCCCGGGAACGGGGTGTTGTGCTGGCGGGTGATCGACCGTTTCTGCGTTTGTTGGATGATCACCGGGTTGCCGGATCCATGGCGTGGGGATTCATGCGCGGTGATTCCAGTGCATGGATGCATGCATTCAATTCCGTCGAGATGAGGTACCGGTGCGGGCGGATTACCTGGACGCTTTCCGATCCGGCTTTTGCCGGGGTGGTTATCATTCTGACCGTGGTTCCACTCGACACCGTGGCGGGGTTTGCCTTTCAGCTTGTGGGGCAGGGGTTGCGTCCCCACGATCATTTGGTTTGGACATTTGGTGGAGCCTATGCCGGCGGTACGCCGGGGTCTCTGAAAGGGAATCCACGGTGGCTGTGGGATCCGATCATGCAGGGAAATCCCGCCATTTGCCGGTCGGGGGACCCGCGGAAACCCGAACTTGGCCTTGTGTTTGAACCTGAAAAATCATGGAACAACCGGGTGCTGATCGAACCATTCCTGGTCCGGATTCTTGCGGCACCTGACACGGCCATGGGAGCAGCTGGATGCCTGGATCGGCCCGGTCAAATCCACGTGGCTGACGGGAAATCGATCGAGTCACCTGCCAGCCTGCTGGCATCGAAAGGTGGTGACCATCCGGTTGTCTGTGCCACCCACGAGCTTGCAGTGGACACCACCATCCTTTACGGGGCGTTTGAAATCGCTTCCGCAGATGCCCCGGCTGAATCCCTGGCATCCCGCAGGCCTCGTGAAGCATTCGAAAAGGCGCACGCCTACCTGGATTCCGTCGAGCGGGTTCGGATTGAGACTCCCGATGACCGGATCAACGCCGCCATGGCGGCGGTGTGCCATCCCATGGATGCCGCCTGTGACCATTCGCCCACCCTTTTCCGGCATGGTTGCATGGCGTATTCCGTTCTCTTCCTGGGATGGCGGGTGATATTCGGGTCCACCATGTTGGGGTGGCATGACCGGGTGAAGGGCAATGCGCGGCATTATATCGGGCTCCAGAACCGCGATGATCCGGTGCGCGTCCGTCCGGTTGCGAAACCGGAACTCCTGCTGACCAGTCAGGCCGATTCCTCCCGTTTCTTTGGGAAAGGACGTATCCATAACCCGCCCTGGGTGATGTACGACACCCAGTCCCAGTTTTTCGACCAGACGCTGCATGACTGGCGTTGGACGGCCGATCCGGAGTTGGAAGCCATGCTCCGTCCTGCCCTGGAGCTGCATCTCGAATGGGCGTGGGAATGTTTCGATCCGGATGATGATGGCCTGTACGAAAGTTACATCAACACCCTGCCGACGGATTCCGTCTGGTACAATGGCGGTGGCAGTGTTGAAGAATCGGCCTACATCTATTATGGCCATCTGGCGGCCCGGGATATGGCTCGTCGAGCCGGAGATTCGGATGCTGCCGCCCGTCATCATGCGCGGGCCGGGAAAATACAGGCGGCCATACGATCCGTTCTCTGGCTGGAAGACCGGGGACACTATGGCCTGTATCGGGAACAAAACGGCCACCGGCGTGTCCATGTCGACGCCTGGGTCTACAGTCAGTTTCTTCCGATCGATGTCGGCCTGAGCTCGCGATTCGAGGCATTGCAATCCCTGTACTATACGGAATGGGGGCTTGAACGTGTCCGGCTGCCCTTTGGAGGCGAATTGTGTCAGCCCTCCAACTGGGTCCCGTGGAAATGGTCTGTCCGGGACATGTTCAACGGCGACATCTGGCATCTTGCGCTGGCCTACTTCCAGACTGGACTGGGGGATGAAGGATTCAAGCTCCTGCTTGGTGCCGTGCTGGAGAGTTGTTACGCGGGTGCCGTGCCGGGCGGATTCAGCCATATCGGAGCGGGAACGGATTTCTCGGACTGCAAGGATATGTTTGCGCGGAGCGTGGTCGAAGGGTTGTTTGGTTTCGATCCGGATTACCCCAACGAGATTGTCAGGATCCATCCCGCCTGGCCGTCTGCCTGGCCCCGGGCAGCCATTGTCACCCCGGACTTCAGCCTGGATTATCAGCAGGGGGAGACCACCGAAGCGTACCACCTGTCCCTGTCACGTCCGGCGCGGATGGAGTTTCTACTTCCCGTTCGCGCTTTAAGTATCCTGGCGCTTGAAGTCAATGGGCATCCGGTGCCATGGACGGTCGAGCCCGGATTCAATGGCTCGCTGGTCCGGTTCACGGTTCCGTCCGGCATCACGGCCGCGATCAGGATTCAAACGGCGGGACGATATGACGCCCCGGTTCCGATCCATTACCGAGCGCGGGTGGGTGAGGCGTTATCGTTGAAACCCTTGCGGGGACAACTGATTGGTTGGCATGATTTTCATCGGGTATGTAACTGTGCCACGCTTCAGTCAGGGGCACTGGAGGGGGTCTGTGCGAACCAGGAGGGTCATCATCTGGTTTTACTTGAAACCCGGACCGGTGAATTGCCCGCCTTCGAAATATGCAAGATCGAGATTACGGATCCGGTTGCTGAGTCGGAACACCGTCTTAAGACTCCCCGCCAAGCCTCATCGGATTCCGGTTGGGAGTGTCTGGATCTGGAAGCCGTTTTCAACGGTGATGTTCGTACTATTTTCCAGCAATCCTATCTGTCGCCCTGGGCGGAAACCTGCTCGGTACGGTTGGGCTCGGACGGTTATTCGGCGTGGACCTTCCCTTTCTGGAGTGATAAACCGCCCGCCATTGATCTGGCCCATGTGGAGGGGCTGACGCGTCCAGACGGCAGGCTGTGGACTCCCCAGCAGGTGCCGTTCACCGCAATCAAGGGTGACCGGAACATAGTGTTTACATCCCGTTGGGATAACTGGCCCACCATGATTCGAGTTCCGGTCCGTCGGCGGGCAAAGATGGCCTGGGCCCTGATCTGCGGATCGACCTTTCCGATGCAAACCCGGATTGCCAACGGGGTGTTACGCTTTTCCTACGCAGACGGCACGCATGAGGAGCTTGAATTGATCCCGCCCTTGAACTACTGGATGCTGTCCTCCTGGGGTGGAAACGATTATGACCTGGACCTGGATCGGTTTTGTTTTCCCGATGGTCCTCCGCCCATGGTCCAGCTGGGTAACAACTGCCGGGCCATGGTGCTCTCATGGCGCTTAAAACCCGGGGTGGTTTTAGATGCCGTTGAATTGGAGACCTTATCCGAAGATGTGGTCATCGGCCTCATGGGCTTGAGCCTCGTTTCCTGAAAGTTGTCCTCAACAGCTTACTGAACAATGCAAACCCCGCGAATATTGTATCACAAATGTGCATCTCAATCGGATGTGGCCGTTTTGGTTTTGCGATCTGCCGGCCGTTCGGCGGGACATTGACAATGTGGTCACAGGTGGTTACATTATGGACATGAAACGCAGAAAGAAACCGTTTGTTTATCCCGTCGAGAAGGGCCGTGTTGTGTCGGTTCGGGAAGCCAAGGCGCAGTTGTCGGCCCTCATTGGTCGTGCAGGGACAGGAGAATCAATTACCATCGCGTGGCACGGGCGGCCTCGCGCGCGACTTGTCCCGATTGATGAAACGCGTCGGAAATTCAAAGTGGATCGTGCATGGTTGAAATCCATGAAGGTACAGGGTGCCGGCGAACGGTCGGAAGTGATGGTGAGAAACGACCGTGATGCCAGGGGGTGATGCATGTATCTGGACAGTGCGATTCTGGTCAAGCTGGTGGTTCGGGAACCGGACAGTGAATATTATGCCGACCTGGTTGATGGGCAACGGACGGTAACTGCTTCTGAACTGGTGGTGGCGGAATGTCGGTCTGCTTTGCTCCGGAAATGCAGGCAGGGCGAGATCGATACCCGAACTTGTGACCAATCGTGGGAAAGACTTCAGGCCTATTGGGATTCCGATGCCGGGGGATTGATATTGCATCCGGTGAGCCGGATTATTTTGGAAGAAGCGGGTGAAGTCATCAAGCGGTGTATCGCGCGTGTGTCCGTGCGCACCCTGGATGCCATTCATCTGGCATCCTGCAGGCTGACGCGTGACTACCCACTGATTACCAACGACCACGTTATGCGGGCTGCCGCGGAATCGATGGGATTGCCGTTGGGAGATCTTCCGCATATGCCATAAAGTCGCGTAACGGCAGGAATAGCCTTTTGCATCGTAGAAATCAAGACACCGAACTTGGCCACGGGGATGGGTTTATTTGCGTTTCTGGTGGGCGCGCTCGTTCCGGGGGTTCAGGAGGGGGTTGCCGCCGGGTGTGGCTGCCGCTTCCAGGCTGAGTGCTGCCGTAC
Organism: Lentisphaerae bacterium RIFOXYC12_FULL_60_16; assembly: GCA_001803315.1. Classification (GTDB taxonomy): domain Bacteria; phylum Verrucomicrobiota; class Kiritimatiellia; order UBA8416; family YA12-FULL-60-10; genus YA12-FULL-60-10. The sequence goes on from MHBQ01000108.1 coordinate 29,084, forward strand.
TGCGCCGGACGAATGCGAGCTGGGCGGCGACTTCCGCATATTCGTTGTGTGCGCTGTGGTGTTCCACTCCGAGACAGCCGCGGTAGCCGGCATCGCGGAGGATGCGCAGGGCGGAATCAAGCCGGGTGAACGTGGTGTTGGCATCAATGTGCGTGTGAATGGCGAGCGGGGCGAGTTGACGGTCATAATCGTCAGGCGTCCCGTCCACATCCTTGCCCATATGGAGGAGGATGCCGTAGGCGGGGGAATCGACGGCTTTTGCCAGTTTCAGCATGTTGTCAGGATAGTTTTCGGCTCCCCAGTGTGTCTCGGGACCGATCCGGTACCCGTTGTCGCCTGCCCGTTTGGCCCATGTGCGGAACGTTGTGGCGATCAAATCGAACTGCTCGGGGGACCAGTGGCGGTCACGGCCGCCGGCATCGATGCGGACGGTTTCCGCTGACAGGAATTCGGCTGCCTGGAGGTGGCGTTCGGCCAGGGCGGCATGCTGTTTACGTACCGCGGGATCGTCTTCCCAGGGATGGCAACCGTCGGCGTGGTAGTTGACCAGGCGCAGTCCCCGCTCGCGCATGGCATCGCGCACCTTGGTCAGGAACGCCGGCTGGAGATATTGTTCCGGGTCGGGGCCGAGCATGCCGTTCCAGATATCGGCGGTGTCGAGGTGATACCGGTACCGGCAGGACTCCAGGTAACCGAAGATGTCGAGGGTGCCGTTGGCCAGCGCCCCATGGAAGGAATAACCGGCAATGCTGATTGTATTCATGGAGTGAACGGTAATCCGGGCAGAAGCCGGCGTCAAGTCAGGGCATCGGTGAGTAATGGCGGATGCATGAAACGGAAGGTTTATACCTTTGTTTGGAGACGGGGCGACCTCGCCCCGTTCTCTTCCCGACCAACCCCGATCCAGACCAGCCCGGGGTCGGGCCGGCTCCAGCGGAAATGTTTTAACTCCATGCGCCCTGTCAAGTCAGGGACGATGGAACGTGGGATGGTGTGTGGGGTGAATATGGAGAGTTATTGGGCTTCGGATTGGATGGGGTCAGGCATCCAGCACGGTTGGCCTGTCACGCGGTCCAGTCGAAGACGATCCCGTTGAAATGGTTGCGGTCACCGGTGAACAGGCGGGTGTACAGGGCGGCGGATTCCTGCCAGGGCACCAGGTGCGAAATCAGCGGGTCCATCTCCAGTTTTCCGCTCATGATCAGACGCAGAGCCCCTTCCCGGTTGGGCCGTTCGCCAATGAACGCCGGGTAGAAGCACTGCAACTGTTTGCCGTGCGGAATGCTGAAGGTGTAGGAAACCGTGTCGGGATACCAGCCTTCAAAGACGAACTTTCCGCCCTTGTTCAAGCCGCCGGCCCGTACGCACTTCATGGCGTCCTCCAGCAGACCCTGGAAACCGGTGGATTCGAGAACCACATCCACACCGCCGGGGAATCGTTGCAGGAGCTGTTCGGAGACTGGTCCCTTCGAAGCGTCGATCACCCAGTCCGAGCAGTATTTTTGGGAGATGGCCAGGCGTTCGGGTGACAATTCGCTGGTGATCACGTAGGCGCCGCGCAGGCGGGCGAGCTGGGCGGTGCATTGGCCGATCAGACCCTGACCGACCACGAGAACCGTATTGCCCGTGTTTACATCGGCATGGGTCAATGCATGGGCGCCCACCGACGGCATGACGAACAGTGCGCAGGCCTTGGCCGCTTTGGGATTGGCCAGCTTGTGGACGTAATCCTTGTTGGCCTTGACGAACTGGGCGTGGGACGGCGAGGCGAAAGCCACCACCCGTTCACCGACTTCGAAGCCGGAAACCTGATCACCTTTCTTGACGATCTCGCCGGTAAGCTGGTAACCGGCGGCGGGAAAGGGGATGGTGCGGCCTTCCAGCCGTTTGCCGGTGGCCACCCACATTTCGGTGCCGATACTGACACCCGAGTAATGGGTTTTGATCAGGACACTGTTGGCATCGATCTCGGGCATCGGGGTTTCCACGAGTTCGGCGCGTTTATTGACTTCGGTGATCGTAACGACTTTCATGATTGTCTCCTGTGCACGAATTCCATTTTCCGTGATGCGCTTTGCTTTATACGTGTTGTCGTTGGTTTACGCGAGTGGCAAAATTTCAGGGGGAATGACCGGATGGTAGGGGTGTTATCGTTTCCAGGCTTCAGGGGCGAGGGGGTCCCGCTGGTTGAAGTCGGAACGGAACTGTTCCAGTGCCCGGTATTCGAATTCGGGATCGAATGCCATCACGAGCCGTTCGTAGGCATTCTTGCCGGCGGATTGAATGGTAAATTCCAGCGCACGGGCTTCCTTTTCGGATGCGGGACCATCGGCCAGTTTACGACGGGCGACGGTCATTCGCTGGGCATAATCGCCGGCCCATTTCAGGTTGCCGGGATGGGGACCTTGGGCGGCCTCCTTGCGCTTGATGTCTCGTTCGGTCTCCAACCATTTCCGGAACCCGGTGACGCAGGTACGCCTGGCTTCAAGCGTGGTGAATACCCACCGGTTCTGGTCCAGGTCCCAGGTCAGTTTCCGCCAGTTGGAAAAAGCGCGGGGATCGGTGCTGTACCAGGTCAACATGCCGTCCGAACGCGTCGAACTGTAGGTTTTCTGCCAGCATTCGGTAATCCCTGCGTCCGAGGTGGGTAGTGAATTGCTGGGAGGGTCGTTGGAAAAGACCCATTCCCCGTTCAGCCGGTATTTGATTTGGGCGTCTTTATCTTCGGGATGGTTGTGGTTGACGTTCGTGTTGATGCCGCGGCCCAACAGGGATGCGGTCATGGCGTTCCACTTGTTGGAAGGAATGGTGCAGGCGTGGATCCACCGCTTGTGCATGAGTTCACGGATTTTCGTGCGATCTTCCGGAACCCCGGCTTTGCGTCCTGCCCGGACAATTGAATTCTCGAAACGGGCATCGTCCAAAGGGCTGCCGACGGACGGGGTGTCGGTATTGGCCGGGAATGAGACCTCGTCTTGGGAACGGTTTCCGGTGTCCACGGTTCCTTTCCGGATTTCGGCAATGTCCGCCGCATCAATCATCCGGGTCTTGGATTCCCCGTCGGGTAGAAAGATAACCAGTGCATTGGCTTTGCCCTTGACCTGACCGGTGAGGGTCTGGCCGTTCTTAAGTACCAGGGTGTCCGCCCCGGCAAAGGTGGCGCCGATTACGGCCCATCCGGTTATTAGGATGAGTAACCTGACAGGCGCCAGGCAGGCTTGCCCTGTGGGTGACATAAGCATGTCAATATCCTTCCATATTTTGGACCAAAAGGTCAATGGTGATGGCAGGTGAATTCCTCGGGAAATTCCTGTTGGGGTCCGTTTTCGGATCCGTTTTCGCGGGCCAGGTTTCACGTTGACAATCAGCTGACCGGGTTGGGAGAATCATACGCTACAGGGAACGGCGTATCTTAAGCCTTTGGATACAAGTTGCCGATGGGGAAGGAAGCGGGATCATGAGCGACATTGAAAAAATAAAACGGTTTTCCTTCGGTTGCATGGGTGTGCTGATGTTGCTGATGATGGCTCCCTACCTGTATATGGAGGTCCGGAACCGGGTGGATGAGCGGACGGCCTCCCGTCCACCCAAGACCGGGACCCCGCGTGAAGTTCAGTATCTGCTCAACCAGAACCGGGCGGACGATGCCTTTGCCGCCTGTTTACGCAACATGCCGACCGCGCAGGATGACGAGACGAAGCGGAACTTTGCAAACGCGCTGGACCGTTGTATCCAGGAAATATACCGGAAACAGAAGGAGACCCGTGGTAAGGACCAGGTGGATTCCATCCATAGGGAACTGTCTGCCAAATTGCCGGAACCGAATAAAGTGCTGCAAGATCTCTGGCTCCATGACCGGAGTGCCATGGCCCGGGAAGCTATCCACAAGAAACAGTGGGTTGAGGCCGGTCAACAGTTGGAAATGCTTCGAACTGCCCTGGGTAATGCCACCAATGAGACCCTGGCCCGTCTGTATCGCGACTATGCCTCGCCGCAGTGGCAGGACGGGCTTTATCACGGGCGTGTGTCCACGGCGGCTGAATTCATGCAGGGGTTGATGGCGGTGCCCGGTTATGGCCGGTCCAAGGTGCTCCGGGAGGAATACCGTCGTTTTCTTGAGGCTTGGCTTGCCCAGTGTCACAGCGTGGGTGATACGGTCAACGGGGACCCGGTGCTGGACCAATTGTTGGCTTTCTACCGCGAGGCGGGCGAGGGGTTTCCGTTCAGCCGGTTTGATAGTTACATTGTCGGCCGGCTGGATCGGTGTGTGACCCAGGGGGACGACGATTGGCCGAAAGCATTCTTCAAGACACTGGTAACGATTACGCCCCGGGATCGATTACAGTTCCAGAATCTTGCCCGGGAATACCAGGAGAAACGTTGGAAAGCGGTGGCTGCCAAGGGTGATTTTGCGCGTGTCCAGGTCCTGCTGGTGGAGTTTTCCGGCCAGGCTGACCTGCTTGGGAATGACTGGTGCCTGCAACAGTATGCCGCCAGCTTGCTGGCGGCATGGGAATACGAACGGAAGGCCGGAAGAATTTCCACGGCGCGACAGTGCCTTGAACAGGTGCTGGTCCATTATGCAAACGGGGCTGATTTCCATCAGCTTGCCAACGCACTCCGCCAGGAATGGCCCGTCAACGAGTTGCTAAACCGGGTGGACTCCCTGCTCGACAAGGGTCTGATCACGGCGGCCCGGAGTGTCGTGGCGGCAGTGAGGCCGGCAGGACTCCGATCGGCGTCCCCCACGGAAACCGATCATTCGATCAATCTTGCCCTGTTGGCCTGTGCCCGGGCGGGTGCTACCGCGTGGTTGAAACAGCCGGATAAAGTCCTGCTCGACAACGTCCAGGATGATTACCGGAATCTCGTGCTGTTCAACCCGGTGTTCCGGACTCGCCGGGATGTCTGGCATGAAACCGGCGCCGAATACACACGGTTTCTGATCCGGGTTGCACAGGGATATGCGGCAAACCAGTCGTTTCGTGAGGCGAATGATGTCTTGGATGCGGTCCAGCGCAATGTGGCGACGGTCCTGTGGGAAGATACGGTTCGTCAGGCCGGTGTGGACCCCTGGCAGGGAGTGCCACCGGAGATTCTTGAAACGGTCCGAACGCGGGTGACGGGCAACGATGCGGCCCAGCGTCTGGTGGTCCTGACCGAATTGGCGCGGCAGGGCGCCTATGTGGTTCCGCAAGCCGTTGAAATTGCCGCCGTGCGGCGACAGGTGGGAGAGGCACAGGCATCCAGTCAGGCCATGCTGGCCTTGACGGAACTGGAGGCAGCCACCTGCCGGGACCAGACGCTTGCGGCGCTCCGAACGGTGTTGCGGCAGTATCCCGCCGCTCCAGCGGCAACCGAGGTGAAAAACCGGCTCCAGGGGATTATCCGAAAGGCCAGCACCGACCAGGAGAACCGTTCAGACCGGGAAATTGGAAAAGCATCCGGATTCACCCTGTTGAGCGAGGTGCTGGGCTTCTATGTGGATGAAATCGGGGTTAAAGATGCCCATGAACCTTTTGCCATCGAGCTCAAAAAGCGCTTGAAAGCCGCTGCGAATGCCAGTGGTAAACTGGCGCCGATGACGCGTGTGTTCTTTCTCAGCCTGTTGGCGGATTCCATGCCGCCGGATGATCCCGAAGGACGCAAGGCGCACCAGCAGGCTATGGAACAGGGCCTTAAATTAATGGACCAGATGGCCGGGGCTGAACTCGTGGATCCAGGGTCCGTCATGCCGTCGTTGCTGGAAAACCTTTCCGTCATGGCGATCGAGAACAAAACGCCGTATCACCTGATGGTCTTTGCCAAGGGTCCGGAACAGTTCTTTGTCCGCCTCAGCCCCTATCGTCGCGGTAGTGCCGTTCTGAAGAACGGCATGTATGACTTGGCGGTCATTGCCGCCCGGGAGGATATCCAGCCGTTCCGCGGGAAGCGCAAGTACGACGGTGAATACCAGCTCAGTTCCTATATTGTGAAAATGAGCCAGGGTGGTACCGTTTGGGATGAAGCGGCGTATGCCACAGGTGATTTCCGGTTGTTGAGAATGCCGCAGGATGTCAAGGGCTACACCGTTCATCCCAAGTCCGGGATGGTCCTGCCGGGTGGAAAATGATTCCGGTGTATTCCGCGAATAACGGAGGCGGATGCCGGGCCGACCTGTTTCGGTTGCTGGCGGGTGAACGGACGGGAGGGGTGGTCTGGACCGCGGATATCACCTATTGGATCAGCGGTCAGAAAGCTTGCGGCAAGGCCGATCCGGCGTGGGATACCGAGGCGGGATATCTGGACCTGCACCGCAGTTTGGGGATCGTGCCGTATTACGATTACGGGAATTTCTGGGCGGGCATGCCCCGGTACGACGCCACGGTGGAAGAAACGTGGATCCATGACGGGAACCGGTCGCTGCATCGGTTGCGGACACCGCGGGGCATCCTGGAAGAAGAACACATCACCTTGAAGGAGAGTGCCTGTACGGGGTGCGTACGCCATTTTGTGCGGACAGGGGAGGATCTGGCCGTCTTGGAGGATTTGCTCCAACGCCGGACCATGGTGCCGGCGAACCTGGATGATTATCCGGCCCGGATGGCCCGTTGGACGGATTATGACGGGTTGCCGGCACTCGGGTTGCCGCGTTCACCGATGGCGGCGTTCTGCTACGAATGGGCGGGCATCCAGGATGCTGTCTACCTGTTGATGGACCATGAGGAGCAGGTGCGTAGGATCCTGGAAATGATGGAGGAGCAGGAAGCGGCTGTGTTGGATGCGGTATGCAGGTTGAAACCGCCGCTGGTACATTTTCCCGACAATCTGGATAGCGAGAACCTGACCAGCTGGTACGATGAATGGCTGGGCCCCACGCATCGCCGGAGGCTGGCACGATTGCATGCGGCAGGCATTCGTGCCGCGGTGCATTTGGATGGCGCCGTGCGCGGATTGCTGCCCAAACTGGCGGTGGTGGGTTTCGATGCCGTCGAGGCGCTGACTCCGGCTCCCTGCGGGGATTTGAACGTGGAGGAAATGGCTGCGTTAGCCGGAGAACCGACCGTATTGTGGGGTGGGGTGCCCGGCGCCATGTTTGCGCCGCCCTATACCTGGAATGATTTACGCCGGCATGTTGAGCATGTGCTGGAGGTGTGGGGTGGGAGGCGATTCATCCTGGGAGTGGCGGATCAGGTGCCGCCGGATGGCGATATCGAGCATTGCCGCCGTATCCGCGATTTATTGGAGGACTGAACATGCAGGAATTGAAAAAAGGTCTGGCGGTGGCGTTGAAGGATGGCCGGGAACGCCGGGAGGCGCTGGCGGCCTTCAAGCAACAGGTCTGGAAATGGGGCGTGGCCATGCCGAAGGTTCTGCCGCTGGTGTTGGATTTCGGGTTGGGTGAATTCTCGAAGACGGGGTTGATCGAGTATTGGATTGCCAACGAGCAGAAGGCCGGTTATTGCGGGAAGTACCTGTTCGTGTTCGACGGACAGACCTGTCCGGAACACCGGCATCAGCGTAAACACGAAACGTTCTTTGTGGTCAAGGGGAAGGTGCGTCTGCGTGTGGACAAGCGCACGCACGCGCTCGGTGAAGGCGGGGTACTGGTGGTGCCGCCGGGACGGCGTCATCGGTTCACCGGGGTGGGCCCGGCGTTGTTGCTGGAACTCTCCATGCCCTGTGAAATTGCGGATAATGATTTCACCAACCGGAAAATACCGATCGGACGTTGAGGAACCCATGCCACAACCGAATGTCCTGATCTTTTGTGTGGATGAGATGCGGGCGGATCACCTGTCGCCGATGGGGAACCCGGTGGTCCGCACTCCGAACCTGGAGCGGATTGCGGCGCGGGGCACCACTTTTACGCGCGGCTATTGCAACAATCCCATCTGTATGCCGGCCCGCGCCTCGATGTTTACCGGGTTGTTGCCGCGGGATCATGGTGTCCGCGTCAACGGGCAGTCCCTGCGTGCCGATCTATCCACCCTGCCCGGGGTGTTGGCCGGAACGGGTTATCGAACCCATTCCGCGGGAAAACTGCACCTGACCCCCTGGGTGCCGAAGCCGGGGCGGCATCTGCCGGAGCATCCAGAGAGCATGGCCGCCTGGAACGAAGGGGCGATTCGAAAGTTCCCAACCCCGTACTATGGATTTCAGGGCGTCGATTTTGTGGGCGGGCATACGACCTTCATCTACGGTGAATACATCGAGTGGTTGCGTGCGCGCGGAGGGAATCCGGAATGTTTCCGCCATCCGGAACCTTGCACGAGCGGTGCGCCGTTGTGTCACCGGCTGCGTTTGCCCGAAGACTTGCACTACAACCGGTTCATTGCCGATTCCACCATACGGGTCATCGAACAACCGGATGAGAAACCGTTCTTTATCTGGTGTTCGTTTCCGGACCCGCACATGCCGGTGGCGCCACCGGAGCCCTATGGCAGTTGGTATGATCCGGCATCGATCCCGTTGCCGGCCCGGCGTTCGGGGGAACTGGACGATCTGCCGCCGGTGTACCGGCGCATTGTCAACGGCGCCATCAAGCCGAATGGCGTGAGCCCGGTCGGCGTCACCGATGACCAGTGGCGGGAAATGATTGCGCTGACCTACGGTATGATCAGCCATGTGGATGCCGAGATCGGGCGCGTGCTTGATGCGCTGGAGCGGACGGGCAAGCTCGATGATACCCTGCTGGTATTCATCGCCGACCATGGCGACATGATGGGTGACCATGGAATGATCTGGAAGGCCTTCTACACGTTCCGGGGGTGCATCCAGATCCCCTACCTGGTGGCGGTTCCGGGCTGGCCCGGCGGGCGCCGGAGCGAGGCCCTGGTGTCGCAGATCGACCTGATGCCGGGCATCCTGGACTTGTGCGGGGTGCCGATGCCGGGCGCCGATTGGGCCGACTGCAAGACGCCGTTTGAACGCGGGTCGGTGATGCCGATCCATCACTATCCCGGCCGGTCGTTTGCCGGGTTGCTGGACGGGACGGCAACGTCCATCCGGGACTCGGTGGTGATTGAGAATGATGATCCGACCAGTGGGTTCCAGGTTCGGTCGCTGGTCACGCCGACCCATCGCCTGTCCATTTATCCGGGAACCCCGGACGGGGAATTGTTTGACCTGCAACACGATCCGGATGAGCTTCACAACCTCTGGTATGCGCCTGCCCATGCCGGACTGCGTGCCGGGCTCGTGTCCCGCCTGCTGGATGCCTATGCCGGTGAAACGCCCTGGCATCCGGTCCCGTACTGGAATTCTTGATCGTCTTCCCGGGGGTTTTGCAAGAGGCTCGGGAGTATGGCACCGACGGCTCCGCCTTGCGGCTGGAGCCATCTGACGCGAAACCGTTGCCTTTTCCTAAGGGGGCGCACGTGTTTTTTGCGTGCGATGGGGCGGCGGGGTGGTAGGATGCGCCCTATGCAAACCGCGCTCAAGCAGGGGTATGTCCAGGTCTATACGGGCAATGGCAAGGGCAAGACCACCGCCGCGATGGGGCTTGCCCTGCGTGCGGTCGGGGCCGGCCTGCGGGTCTGGGTCGGCCAGTTTCTCAAGGCGGGAAACTATTCGGAAATCAAAGGACTGCGCAAGCTGGGCAAATCCTTGACGGTCCACCAGTTCGGCGCCGGGAAATTCGTGCGGGGAAAACCGTCGGATGCTGACCGGCGAGCGGCCAAGACCGGCTTGGAGCGGGCATTGACGGTGTTGACCGGCGGCCGGGCGGACGTGGTGATCCTTGACGAGATCCTGGTGGCGGTTGCCGTGGGGGTGTTGAGCGTTGACGATGTGCTGGGGCTCATGGCTTTGCGTCCACCGACGGTGGAACTGGTATTGACCGGGCGCGGCGTCGATCCGCGTATCCGGCGCGAGGCGGACCTGGTGACCGAGATGCGGCCGGTCCGTCACTATTACCAGAAGGGAGTCTGCGCCCGGCGCGGAATCGAGTGGTGACCATGCCGGACCTTTCCTCCATATACCGGACCGAGAACGGCGTTGTGCTGATCGAGCTGAAATTGCGGAAGATCCACCAGTTGTTCAACACACTGGACCCGTCACCGTTCCTGGAAAAGGACATGGATCCCGAGGCGGAGGAATACATCGTGGATGCCATGCTCGACATTGGCCCCGGAAAACCTGTGAAACTTTTGATTTATCTGCCCGATCCGGATGACGAGGAGGAGAATGCCGACACGCTGGCTGCAGCTATCCGGCATTATTTCGCCTATCGTCACAAGGCGGCCCGCCAGGACCTGTCCCAGCTGTTCCAGCAGGGGCGTTGGAGCCTGGTGACGGGGTTGTTGTTCCTGGTTGCCTGTACCGTTGGCCGGGCGGCGATGGTGTGGTTGTCCGTTTCACCGCTGGTTCTGCCGGTGGTTGAGGAGGGTTTGCTGATCATGGGGTGGGTGGCCATGTGGAGGCCTTTGCAAGTGTTCTTGTATGACTGGTGGCCGATCCGGCGTCGCATCAAGATCATGCGGCAGTTGAGCGGGATTACCGTTGAGATACGATCCTCCGAGACCATGGAAGTGTAGTAAGTAGGAGCGGGAAACAGCATGAAAAAACGTACCGTAGTTGTCGAACGACCCCGCGTGTTTTTGGTCCCCTTGCCGGAGCAGGCCGATGTGCAGGGCCTGATCGGGGCGGTGGAACAGTTGTGGGTTGCCATGAAGCTTAAAGCCATGATCCCCAAGGGGGGACTGGTGGCCATCAAGCAGCACTTCGGGGAACGTGGCGGAGCCAATGTGGTGCCGGCGCCGGTCACGCGCGCCGTGGGCGAGCAGGTGAAGGCGGCGGGCGGCAAGCCGTTTGCCACGGATTCAAATACGCTCTACAATGGCCGTCGGGCCAATGCGGTTGACCATCTTGAACAGTCGCGCGAACATGGTTTTTCCCATGAGACGCTGGGGTTCCCCGTCATTATTGCCGATGGGCTCAAGGGCGAGGCGCAGGTCACCATCCCGATGAAGGAGGGGAACCTTAAGCATGTGTTTCTGGCCGGTGCGGGATACATGGCTGATGCGGTGGTGGTGCTGACGCACGTGACCGGACACCTGGTGGCCTGCATGGGGGCGAGCATCAAGAATGTGGCCATGGGGATGGCGGGCCGGGCCGGCAAACTGCAACAGCATCATTCCGCGGAACCGATTTTTTCGAAATCGAAGTGTACCGCCTGCGGCCGGTGTGCCCGGCATTGTCCCACGGCTGCCATCACGGTGGAAAAATATGCGACGCTGGATGTGAAGCGGTGCATCGGGTGCGGGGAATGCTATGCGTTTTGTCCGCATGGCGCTGTGAGCTTCGAATGGAGCGAGACCAGCGAGGCGTTGCAGAAGAAGATGGCCGAGTATTGCCTCGCGTTCCACCGGGAGAAGCAGGGACGGGTGGTCTATATCAACTTCATCACCCGGATCACCAAAAACTGCGATTGCCTTGGCAAGGAGGAACCGGCGTTGCCGGATCTGGGCGTGGTGGCATCTTTCGATCCGGTTGCCGCGGATACCGCCGTGGTGGATTTGCTGACGGCGCGGCACGGGCACGATGTGTTCAAGGAATTCTGGCCGCAGTACGATGCCCGGATCCAGCTGGAGCACGGGGAACGGATCGGGCTGGGTTCCATGCAGTACGACCTGGTAACGGTGGGCAAGGGATGATGGCGGTTGCGTGAGAAGTGCAAATAACTGGAGCCGGCCCGACCC
>MHBQ01000108.1:40943-48331 GCA_001803315.1 Lentisphaerae bacterium RIFOXYC12_FULL_60_16
CTGGGGGGCCGGACCCAAGGGGAATGTGATCCTCATGGCCGAATCACCGGTGGACCGGCCCAATGACTGGAAACCGGTTGGCGGCGTTCTGCTTGCCGCCCAGCCGGATACCGATCACAACTTCGGGGGTCCGTCCTTTCCGTTTGTCGTGCGGGTTGATGCCCGGAAGTGGCTGATGGTTTTCTGTTCGTGGGGAAAACCGAGGCCGGACGGCAAATTGCCCAATGCCACCAATTTGGCGATCAGCGACGATGCCGGACTGACCTGGCGCTATCATGACGCCAATCCGATCATTCCCATGAACCGGCCGTGGGATGGTGAAGCGACCGGCAGTGTATCGGTGGTGAGGGCGGGGGACCGGTGGAGGATGTATTATACGGCAATCGGAAAATACTACGCGCGGCCGGAGGGGGTGCAGACCGGGCATGGTGACCGGATCCCGCGGATCGGCGTTGCCGTGGCGGAATCCCGGGACGGTGTCCGTTGGGAGAAGCACGAGTCCGGTCTGGTGCTGGCTCCGCGCGAATTTACGGGGAACCCCTATGAATACATCAACAGCAAGCCGTTTGTATTACGTGAACCGGACGGGTGGCGTATGTGGTTCAGTTCGTTCGGAACGGCCTATCGCATCCAGGAAGCCTGGAGTGAAGACGGGTTAACCTGGCAACACCAGTGCCCGAAAGCCGATGACTACCTGGGAATCGGCGCGGCCGGCACATTCGACGATCATCAGCGCAGCTATGCCGTGGTTGTCAGGCGGGCGGATGATTACCACCTCTGGTATACCGGCAACGGGTTCGGAAAGACCGGCATGGGGTATGCTCGGGGACGAATCGGTGGCTGAAGTGTCATCACTTCCGTGTGGCACGGCTGAAGCGGACAAACCGGTTACGCGCCTGCGGGTAGGACCGGAAATACGCCGTGTTCATCCAGCAGGCGAAGGTTGTGACTTCCCGGATTCCAAGGGCCGCATAGGTCTCGGCGTCTGATTTCACGATGCCCGGCGCAGGTATCACCTCCACGGGAGGCCGATCTTTCCGGTAGGCGGAGAAGAGCGAGATATCAAGCCAGTAGTCGAGAACACGGGCCTGTGCCGCCGGGAATACCGTCAGCAGCCCGCGCAAGGCAGTCATCTGGTCTGCGTTTGCGCGGCAGCCGGGATCGGCAAGCGGCATACGATGGTTGCGACGGTACGGCGCGAACTCCAGGTAGATACCCTTCGCTGGCTTGACCTTCACGGGTTGTGGCAGGCTCTCCAGGTAGGCCAGGTAGCTGAGTTCTGCCTTGGGATCGACCGAACGCAATCCTTCCAGCATGACGTGCATGAGGCGGAGATTATTTTCTGATGGAGAGAATGGGGCACAAGCCTTGCAGTTGCACCACGGACGGTTATCGGCAGCCCAGAGATGGTACCGGTGGGTTGTTGATGGCAGCGTTCGAGCTGACTCGGAAGCCTTCTCTCGAAAGTAGTCCAGCAGCGCTTCGGAACTTGTGCAGGGATTGGCCCCTTCCCAGTACCGGGTTCCGCAGATGTCCACGGGGAACCAGTCGGGGTGTTTGCGGAAAAGGCCCTCCGACAGGAATGACGGAGTGAAATGGATGGCGAATTCGAGGTCTATCCGGGCTTTTGCCAGGCGGTTGCACCATGCCTCGCCGTCCCGTGACTGCATCCATGCCTTGAGCGTGGGATAATCGGTATGCAGACCCAGAACGTTCATACCGGCTTCCAGCAGGAGATCCAACCACCCGTCATAATCCAGGTCGGTGGGGTTCAAGATGGGTCCATGGCGGTCGAATAGCGGTCTCACAGCGAATCCCGTATCATCTTCCCTGCCGTTATGGCCAGGAATAAGTAGATAACCAGCGTGAATAACCTGCTACTCATGCGGCGGTTGAGCCAGGCCCCCAGCGCCACGCCAAGGGGACAGAATGGGAGGAGCCAGAGATCCCATTTCAGGGTGGTGAACGTGATATATGGCTTGTCCGCCAGAACACTGGCCAGCAGGTATAACGGAACCTTAAGGGTATTGAATGTCAGGTAGTAGCGGGCACAGGTTCCTACAAAATGCTGCGGGTCGAGGTGGCGGGTCAGCAGGAACATGTTGACGATGACGCCGGCGGCGTGCGCCACCATGGTGGTGATTCCGCACATGATGCCGGTCAGGGTGCCGACAATCCATCCGGGCTGGTAGGCGGGCGCCTGCCCATGCCGCCAGGCTTTCCATGCCTGGAGTATGCAGAACAGGATGGAGACAGCCGCGACGATCAGGCGTATCCAGCGGTCGCCGTCAACCGACTCCCGGGCGAAATACAGCAGCAGGAACAATCCGAATCCGAGGCCGATAACCGTGCCGCCGGCGATCATGCGGAAACTGCGCGGATCCCAGGTGCGGGGGAATTGCCGCAGGGTGAAGGCATCGCAAACGATCAGGATCGGCAACATCATCGAAAGCGCCACGTTGGCAGGCAGGACCATAAGGAACAGGGGAGTTGCCAGAACCCCGATACCGCCTCCGAATCCGCCTTTGCTGATGCCGACCAGCAAGGTGGCAGTTCCGGTTGCGGCCAAATACAATCCGATCGGCACCTTGACGTCAGTTGGGATTAGCCATTCCATTAACATAATAGGCTGTAGGTTATAGAGGTGGAGGCTGTCACGTCGAGATGTTTGATCCGGGCAAGCGGATACGATGGTGCTGATCCCTTCATCGCGGTGGCCGCCGATGGCCATTGTAGCAAAAAGCGGCCATTAACTGTAACGGTGAGACAATCAGTCTTGAAAATCTGCGACAACGGAACAGCTTTCGGAGAAGCTAGTGTCTGCATGTTGCTTCCTGCTGCATGACTTCCGGAAAGATTGTTTGATCTTTGTTAAGGAAATGCAAAGCAGGACGGGTGGCATGAAGTTGGCATGGCGTGTGCTTTATTAATAGCTGTCCTGAGGCTGGTGATCAACGGGACGGGGCCCACAGTGGCTCATTCGAGTTCCGCTTACTGGCCGACTGGCGACCCTCGTGCAGGGGGTTTAAGGAAACCGCAGCTCTTCGGAGCTGCGGTTTCCTTTTGGTGAGGTATCATCGGTTTGGTGTATATCAGCTGGCCATTCCAACAATCAACGCAATCAACCCCAGGCCCAGCGCGGCCAAACACCACCAGAGCTTCCGGCGCGGCTGTGGCAGTTCGAGGGGGGAATACAGCAGGGTGGGCCGCCGGAAGAAGGTTCGCAAGCGGGAATAGCCGCGGTTGCGTGGATAGCCGAACTTGAAGGCGATAACCAGTGGGCCTCGGATCCAGTTCATGCTCTGGTCGCTGAGGCTGGCCAGGGGACGGGTGACCAGTTCGCGGGTTTGCCGGTCGTATTGGCGGATGGTGCAATCCGCGAGGGTGCCGGCGTCGTACCGGTGTTTGAGGGCGATGGTGTGCAACAACCGTCCCGAGGGGTCCCGTACCCAGGCGAGGTCGCGGGTGTGGGGGTCCACCAGCATCCATGCCTGTTCTTCGGGAATCCAGGATTCGGCAATGTAATGGCCGGTCAGCACGATCGGTCCCATGGTGCCCATCAAATCCACCAGGCGTGTGGGAATGCCGACAGCGTTGGCGAACAGGTAATAGATGAGGGCCTTGAGTTCGCAGAAGGCATCGTGCCCGTCGCGAACGCGTTCCCAGGTGTTCCATGCGTTGGCGTTGAGCAGGGCATCATCGGGCAGGCCGGTGCGGATGCTGATCCGGCGCATGAGGAACCGGAAAACCTGTTCCTGGCGTTCGAGTATCGGGGCCCGGAAATCCACCTCATCCTGCATGGCCTCGCGGGCTTTCGCCAGGTCGGGATCATCCGGCTGCAGGCCGACCCATTCGGGGAGGGAATATCCGGGCCGGTAACGGGCGGGCACGCTGGATGCGATCAGGGTGTAGGCGTCCGGCCAGGATAACCCGGCTTTTGTGTAATGGTGCTTGGGATAGTAATGCATCCGGAGCGTAATCACGGGCATGGGGTCTGTGCCGACCGGCTCCACGCGGAACGGTACGCCGGAAAAGTCATGCCCGTCGTCATCATCCGCAAAGGTCAGGTCGGGGTGGGTGTGTTCGCCGAGATCCTGATCATTCCGGAAGATCCGCCAGCTTTTGGCGGGGATTGGCGGGGCGAAATGAAGCCGCAACCGGCGGGGTTTCAGCTCGGTAACGTGTGCGATGTGGAGCTGTTCCTTGAGTGAATAGATCTCGCCTTCGCTGGCTGGCCGGCTGATCCAGTCCAGGGAGCGCCAGCGGGGATCGCGAAAGCTCGTGATCAAACGGCGTCCGAGAATGCCGGCGGCGCCGATTCCGAGGAGTCCGCCTGTGAGGACCAGTGGAAGATTCATGGCTGTCCGTTTCAGCGGGGTTTGCCGTCGGCCCAGACCGAGGTGCCGCGGGATTCAGCCCAGCGGGCCAGGAATTCATTATCCCCGCGCCAGGTGCGGCATTTGCCCCATTCGTTGGGTTCCGGTTTGGCTGCGCATTCGAGCCGGATTACCGGATACAGGGCGGTCGGGCGTTCCGGGGGCAGGCCCGACAGGACCAGTTCCTTGTCGGTCTGCTTGATCGCCAGATCCTGTCCGGTGGTCAGGAGGGTGGCCCGCTTGACCTTGGTTTTCAATCCCACCAGTTGCAGCGTCGGGCGGTTGTCCCAGAACCGGATGATCAGGTACAGGTTGTTTTCCTTCACTGTCTGCCAGCCATAGGTGATGAATTCCGTCACATCGCCGGGTTCACTGTTGTAGATGGCTTCACCGTGGACCTTGAGCCATTCCCCGATGGCGGCGGTTCGTTCGACGAATTCGGGAGGGAACTGGCCGTCCGGTTGCGGGCCGACATTGAGGATGAAATTGCCGCCCAGGCAGGAGCATTTGACCAGCGTGAACAGGAGTTCTTCGGCGCTGCGCCAGCGTTCGCCGCGGGTAAAGCCCCACAGGCGGGAGACGGCGGTCTGGCAGGATTCCCAGAGGTAGTCGGGGTCTGCATAGATGCCTTGTTCCGGGGTGCCGAAATCGCCGAGGTATTCACCCGGGTAACGTTTCTTCCAGTTCTCGAACTGCCAGTACCAGGAGAATTGGGGCCATTCGAGACGGTCATTGACCAGGATGTCGGGTTGCAGTGAGCGGATCATGCTCAGCAGGCCCTTGCTGTCCACGTCGGCGGCCGGGCGTGGCCAGATGCCATCGAACCAGAGCACGTCGATCTTGCCGTACTGGGTCAACAATTCGCGGACTTGGTCGAAGATGTATTGTTTGGCCTGTTGCCAGCCTGTGGGATCCTTTTCCGGGCCCCGGAACCAGGCGGGCAGGCGGAAATCAATCAGCGAATAATAGAGACCGACTTTAAGGCCGGCGGCACGGCAGGCATCGACATAGGTGCGGACGAAATCCTGTTTCGGCGCCTGCTGCATGCTGGAATAATCGGTGGTTTTGGTATTCCAGAGGCAATAGCCGTCGTGGTGACGGGTGGTGAGGACGGCGTATTTCATGCCTGCATTCTTAGCCACGGATGCCCATACGGCAGGATCGTAATGTTTCGGGTTCCAGTCACAGGCCGTGCGGGCATACTCGTTCTGGTCAAGGAATTCGCGGTTGAGCGCCTGTTCTCCGCGTCCGTAGACGGAGTAGGGTCCCCAATGGATGAACAAACCGAAACGGGACTGGTTGAACCATTGCCAGTGCGCGGGAACAGCTTTCATGGGCGATCTCCTGTAAGGCAGGCAGGGTTGAGGAAACCGGCTTCGTCGTCAAATCTCAAATTACAATTGCAGGGAACCCTGACCGTGTTGCGGCATGTATTTCGGCATTCGAAGGACCCCTTGCTTCGGGGCACCATCGGCAGACGTAAACGCCGGGGACAGCGAGTAAAACACCTTGCATCCCGTCCTTGACTTCAATCCCGGTCGTGCCAGAGTAGGATCGTGGGGTGGATGTTGCTGAGTAGGGGTGAAGGGCTGGGAAAAGACACGTTGGTGGATAACTGGGGGCTGGAATAAATATGAAAACCGATGACGATAAACACCTCGACCTCCTGGCTATATTCCACTACATCGTCGGCGGAATAACCGCGCTGTTTTCCTGTTTTCCCGTTATTCATGTCGCCATCGGGATTGCGATGATATTGGGCAAGTTTGACGGACCCAATCCACCACCAGCATTTATCGGATGGATTTTCGTAGGGATTGGAGGATTCATCATGCTTTGTGGGTGGGCCCTGGCTGTTTGCATGATTATTGCCGGCCGCAAATTGCATAAACGAAAAGCCAGAATGTACTGCATGGTGGTCGGTGCAGTTGAATGTCTCATGATGCCATTCGGAACGATCCTGGGCGTTTTCACGATCATTGTGCTGTCCAAGGAGAGTGTTAAAGAAATGTTTTCAGCCAAGGCAGTTGAGGGTATGGCTCCCCGCTGACGGCGAGTAAACCCTCCCCGACAACGTTATGTGGTCGCGGCCAACTGCTGGAGCGATTAGGGACGCATCTTTACATTTGACAATGTATGAGCGAAGACGTACAGGGAGAAGACGTACAGGGAGTTGTTATGGCAAGGCACGCAAGAGTCAGGGTGGCGGGCGGGATGTATCATGTATGCGCACGTGGGGATAATCGGGGCCTGTTGTTCTGTCATGAGGGGGATGTTAAACAGTTTCTGGGGCT
Source organism: Lentisphaerae bacterium RIFOXYC12_FULL_60_16 (assembly GCA_001803315.1). Classification (GTDB taxonomy): domain Bacteria; phylum Verrucomicrobiota; class Kiritimatiellia; order UBA8416; family YA12-FULL-60-10; genus YA12-FULL-60-10. The sequence goes on from MHBQ01000108.1 coordinate 47,614, forward strand.
TTTAGAGGAGGCGAAGGATCGATATCGGCTACGCCTCTACGCGTATTGCCTGATGCCGAATCATTATCACCTGCTGGTAGGAACGCCGGCAGGGAATATCAGCCAGTGTATGAAGTGGCTGAATGGCAGTTACGGGATTTGGTTCAATAAGCGGCATGACAGAACCGGCCATGTGTTCGGGGAGCGGTTTAAGGCGATTTTAATCGAGGATGGAGGCTGGTTGCTGGAAGCCAGCGTGTATGTGCACATGAATTGTGTGGCGACGGAGGATCTGGGGCTGGGGAAAACGGAGAGAGCTGCGCAGCGAAGTGGGGTGTCGAGACCGCCGACCCCGGAAGCCATTGAATTGAGGCTGAAGCGGTTACGGGAATTCCGGCACAGTTCGTACCGTGGATATGCGGGGTATGAGAAGGTTCTTGAATGGCTGGCAAGCGATGTACTGTTGAGGCGGGTGGGGAAAGCGGATGAAGATGCGAGTTCCCGCTACCGGGCGATGGTGGAAGATCGGATACGACAGGGGGTGAATGAGCCGGCGGGTTTGAACCTGAAATGGGGTTTGGTGCTGGGGGGCGAGCGGTTTGCCCGGAAAGTCCGCAAGCAATTGAAGATCGGCAGAGAGACTCGCGGTAAGCGAGAGCTGAAGCGATGGATTGGCTTCGAAGAGGTTGTGCGGGTGGTGGAGAGGTTCAAGCATGTGGCATGGGATGCGTTCCGGGAT
>MHBQ01000109.1 GCA_001803315.1 Lentisphaerae bacterium RIFOXYC12_FULL_60_16
TGCATCGTGGGCGCCGCGGATTTCCGGCACCTTGAAAGATGCCTCCGGCGCCGTGGTGTATGATTTTGGGAAGACCGAGGACGGGTGGTTCAGCGTCCCGGTACCGGATGGTCAGGACGGAAAATTATGGAAGTTCGAAAACTCCCAGGGAGTGCGTCAATTGATGACCATCCCGCCATTCCTGGCGCGTACCGGCCGTGAATTGCTAATTCCCCGGGAAGTCGTGGAACGGGATGCCCCACCGGTCCCCGTACCAGAAAATCCGTGAGTGACCGGCAATAACACCCGGCTGGCCATGACTCGGAACAAGACTTTATGACCAAGGGCTGTAAATCAGCACGCCAGAGGACTGCATGTCGCCGACATTACGTGTGACAACCGTCATGCCATGCACCAGCGCTGTGGCGGCGATCAGCCCGTCCAGAACAGGCATTGCAAGACCCTTATCCCCGGCACGGGCTGACAGAATGCCCCATCGCTCGGCGACTTCATCGTCAATTGGCAGTATCCGTCCCATAAACCGAAGCTTCAGTTCACCATCCAGCCAATTGGCTAAATGTTCACGTTTCTTTCCGTCGGCAAGGCGTTCGATGCCCTTGCGCAATTCGCCCAGCGTCAAAACACTCAAGAACAGATGATGCTCTTGTTGTTCCCTGATCCAAGCCGTCACCGCTGGATCCGGCTGAACACGCACCAATTCAGAGACCAGACAGGTATCGAGCAAGTATCTCAAAGCGTCAACTCCCGGCCAGCATCGTCCTTACGTCGCAACCATTCCGGATCTAAATCACTCAGCGGCGAATCATGAAAGAAATGTATCAAGTCCTGCCCATGGCGACGCGTTAAGCGATGAAACTGCTCCGCAGCCACCACCACTACCGTATCCTCCCCATGGCGAGTGACCAATTGCGGCCCTTCAGACTGTGCACGTTCAACCACCGCACTGAACTTCGCCTTGGCGTCCTGTAATGCCCAGCTATTCATATATTCCTCTTTTCAACTAGTCCGACTAGTTTAGTATATTTTAATAGCCTGGTAAATATTTAATTAAACAACACCACGGGCGTCCCATAGGGGCGCCGGCTGATAGGCTATAGGCTGAAGTTGTGTATAGCGGTTCCATGTCCCCTCCGCTCCTCACCGCTTCCGGACCACCGTTGCGGGCATTTGCATCGGGCCGAGTCCCCGAGGTCCGATTAAATGACCGCAACCTCCGTGGCGCGCCGTAGCCTCTGGACGCAGGCGGCTGCGGTCCCTCTTCTCTGCGACCTCTGCGACTCTGCGTGAAATCCCCTCTCATCCCGTCCATCTTCCCGTCCACATCCCGTCCATCCTGTCAAATCTTCTGACCCGGCATACCGATCTCCATTCGCAAACCCGACACACGGCGGGTGCGGCACCCTCGCCTGACCAAGGCGGTATTCGGAGGGTTAAGGGGCAGTCAGGTGATATTCCCGTCACCCATTGCGCTGTTCCAGATCCATTCGGCGGACCCGGTACAGTACGTCTTCCATGCCGTTCCGGATACGCACCTGCATCTGGGCAACCAAACCGATCAGATAGACAAGCAGGCCGGCACCCCACAGCGATCCGCCGAAGAACCCGACCGCCTTGTACGGAGAGAACGCTCCCGTGCGCAACCAGTGTATACCCAGACACCCGAGCGCGACAGCTCCCACCCCGAAACAGGCCAGCGCCAAAGCCGAGAAGAAGCGGAGCGGATAATAATCCCGGTAGGTCCCCAGGATTATCCCGGCGGCTCGCCAGGCATACCGGAACAGGTTGCCGGCCACCCGCGAGGTTCCGTGTTGACGTTGTCCGCGCACCCTCACCGGTACCTCGCGTATGCGTACACCCGCAAAAGCCAGGTTGAGAAACACCTCATGGGTGTAGGTGAAATCACCGGTCAGGTTCAGGCGCAGGAACGCATTACGGGAATAGGCGCGGAATCCACAGGAGACATCGGCGAACGACTGGCCGGTCATCCGACTGATCCATCGTGCAATAACGGCATTGCCCCATCGTTTGGCGGGAGGCATGTCGGGTTCCAACGCCGGGTCCTTGAACCGTGACGCCGTAACAAAATCCGCTTCACCGGCCAGGATCGGCGCCACCAGGGCTCCGATATCGGCGGGATCGAACTGTCCGTCCGCATCCAGGGTCACCACGATATCAGCGCCCAGTTCCGTGACACATTGAAGCCCGGACCTGAACGCCGCCCCCACCCCCATGGGACGCGCATGCCGGATCACGGTGGCGCCATGTTCAGAGGCAATACGCCCGGTATCATCCGTAGAGCCGTCATCCACCACCACCACGCGGATTTCATCAATCCCCGGCAGGGAGGTTGGCAACGCCTTCAGCACCCCGCCAATGGATACCGCTTCATTGAGCGCCGGCAACTGTATGATCAAACGACTCATGAGTTTCACCTTTTCAGCCATACCGGTACTCTTCCATTCTGATGCCGTCAAGCCGCAACCAGACGGTCATGGCTTGCCGGAAGCCGGCATCCAATCGATCCGATCCACCATGATTCCCAACTGGCGGGTGTCCGGAGTGCCATCGCAGACTGACGCGGACCAGGGCACACAACGGATCTCAAGGCGGTTCGTGGCGGCAGTATCCCGGGATGGTTGCAAACGGAACGCCGCCAGCAGCCACCCGTCCCCGGCATCTTCAAGGGCCGGTACAACCGGGGATCCATTGAACGACCAGGCTACTTGCGCCGGCTGGGCACGGGGTGAACGGTGCTGTTCGGAGAACCTGACCTCCAGGTTCCAGTCACGATCATGGGAGGGGAAATAAAGGTTCACAAACGCCTCATCACGGGTCCATCGCCAGCTACGCCGAACGGCATCTCGCTCCCGCGCATGAAAGCCCGCCCCCAGGAATAAATCGTCATCCGCACTCCCCACATCGCACTTCAAGCGGGTTCCAGCCGAAAGCATACGAACCCGTACCCGATCGATCAACAGGCGGGACGACGTCGAAAGATCCGGTTGCAACCCTATCCGCTTAAAACCCCCGGCACGGTCAACCGGAACCAGCAACCGGTGAAGCATATTACCCCGGACCACATCGAAAGACCGGATGATCGATGCGCCATCCAACACCGTCACCGTGCCGGAATCGCCGGCGCTGGATTTCACCCTCAATGACAGTTCTACAAGCAACATACCGGGCACCGGACCCGGGACCGGCAAATGCAAGGCCGCACGGTTCGTGCTTTGCCAACAGGATCCAACATATTCCCAACCTTCCTGTACAATCGATCCCTGCATTGGAAATGCAAACCGGCTTAAGTCCAGGTCAAGGGCTTGGTCCGCAGACAACCATGACGGGGCAAAATCCACCGGAACCGGCTGATCAGATTCCAGCGTGACGAAAGCATTCGACCCGACAGAATCCGGGAGATAGTAATAATTCGCGCCCGGATTAACCTGATCGTCCACAACGCGATTACCGATCCGCAGCCGGGTTGTCGCCTCATCTCCCATCCGGCCGCAATGCAAAGCCCGCGCATCCACACACAGGATCGAATCCCCTTCCCGCCGGAGCGGCAATGGACGGACAGCTTGTTTCATGGACCACGGTTGTACATGGTAAAACGCATACCGGCCATCGCCCAGGGTGCATTCAATCGGATTGCCATCAGGGCCGGTAATCGGCACCAGATCGGCGTATTGTTGCAACACCGCCTCCACGGTAGGCCCCTGGTCCGGGATCATCCGGCCCTGGAAGAAACACGCGTTCCCTAATGGTTTGATATAATATACGGGGACTCCCCGGATCAGTTCATCATACACGAACCGTTCCACCCCGAACCGGACCGTGGTATGTCCGGCCAGTGCGGCCTTCAGCACATCGTTGTTCTTCTCCACGCAAAACAGAGGTTCGTCATCACTCCCACGCCGGAAACGTACAAGAAAAGGCTGTTCCGCTTCGAAACGGTACGGCTTGAGCAAACCCTGACACGCTGACGGCAGCGCATGAAGACCATTGGATCGCGTCGACTTGACCGGTTGCGACGGCTGCAGCGACAATGGCTGTGTGATGTCCCGCATCCGGACAATTTCCTGCCGGCTGACAAAGGGTCCCCACGGGTGCAAGGTCGGCAGCAGACGGAGCCAGCCGATGCTGATGGCGACCAGGCAAACGGCATACCCCCATGTACGGACGGAACGAAGTTTCGGGAATCGTTCCAGCGGCAAGGACAACACCTTGACCGCACCGCACAATCCGGCTCCGACGAGCGGAACCGTGAACACCATGACCGCCAGGAAGAAACGACGGTGAGGTTCACCGACATGGCTGTAGAAGACAAAAAACAAGAAACCGGTGAAAATAAAACATCCCCAGGTCTCAATATGGCGTCGCCAATGCAATAACCCTCCCGCCACAAGCACCAACCCAAGCGGGCCAAGTTCATCTTTGAGGAACCCCCACAGTGCCAGCATGCCATCCAGGGTTCGGCTCAACAGTATTGCCGGCGATTGCCGGCCAACGACATCCAGCCACGACGCCAATTGAAGGTTGGCGCCTCTGCCGACAACAAGCAGGATCGGCAACGCCACCGTCACAACCGCCATGAACGGCAATATCAGGCAGGCGCATACCCGCCACGGACGAATATGGTTTTTACGGGCAACCCACCATGCGCACCATAGCGCACCGGGCAAAGCGCATACGGAAGGCTCACGGGTTCCGATGGCCAGCAGGAGGCAGACTCCGGCCAGCATTCCTTTTAACCGGTAAGAGGACTCCCTGATCGATACCAGGCTGGCAAAAGCCGACAGGATCAGAAAAAAGGAGAGCGTCTCCCTGAACGGATACAACAGGAAATAGGCATTCTGACGGTAACCGGCGAACAGTAGGAAGCAGGCAGCCAGCACCACCACATCGCGTTCCAGGCCGGACTCTGACCATTTCCGGATCATGAGCGTCAGCATGGCCACACACCCGGCCATCAGCACCAGGTTAAGCCAATACGGCGCCAGCAGCCCAAACACCTTGACAACCAGGGCCAGCACCAGGGGATACACCGGCGCCACAAAGGTCAGCGCCTCACGCGACAAGTCCGATCGCCAGGGGTCTTCCGCCAGGATACGCCCCATCTGGATATATTGCCCCGGATCATGCGCAATGGCATACGTCTGTATCCGGCAGGCAGTCAGCCACAATAACAGGCTGATCAATCCCGGCACGGCATAACGGCCTACTAGCCTAAGATTTCTGGTCATGCACACCACATGCTCGTTGCCCGTCTTCAGCACATTGACACGCGTTGGATAGCCCACATACGATAATTGGTAGTACAACCACCAACCACTGGATTGTCAGACGGTTCCACACCACACCCATTTGCCATTCCCAGTTGAAACCATGAAGAAGGATCACGACAAATAATCCGGACAAATATCCAAGGGATACCATTACCGATAGACACCATGCTTTTTTCGCAAGCAGGACATACACGAGCCC
>MHBQ01000110.1:0-30870 GCA_001803315.1 Lentisphaerae bacterium RIFOXYC12_FULL_60_16
GAACTCTACATGAGCGACGGGGCATTGCTCATGATCGACAACGGACGAACCATTACGGTATCAAACGAAGTGAACTACAGGGCGGCGGACCATCTTGTCGGTTACGTCAAGGTTCCCCATGGCACATTCAATCTCCAGAACTCCAAGACGGGCCTCGTCTGTGGTTTATCCTTTGAACTCGGCACAAACACCACGGCCGGCTATCTCGATCTTGGTTCGACCTGGGGGACCACCAACGGGTTTCGATCCGACTTCGGCACCATAGACACTGTCCTGATCCGCCTTACCAACGGCGGCTTCCGTGTTGACGCCAGCAACATCACCATGCGGAGCAACACCGCCATTCTGAACGCCGGCCAGGAAATGACCTTCCGCGGCGATTGGCTCAATCCTGACGGCACCACGACCTTTATGGTCAATGGCAATGGTGCCGGTACCATAGACATTGCCGGCAATTTCTCGTTTGGCGGTTGCAGCCTTTACACCACCATCGACACCAACGGCGTGAACCCGATCCAGGTTGGGGGTGACGCCATCCTTACCAACGCTACCCTGACGGTCGGATGTACCGACACCCTGACGAACCCCGCCGCCACCTACGATCTTATCCGGGTTCCAACCGCCAAGACCATCTATACCAACGGCATGAGCTTCAATATCGCCAGTAACGGCGGCTTTGCCTACACCACGGCTGTGGAAACCAACCGGAGCGGGTTCGACTATCTGGTCATTACGCCCGGCCTATACCTGCCATCGGTCACCATCACCAACCCGGTTGATGAATCCTTCTTCACTGCTGTCACCAACATCCCGTTACAGGCGACCGCATCTGCCCGGAGCGGGACCATCACCAAGGTTGAGTTCTATGCCGACGCCGTCAAGGTCGGGGAAGCTACCAATGCCCCGTATGCCGTGACCTGGACCAATGTCTATGCCGGATATTACGAGGTCAAGGCCATCGCCACCGACAGCAACGGCAAGTCAGGCCTCTCGCCCAGTCTCGGCCTTAACGTCCAGGGAACCAAAGCCGACGGCCGCAAGGTCTTCATCACCGGGGGTGCAGTCATCACGTATGATCCGGGTTGCGCGCAGTAGATCCCGGTTTATCCTCTGGAACATGCCGGGCATTCCGGTATAGTCACAGCAACCATTGACTGTGACGGGAACCCGCTGCATGAACGTGAACGATTTCATTGCCAAGTGGAAACGGGCGGAACTGAAGGAACGTTCCGCCGCTCAGGAACATTTCATCGACCTGTGCCGTTTGGTCGACCACCCGACCCCTGCCGAGGCCGATCCCGCCGGCGAGTCCTTCTGTTTCGAGAAAGGCGTGGCCAAGCATGGCCCTTCAACAGTCTCAGGGCATCCGGCACGCGGTTTCGCGGACGTGTGGAAACGGGGCTGTTTCGGCTTGGAATACAAGGCAAAACACAAGGACCTTGCCAGCGCCTACGACCAGCTCCTGCGGTACCGGGACGCCTTGGAAAACCCTCCCCTCCTGGTGGTCTGTGACCTGGACCGCATCATCATCCATACGAACTTCACCGGTACCGTATCGGCCACCTACGAACTGCCGCTTGAATCCCTTGCCGAACCCCGCAACATCGAGATCCTGCGTGCCACCTTCCACAAACCCTGAAACCCTCCGTCCCGGCCGCACCAGCACCGCCGTCACCCAGGAGGCCGCCCAGCACTTCGCCGGGATTGCCGACGCCATCCGCCAGCGCGGTCTTGACCCGGCCGTGGTCGCCCATTTCCTTGACCGGATCGTCTTCTGCCTGTTCGCCGAGGATACCGGTCTGCTGCCCGACAAGGTGTTCAGCCGGATTGTCGAGAAATCCGGCGGTGACCCCGCCCGCTTCGGAAAGATACTGGCCCAGCTGTTCGATACCATGGCCACCGGCGGCGACTTCGGCCTCGAACCAATCCGCCATTTCAACGGGAACCTGTTCGACGACCGGACGGTTATCGCTCTTACCCCCGATGAAGTGAAACGCATCGCCATAGCTGCCAGCCTCGACTGGAGCGCCGTTGACCCCTCCATCTTCGGTACCCTGTTTGAACGCGGCCTTGATCCCGCCAAACGTTCCCAACTCGGGGCACACTTCACCAGCAAGGAAGATATCGAGTTGGTGGTGGACGCCGTAGTCATGGCGGTGCTGCGCCGGGAATGGGATGAATCCCGCCAGATCATTGAACGGCTCCTGACCACCGGCAAAAAGACACCGCCACGGGAGGGGACGGGTACCCCGCTAAAACCCCTGACTGCCCCGGTCCTGAAAAAGGCACGGCTGGAAGCGGCCAGCATCCTGCACCGGTTCCTTGACCGCCTACAGACCGTTAAGATCCTCGATCCCGCCTGCGGTTCCGGGAACTTTCTCTATGTTGCGCTGTTACGCCTGAAAGACCTGGAGAAAGAAGCCATCCTGTACGGTAGCGACAACGGCCTTGGCGCCTTCCTGCCGCTCTGCGGCCCCTGGCAACTTTACGGTATCGAAATCAATCCCTACGCCCACGATCTCGCCCAAATGACCGTATGGATCGGCTGGCTGCAATGGATCCGATCCAACGGCTTCGGGTTCCCGGCCGACCCGGTACTCCGACCCCTTTCCGAGAATATCCGGCTCATGGATGCGATCATGAAAGAGGTGTCAGGTGTCGGGTGTCAGGTGCCATCAGTAGAAGATCCTGAATGGCCAAAGGTTGATTTCATCATCGGCAACCCGCCTTTTCTGGGCGGGAAGATCTTGCGCCGCGAACTGGGCGACACCTATGTTGACCGCCTCTTCGCCGTTTGGGGCGACCGCGTACCTGCCGAGGCAGACCTTTGTTGCTATTGGTTTGAGAAGGCCCGCGCTCACATTGCCGCCGGCACGTGCAAACGCGCCGGACTGCTCGCCACACAAGGCATACGCGGTGGCGCGAACCGCGAAGTGCTTAAGCGGATCAAGGATAGTGGCGGTATCTTTTGGGCCGAAAGTGATCGCCCATGGATTTTGAACGGCGCAAACGTTCACGTCAGCATGGTTGGCTTTGATGACGGCGAAGAGAAGACGCTAACCCTCGACGGGAAGGTGGCCCCGTCGATCAACGCCAACTTGACGGCTATGATAGACATCACAACAGTCGCGGTCTTACCTGCAAACTCACGCCTTTCGTTTATGGGCATAACGCCTGCTGCCCCCTTCGATCTTCCTTGCTCCCGAGCAACTGAATGGTTGCACGCGCCCAATCCCCATGGTCGACCGAACAGCGACGTTCTGAGACCGTACTTCAACGGGGAGGATCTGAACAAGCGGGCGCGCGGTGTTTGGACGATTGACTTTGGAGTGGATAGAGACGTCGCCGCTGCGGCTTTGTATGCCGCCCCGTTTGACTTCCTGAATGACACGGTTCGGCCGATTCGTTCCAAGAACGCACGTGAGAACTATCGTGCCAAGTGGTGGTTGTATGCGGAGTCACGGTCTGGAATGCGGTCGGCTATAACCGGACTTGGCAGGTATGTCGCGACCTGCATGGTGGCCAAGCACCGCATCTTCGTCTGGCTTGATGCTACGAGTCTTCCTGCAAATGTTGTGATCGCCTTCGCCCGCTCCGACGACTACTTCTTCGGTGTCCTGCACTCCCGCTTCCACGAAATATGGTCGCTGAAGCTCGGTACGAGGCTTGAAACTCGGCCACGCTACACGCCGACCACCTGTTTTGAGACGTTCCCTTTCCCGGAGACCCATGTCGAACGCGACGCGGCCATTGCAGTTGCCGCCAAGGAACTGAACGAACTGCGCGAAGGCTGGTTGAATCCGCCCGAATGGACACGGACGGAAATCCTGGAATTTCCCGGCACGGTCGGCGGCCCATGGGATCGGTACATTGATCCGGCGACGGTTCAAGATCGTGGCTCGCCTTCGCAAAGCTCCGGCGCAGCAAGCGCCTTCAAGGTCGGCACTGTGCGCTATCCGCGCCTTGTGGCACGTGACACCGATTGTGCCGTCCGGTTGAAAGTCCGTACCCTGACCAAGCTCTACAATGAACGCCCTGCCTGGCTGGCTGACTGCCACGCCAAACTCGACGCCGCCGTTGCCGCCGCCTACGGCTGGACTGTCGATCTGACCGACGATCAGATCCTCTCCCGACTACTTGAGTTGAATCTGGCCCGATCCGCAAGTGTTCGGCAGGAATAGGAATAATATTTTGTCTGTCCCTGGATTTGTCCAGATGGTAAAAACCATTCCTGCAGGTGGTGTGGAACCCGGCGCGTCGCCGGTTATTCCATCGGGTAAGGGCACACCCGTATTCCGAACGGAGCGATGAGATTATGTCAACCAAACCGAAACTTGGCCGGGGACTCGGCGCCCTGATCCGCGATGAATCGCCCGTCACACCGCCGCCTGCGGATGGAGGCTCAGTCATCCATACCGTGCCCATCACTTCCATACGCCCCAACCCGCTCCAGCCGCGACGTCATTTCGAACCGGAAGCCCTGGCCGGCCTCGTCGAATCCATCCGCGAGCACGGCGTCCTTCAGCCCCTGCTCGTCCGCTCTGCCGCCAACGGCTATGAACTGATCGCCGGCGAACGGCGCCTGCGCGCGTCCCAGACCGCCGGCCTGCGGGAAATCCCCGTGATCGTCATGGCGGCACGCGACGACCAGTCCCTCGAACTGGCCCTGGTGGAAAACCTCCAAAGGGAAAACCTCGACCCCATCGAGGAAGCCGAGGGATACCAGGTCCTCATGGACCGGTTCACCATGACCCAGGAACAGGTGGCCGTACGCGTGGGTAAGGCCCGCGCCACCGTCGCCAACGCCCTCCGCCTGCTGTCCCTGCCGGACGAGGTCCGCCTGCTCGTCAGCCGCGGCGCCCTCTCGGCCGGCCACGCCAAACTGCTGTCCGGCCTGCCCATCGCCGAGGAACAAGTCCTCCTGGCCCGGCAGGTCGTCCAGGACAACCTGTCGGTACGGCAACTGGAGTCGTTGATCCGCCGGCGCCAGCGCACCACCGGCCGCAAAGCGCGCGTTACCCGCGACGATATCCCCGCCAACCACCTGCAACTGCTGACCGACAAGCTGCACCAGCATTTCGGGACCAGCGTACGCCTCTACCCCTCCCGCACCCTGGCCAATGGCAAGAAGGTGCGCGGACAACTGGTAATCGATTACCTGTCCAACGACGACCTGGACCGCATCCTCGACCTGCTTGGCATCCGGATCGAGTAGCCATGCATTATCAGGCATTCCTGCTGGCCGTCCTGATCGGCTTCCTGACCGGTTGCGACCGCAGCCCCACCCCTCCCGTCCCCCCGGTCAAACCCGCATCGGCGCCGGGAATTCCGGATCCCGGAGCTTTCCAGGCGACCTCCGCCTGGGCCTATGTCGAAGGCCTGGTCGCCATCCGCCCCCGGGACGCCGGCACACCCGGCGCACGGCGCGCAGCGCAATGGATTTACACCACCCTGGCAACCTTCGGCTACGAACCGGAACTCGACTCCTTCGACGACCCCATACCGGGCGGCACCGCCACCTTTCATAACGTCATCGCGCGGCTGCCGGGAACCGGATCGGACATCATCCTGCTCATCTCGCATTTCGATACCAAGAACGGCATCGGACCGGACTTCCAGGGGGCGAACGATTCCGGCTCCAGCACCGGGGTGCTCCTGGAACTGGCACGGCGGTTTGCCGGCAACCGGCCCAACCCGTCGATCTGGTTCGCGTTTGTCGATGGCGAGGAATGCCGCACCGCATACGGACCACACGATGGTCTGCATGGCAGTCGCCGGCTTGCCCGGCAACTGCGCGAAACCGGCATCGCGTCAAACGTCTCCGCCGTGATCGTACTGGACATGATCGGCGACCGCGACCTGACCGTCAACGTACCCGCCAATGGTACCCCGTACCTGGTCGCCCTCGCATTCCGCGCCGCAACCGAAGCAGGCATCCGGCCCCGTTTTCGATTGTATGACCATGCCGTGCTGGACGACCATGTTCCCTTCATGGAGGCCGGAATGCCGGCCATCAACCTCATTGATTTCGAATACGGAAGCAGGCCGGGCGCCAACGACTACTGGCACACCATGGAAGATTCACTGGACAAACTGAGCGTCCAAAGCCTTGAACACATCGGCCGCACAACAATCCGGATGATCCAGACCCTGGCCCGTCCATGATCATTGAATGGCAAACACCGTTCCAGCCGGTGGAAACACCTGGATCGTAACCTCGTCCAATCCCACTTCATCCCGGGATCCGGTTCCCGCCAGATCATCACACGTCCAACGAATACGTAACGTTTCACCCGGCTTCCAGTGCGGGGTCAACTTGATCCGGACACATCGGTTCTCGATTTCCCATATCGCGGCCAAGTCGGCAGGTTCAGGGGTCACCAGGCTCAAGCCGTCAACCGGAATATTGGTACCGGTTCCAACACCAACCGACGCGTTCAACCCGACGCTGCGAGGGGTATCGTTGCGGTACACCATCCGGCAACTCACCGCAACCTCCGACACCGGTAATCCGGTCCGGTTCACCAATGCCCATTGAAAATATCCGGGAGTAAACAGGTCGGCCGTAGGCTGGCATCCCACCGCCACCGAGCCGGACACCCATTGCCAGGCATAACACCCGCCTGTGCGCGCACCACCGGTATGGATCCCCTGGAAATCTCCCGCTGATCCGTCACTGACGTTGACACCATCCGACGAAACGGTCCAACCCGCCGGCAGGGTAGACACCTGTCCGTTGAAGTTGGTGAATGATTCGCTGATCGGACCGGTCTTGAACACATCGCGTTCTCCGGCTCCAACCGGGCCGGCCAACAGCAACGCCACAAACACCCACCCCATCCCTGGTATACGCCTGTTCATAAGGCGCAAACCGTACGACACCCCCGCACCGCTGAGTATCAGCAAAACCCTGATTTATGTTGTCAGGAAAATCCCGACATATACATGACGACTTAAGTCCATAGCATGGTAGGGACGGCTCGCCGAGCCGTCCGCGGCGCTTTCGGCGAAAGCGCCCTACCTTTGGATGGTGTGATTTATGACGCTGTGCATAATAGAACGTGAAAAATGGCTATTCCACCCGAGGCCTACCTGCCGTATAGTGGATGACATGGTACGTTACGCAATCATGTTCCTGGCATGCGTGTTCGTGAGCGGTTCCATGGCTTTCATCCTGACCTGGTACCTGCGCAAGTTGCGAAAGATCGAGGAAGACAAATGGGGCAAGAACGCAGCCAAGCATCAGCAATCCTGACCCGGCTGGTCCAGATGGAGGTCCGGCCCGGACGCCCACGGGACAACACGGCGTTCATGCTCGACGCCATACGCCGGGCACAGGCCGACAACGTGGAACTGGTGGTGTTCCCCGAAATGGCCATCCCGGGTTACCTGCTCGGCGACGAATGGGAATATGCCGGCTACCTGCGTGAATGCGAAGCCTGCGGCCGGGAGATCCTGGCGGCTTCCCAATCCCTCATCGTGGTATTCGGCAATGTCGCCATCGACTGGGCACGCCGGAACGAGGACGGACGTCCCCGCAAATACAACGCGCTGTTCGTTGCTGAAGATGGACAGTTCAAGGGCCCTGCCGGCAGCCCCTACCCCTTCGTGATCAAGACCCTCATGCCCAACTACCGCGAGTTCGATGACAGCCGCCATTTCCATGACCTGCGCAAACTGGCCCTTGAAGAAAACCGCCCGCTGTCAGACCTGCTGACCCCCGTCCATACCCGGCGGCTGAAACTCGGATGTTTCCTGTGCGAGGACGCCTGGGATGCCGACTATGCCTATTCCCCGCTGGAAATCCTGTCCCGGCATCCCGTGGATTGCTTCATCAATATCAGCGCCTCACCCTTCACCTTCAACAAGAACCACAAGCGCAACCGCGTTTTCTCCGCCCAGGCCGTTCGCCTCAAGCGTCCCCTCCTGTATGTCAACCAGGTCGGCCTCCAGAACAACGGAAAAACCGTTTTCACCTTTGACGGGCGATCCTGCATCTACGATTCACACGGGCGGTTCCTGGACGCCGGCGAACCGTTCGCCGTCACGGAACAGACGGTCCGTATTCCCCTGGAAACCGGCGCCGCATTCGGCACCGGAAACGACTTGCGACAGGACAGCGTGGCCGACCTGTACCAGGCCATCGAATACGGTACCCGGATGTTCATGCGGCAATGCGGTGTCCGGCGGGTGGTGATCGGTGTGTCGGGCGGCATTGATTCAGCCGTTGTGGCGGCCTTGTATCGCCGCATCCTTGACCCGAAGGATCTGCTGCTCGTCAATATGCCCGGAACCTTCACCTCCGGTACCACCCGCAACCTGTCCCGCCAACTGGTGGCCGCCCTCGGATGCCCGTATGCGGAAATTCCCATCCCCGACAGCGTGACGCTCACCCGGTCACAGGTGGACGGCCTGAAGGTCGCCTCACTGGACGGCCATATTCAAGAAACGCTCAAGTTGTCCGGGCTCGGTGTTGAAAATGTACAAGCCAGGGACCGGTCCTCCCGCATCCTGGCTGCCGTCGCCTCCGCATTCGGCGGTGTGTTTACCTGCAACGCCAACAAGTCCGAAGTCACCGTCGGTTACACCACGCTCTACGGCGATCTCGGCGGTTATCTGGCCAACATCGCGGATCTCTGGAAAACCGAGGTGTATGCCCTGGCGGCCTACTTGAACGATACCGTCTATCAGTCCACGGTCATCCCGCAGGGCATCTTCGACGTCACCCCGTCCGCAGAACTCAGCCCCGCACAGAATGTGGATGAGGGGAAAGGCGACCCCATCCGCTACCATTACCATGACTGCCTGTTCGCCAGTTGGGTCGAACGCTGGAACCGCGCCTGTCCGGAAGATATCCTCGACTGGTACCACAAGGGCACCCTCGAACAGGAATTGAAATGGAACGGGCGGATCGCCGACCCCTTCCCGACACCGGCGGATTTCATCGCAGACCTCGAACGCTGGTGGAACCAGTTCCAGGGCATGGGCGTGGCCAAACGGATCCAGGCCCCACCCGTCCTCGCCGTCAAGCGCCGGGCATTCGGCTTCGATTTCCGCGAATCACAAATGGGGCCCCGCTACACCGCCGCCTACGAGCGGCTGAAACAAACCCTGCTCACCGGCGGATAACGCACCACCTATCATCCACCCTTCCCCATCACCACACCATACCTCTGGAGGGCGAGCGTCCACGCGAGCCGTCTCCTTCCCCGGACGGGCTCATGGGAACCCAGCCCTTCAGGCGATTCGCGCCCACGCTCGATAATGCTTTCCATGTGTACCATATTCTGGTACTCATACCCCATGCATGTTTCAACTCGAAACGTTAAGTCGTTATGCCGAAAACAGGGGTTGAACCTGAATCAGGTTCTGGATGAAACCGGCGTAAGCCGGAATGCCTATTACACAATTGCCCGAAAAGCGTGTGTGTTGCCGAAATCAATCGTCGCGATCGCCGACCGGCTCGGAGTGAGTCCGCTTGACATCCTGGAAGATCCGGGCAGCCCGAACCAACGGGCAACCCGGTTGATAGGAGAAGTAAATAAGGTCAAATCCCACTATCCGGAAGTCGACGAAGAGAACGTCCGACACACCCTGTTGCTGTTACGCGAGAAACCAATTGACCGATTAAGACGGGCCCTGACCCATGCGCAGAAACCAGATATTCACTGAACGGGAAGCATCCTTTCTACGGGAACTGCTCCGCGAGAAGGTTGACTTCATGATTGTCGGGCTATCCGCTGCGGCACTCCAGGGTGCCCCCGTTGTAACCCAGGACATTGATCTCTGGTTCAGGGATCTGTGCACCCCGGGGATCCGGCGGGCCCTTCGCCGGGTCGGCGGATCATATATTCCGCCAACCGCCATGACGCCGCCGATGTTCGAAGGGGACGGAGTCAACCTTTTCGATATCGTTGTTCACATGCATGGGCTGGCGGCATTTGAAAAAGAAAAAGCGAATGTGTTGCAGGTCCCCCTTGGCCGGTTCAAGGTTCCGGTACTGTCACTTTCACGGATCATTGAAAGCAAGAAGGCAACCAACCGCGAGAAGGACCGCCTCGTCATGAAAGTCCTCACCGACTCCCTGCGATCCCAGTCCGCACTCAGAAAAACGCCTTGCAAAGCCGCAAGGCGCCCTGCGCCCACGGGACGCGGTGCGTCACCCCGGCGCCCCCGCCCTTGAGCCGGTCCGCGTTGGCAAGGTACCATTCGTAGTTGCGGATCAACGCATCCCGGTTGGAGTACTTCGGCTTGAAGCCCAACCGCTGCTTGGCCTTGTCGATCGACACGAACGATTCCTTGCCGGCCGTCTCGTAGATCCATTTATACAACGGTGACAAGTGCAGGAATTCCAGGAACCGCAACATCCAGATCGCAGGGGCTTCCGGAAGGGAGATCACCCGTTTGCCATGCCCGGCATAATCGAGCACCGCCTGGAAATCCGTCCGCGGCGTTCCATACTGTTCCGCTCCGATGTTGAAGGTGTCGTTGACCACCTCGTCCGGCAACGTGCAACACAGCCAGATCGCATCGCATAAGTCCTCGACATCCAGGTACTGGTAAAGGTTGTTCCCCTTCCCGAGAATGGGAAAATTGTGCCCGTCCCGCGCCCATTCATAGAACAGCGCGAAAACCCCCAGCCGTTCCGGCCCGATAAATGACTTTGGCCGGACAATGGGCAGGATCATCCCTTGCTTCCGGAACTCCGCACAAACGCCTTCCGCCGCCACTTTCGCTTCCCCGTAGGGACCCACCCCCTGCATGGGGTCCGTCTCCAGCAACGGATGGTGGTCGGGTATGCCGTAAACGGCGGTGGACGAGATATGCACCACCCGTTTCACACCGGCCCGTTCAGCCTCGGTCAGCACGGTACGGGTCCCCTCGATATCAATGGAATAGATGTCGGCCGGCTTGTATAACGGAAGCGCGGCGGCGGCATGGACCACGATCTCCACCCCCTCCAGTGCCCGGCGGACATCCTCCGGTTTGCGTATGTCGCCCGTGACGATCCGTACGCGATCCTTCACATCCGCATAATCGAACGGCACGACGTCCAGCGAGGTCACCCGCTGTCCCTTGGCCAGCAGATGCCGGACCAGGTTGATGCCGAGAAACCCCGCCCCACCGGTGATAAGGTAAGTCTTTTCTGATTTCATATTCGTAGTACCTGGCTTTAGCTCTGTGGCCCACCAAGCAGCCCGCATTCCGCCTTTTTCTCAAGGAAACGGATATCATTCTGATCTTGCGGTCGATTCGTCTTTTGTTTACTGGCAAGCAAATCCCGACCCGACAAACAACGAACCGATACTCCGGATTCCGTCTTATGCCAGACTGACGTGATAAATACTTTATCGAATTCTGGTAATCCTGGACCACCTAAATGGAATTGGAGAATCCCCCATCGGGTCTGGTAGGTCTGGACAAAATGTTCACCTTTCGTTCCCAAGGGAACAATCGGTTCTTCCACTTCCGATTCGAGCAAGGCATTCAACCGCTTGAAATTTTCGATATCCCTGGGTGGAATATAAAAGTCCCAATCCATGGAAAATCGGGGCATACCTTCTAATCGAACGGCCTGTCCGCCGATCAGCAAATACCTTATACCCTTCTCATTGAAGGCACGGATCAACGCGTCCATGTCACCCCTCCCCGGCTGGCGATCTCATCCAGGTAGGCGCGCTTCCAGCGGTTGAATGCTTCATACGAGTCAAACTTTTGCGGCTTGAACGGCGGCAAGCCATGCGCCTTGGGAAGCGCATAAACCTTTTGTTCCCGCGCCCACAACTCGTACTTGGCTTCGTATTGATCCATTACCTTCATGCCCGTACCATAACAAATCTTCGCACACGCCGTCCAGTACCGGTCAGGCCGTAATTGCCTTCACCACGCGCCACGGACGGAGGCGGAGACGATCCGGGCGGGAGGGACCAGGGACGGAACCTGCTCAAAATCGTCATCCCACAGGTTGTTGCAGGCCAGGGACCATTCCACGGACGGCAGGGAACGGAACCGCATCACCACCTGCGCCTCCCCATTCACCCCCCACCGGTCCCCCCGCCGCCGGGTGTTGGAAACCTGGTACCGGACGGTTTGCGCGGTGCGCAATTCCATCAATCGCCAGACCCGCCAGGTCAGGTCCACCCGCGCCTGGTGTTCGGGATAATCCATCACGTACCGGCCGGCATCCGTCTTCACCAGCGACTCCTTGTTCAAGAACGTGTAGGAGGGCCGCACCCGGAACCAGGCCCCGAGATCAAAGTCTCCGCCCGCCACCAAACCGCGCGTCTCGACATCCCCCAAATCCGTGGCCAACCACTTCGAACTGGCCGGGTCCCATACCCAGTCGACGGTATGCTGTTCTTTCCGCACAAACACCGACCACTCCCCCTGCCACCAGTTCTTTTCCCACCGCACCCCCGCACGGGTGGTGCGCGATTCCGCCACCGGCAGCGACTCGTTACCTGAACTGCTGATGGACTGGTAATACCGCTCGGTGAACGACGGCTGGCGCGCATTCCCCGCATAGGTCGCATACCAGATGCGGCCACCGGAGGGCAGTGACCGGATACCCACCTGCGGCGACACCACCGTCTGTTCATGCTCGAACCATTGCACGCGCGGACCCGCCAACAGGACCCACGGCCGCACCCGTTCCTCCCAGACCAGCGAGATATCGGCCCGGTTGCGGTCATGATCGCCCAGGCTGGAACTCCGCAGGCGATCAGCCTCGAGGGAGCCCTGCCATAAAATCCGGCTTTTCCACCAAAGCCGTTCTGCCCCCTGGGCACCCCAGCCCACCATATCACTGTCGTGTGCATTCCGGTAAAATTCCGGCCGCGTCCGGTCCAGTTCATACCGGTCCTCCACCCGACGCCAGAGAAGATGCGATCGGACGGCCTCGTCATTTGATCGACGATGATCCCATCCCGCCAGCACCGTGGTGTCCCGCACCGTTTCATAAGACGGATATTGCTCCGGCGCTCCGTAATAACCCCGCGCACCGAAGGAGCGGTGCTGGACACCGGCCATCAGATCCACCTGGTCCTCGTTCTGCCGGTATTGGAAACGACCGGCGGCCTGCCACGATTCAAGGTCGTTGTCCGGATAATCCATGCCCTCAACCCGGATCGCGGACCCAAACACTCCGTATCCCAGTACCCCGTCCGGCCCCGACCTGGTGTCCCGCAACGATGCGCCAGCGGACACCAGATGATGATTTCCAGCCGTGAACCACGTGGATAACCCTGGCAGGATGAGGCCCGGCATCAGTTCAATGGTTCCCGCCGTATGATGTGCCACCCGTCCGGCGGCATCCATGCCGGCCGTCACCAGGGGTTGTTCGAACCAGGACAGCGGCAACGGCAACTCGGCCTGAAAATGTTCGGTCTGGGGCTGACGCACCGCCACGGTTCCGAGTGCGATCCCCGAGGCGTTGAATCCGCCGCCGAACACCTGCACATCCGACTGGGCACCCGACATCCCCTGCTGAACGGCATCAACCCCGGCGAATGTCGCCAACGTGGAAGCTTGCACCATCCGACCCGCCTGAGCCGGCCCCAGTTCAAAAGTCCCCGCGTCCACTTCAATCGCATACACCGGACCCGTCACCACACCATCCGCCGCCAGGCACCAGTATCCCGTTGCCGCCAGGCACAGGCCGGCGATAATTTTCAGACACTTGATGTTCACAGGCGCCACCTTCCGTTTCACCCTTCAAACAACTCGGTGGAAAGATACCGCTCACCCGAATCCGGCAGGATCGCCACGATGGTTTTGCCCGCAAATTCCGGTAACGCAGCCAACCGTACCGCAACGGCCACGGCGGCGCCGCAGGATATGCCGGACAGGATGCCTTCCTCCTTCGCTAACCGACGGGCATAATCCATGGCTTCATCATTGGACACCATCTCAACCCGGTCAACCAACGTCAGGTCCAACACGTCAGGAATAAAACCCGCGCCGATTCCCTGGATCTTGTGCGGACCCGGCTTGAGCGCCTGGCCATTGAGTTTCTGGGTCAGGACCGGACTGGCCGACGGTTCAACCGCCACCATCAGGACCTTGCGCCCCCGGGTTTTCTTGAAGTACCGGGCAAGGCCCGTAATGGTACCACCCGTCCCCACCCCCGCCACCAGCACATCCACCTTCCCCTCCGTGGCATCCCAGATTTCCGGACCGGTGGTCTGTTCATGAATCGCCGGATTCGCCGGATTCTTGAACTGCTGGGGCATGAAATAACGTTCCGGTTCTGCCGTCACCATCGCCTCCGCCTTCTGGATGGCACCGGTCATCCCCTTGGCTCCCTCGGTCAACACCAGCCCGGCCCCGAACGCCTTGAGGACCTTCCGCCGTTCAAGACTCATGGTTTCCGGCATCACCAGGGTGACTGCATAGCCGCGGCTCACCCCGACAAACGCCAGCCCGATCCCCGTGTTTCCGCTGGTTGGTTCAATGATTTCCATGCCGGGTTTGAGAACCCCGCGCTTCTCGGCATCCCAGACCATGGATGCAGAGATCCGGCATTTGACCGAATAGGCCGGATTGCGCCCTTCAATCTTGGCCAATACCCGGGCACCACCCGTCCCCACAACCTTGCGCAATTGAACCAACGGCGTATTGCCGATTGACAGCGAATTATCCGAAAAAATATTCATGATTAGCGTCTTCCTTCCTTTTTCTGTTGCATCGGGAAACAATCTAGTGTTAAATCATGAGCAAGTCAATCAGGTAAATCATATATGCTTTCCATATCTACAAAAGGGCGGTATGCGCTACGGTTGATTGTACGCTTGGCATTGTTGTCGGATATCAACCGGCCGGCACGCAAGCGCGAAATCGCAGGGCAGGAAGATATGTCGGAGGACTACGCCGAACAGCTCCTGATCCGCATGAAATCCGGCGGCTTGATCGAGAGCCGGCGCGGTGTGCAGGGCGGATTCATCCTCGCCCGGTCTCCGGACCGGATCACGGTGGCGGATGTCCTCGAAACCGTGGAAGGACCCATTCAACTGGCGCCCTGCCAGGCGGAAAATTGTGCCAAGACCACGGATTGCATTACCCGGGATCTGTGGAACGAAGTACAGACTGCCCTCCTCAAGATCCTCCGGAACACGACGGTGGCCCAACTCTGTGAACGTGCCCGTAAACACACATCAACACCGATCAGTTATTCAATCTGAACACCCTGAAAGGAAACACCTCCATGAGCAAGACACCCCACATCGAAACCCTCGCGGTACATGCCGGCCAGGTCCCCGACCCCGTTACCGGGGCACGGGCAGTCCCCATCTACCAGACCACCAGCTACGTTTTTAAAAACACCGAACACGCGGCGAATCTTTTCGCGCTGAAGGAATTCGGCAACATCTACACGCGCCTGATGAACCCGACCAACGACGTGGTGGAAAAACGCATCACGGCGCTGGAAGGCGGAACCGGCGGCCTGCTGACCTCCAGCGGCATGGCGGCGATCTTCCTGGCCATCCACAACCTCGCGTCCCACGGCGACCACATCATCAGCGCGGCCTCGCTGTACGGCGGAACCGAAACCTTATTCCGCTACACCTTCCCCCGGATGGGCATCAATGTGACGTTCCTCTCCGACTTCACCCCCGATGCCGTCAAGGCGGCCATCGGCCCCAACACCAAGGCTATCTACGGCGAATCCCTGGGCAACCCCAAGGGTGATGTGCCGGATTTGACAGCCATCGCCGCCGTGGCACACGCTGCCAAACTCCCGCTGATCATTGACAACACGTTCTCCCCCATCCTCTGCCGCCCCATCCAGCACGGCGCTGATATCGTGGTACATTCCTGCACCAAGTGGATCGGCGGACACGGCACGTCCATCGGCGGCATCATCGTGGACAGCGGCAAGTTCGACTGGTCATCCGGCCGCTTTCCCGAATTCACCACCCCGGACCCCAGCTATCACGGCATCGTGTACTGGGACGCGCTCGGCAATGTGCCCGGCATGGGAAATGTCGCCTACATCATCAAGGCCCGCGTGCAGGGCATGCGCAACATCGGCCTGTGTGCCAGCCCGTTCAATGCATTCCTATTTCTCCAGGGACTGGAAACCCTCCCCCTGCGTATCCGCCAGCAAAGCGCCAACACCCTGGAGCTTGCCCAGTGGCTCAAGCAGCACCCGCACGTGGAATGGGTCAACTACCCGGGACTTCCCGACCATCCGTGGCATGGTTCCGCCTCACGTTACCTGCAGGGCGGGTACGGCGCCGTACTCGGTTTCGGCATCAAGGGCGGCCGCGCCGCCGGTGAACGTTTCATCAACGCGGTCAAACTGGCCAGCCACCTCGCCAATGTCGGCGACGCCAAGACCCTGGTCCTGCACCCGGGTTCCACCAGCCACCAGCAGATGACCGATGACGCCCAGCGGGCGGCCGGGGTCACCCCGGAATTCGTCCGTGTCGCGGTGGGCCTCGAAAACGTCGAGGATATCCAGGCCGATTTCGACCAGGCGCTTAAAATCGCCTGCGAACAGCCATGAATCTCACTGTCAACGGTGCGCCGCATATCCATGAGGGGGACGGGTCCCTGGTCCGGCTCGCTGCCGAACTCGGGATCAGCCTCGACCGTGCGGCCGTCGTGGTGAACGAAAAAATCGTACCGCGCACGGACCGCGATGCATTCAGGCTTGCAGCGGGCGACAAAGTCGAGTTGATTGTGTTTGCGGCTGGCGGTTGAACCACCACCTCCAACCGTCCAACATGATCGCGAACGATACCTTTACCATCGGCGGCCACGTGCTGGAATCCCGGCTGTTGCTGGGAACCGGCAAGTTTGCCGACCGCGATACCATGGCCCGCGCCATCGAAGCCTCGGGCACCCGGCTGGTCACCGTCGCCCTGCGCCGGTTCAACCCCAACGACGGATCCGGCGACCTGCTGGGCCCCCTGAGCCGCATTCCCGGCCTGCGCATCATGCCCAACACCTCGGGCGCACGCACCGCCGACGAGGCGATCCGCATCGCCCAAATCGCCCGGGAACTTACCGACAGCCCTTTCATCAAACTGGAAATCCACCCCAACCCTTTGCACCTGATGCCCGACCCCATCGAAACCTTCGAGGCGGCCCGCGTCCTCGCACGCGACGGGTTCCTGGTGCTCCCCTACATGCCGGCGGATCCCGTGCTGGCCAAGCGCCTTGAAGACGTCGGCTGCGCCGCGGTCATGCCGCTCGGCTCAGCCATCGGCAGCGGACAGGGATTGCGCACCTCCGAATTGATCCGACTGATCGTCGAATCCAGCCGTATCCCCGTGATCGTTGACGCCGGCCTGCGGTCCCCCTCCGAAGCCGCCGCCGCCCTGGAAATGGGCTGCGACGCCGTGCTCGTCAACAGCGCCATTGCCGCCGCCGAACAGCCGGTCGAAATGGCACGGGCTTTCGCCGAGGCAGTCCGGGCCGGACGCCGGGCGCGACTCGCCGGGCTTATGCCGGTTGGCGCCTCCGCCAGCCCCACCAGTCCCCTCACCTCGTTCCTCGCGGCTCCGGAGCCGGGATGACAACCGTCCTACCCGAGTGGCTGGATCCCCGGCCCTGGCTCGACCTGACCCGGAACACCGATCCCGCGCCGGTCCGCCAGGCCCTGCAGGCGGACCACCCGGACATCCGCGAACTGGCGCTGTTCCTCTCGCCCGCCGCCGATACCTGCCTGGAAGCCATGGCCCAGCGCGCCCGCGCCATCACCCGGCGCCGCTTCGGACGCACCATCCAGTTGTACGCCCCGCTGTACGTGTCCAACCATTGTCCCGGCGGCTGCGCCTATTGCGGTTTTGCCGCCGACCGCAAACAGGTCCGGCGTGTCCTCGACGACGCCGAACTCCATCACGAACTTGACGCGCTCAAGGCCCTTGGCCTTGAGGATGTACTCCTGCTTACCGGTGAACGTTGCGCGGAATGCGGGGTGGACACCCTGGCACACGCCGTGGAAGCCGCCGCCCGCCGCCTGCACAGTATCAGCGTGGAAACCTTCGCAATGACCCAACCCGAGTATTGCAGCCTCGTCGACGCGGGCGCCGTGGGCGTGACCCTCTACCAGGAAACCTATGACCCCGTGCGCTATGCCGAAATGCACCGGTGGGGCCCCAAGCAGGATTACCTCAACCGCCTCGAAGCGCCCGGCCGTGCCCTCGACGCCGGCATACGCACCTGCGGATTCGGCGCCCTGCTGGGATTGGGGGACCCCTGCTTCGATACGCTGGCCATGGTCCGCCATATCCGTTACCTGATGCGGATTCACTGGAAAGCCGACTACAGTTTGTCCTTTCCGCGCCTCCGGCCGGAAAGCGGCGGATTCCAACCCGCCCATCCGGTCAATGACCGGTTGCTCGTCCGCATCATCCTTGCCTGCCGGTTATGCCTGCCGGATGTCACGCTGACCCTTTCCACGCGGGAAAGCGCCGCCTTCCGCAACGCCATGGCGGGTATCGGCATCAACCGGATGAGCGTCGCCAGCCGGACCACGGTGGGCGGCTATGATGCCCGGTCCCCCGCCACCGGCGGCCAGTTCGACATCCACGACACGCGCGATGTCACCGCCTTCTGCAGCGAACTCCGCACGCTCGGGCTCGAACCGGTCTTCAAGAACTGGGACCGCGCCTTCCAGGCGATTACCGCCACCCCGTAATACCAAACTTATGACACGCTGAATACCATCACGGGGCGCGAAGCCCGGCGATGGTATCCCGCCAATGCCGTTCCAGCTTGTCCGGCGGCGTGCCGAGGAACCGGCATATCACATCCAGCGGATCCTCCTCGTCCAGGGACTCCGTGTTGTCAGGATTCTGCAGGTAGGACAGGTAATTGAAGAACCCGCGCCGGTAACGCGACGTCATGAACAGGTGCGTCAAGGACCAGCATTGACTATACGCCCGGTCATCGCCGGGCCCCTGCCGTATCAGGCGGTGTATACCTTCATCTGGCGGGACGCCAGGTAATTCCACCGCGCCCCCCCCGAGGTCTTCGGGTTCGGCGTGATCACGGATATACCCGGTTTGATCAGGTCGTCCCAATCCTTGATTCCCTTCGGGTTCCCCTTGCGAACCAGGAACACGATGGTGGAGACATACGGCGAACTGTTGTCCGGCAGGCGGGACTGCCAATCCTTTGGAATAACCCGGGCCTTCGCATGGATGGCATCGATATCATAGGCGAGCGCCAGCGTAACCACATCACCCAGCCAGATTTCATCCGTCGTTCGTTGAAGGGAATACCCCCCAGCCTTACCCTTCTTGCTTTGCAGTATCCCGTGCTTATTCAAATCCAGTAGAATCCGTGCGCAAAACGTGGACATACAGGCTTTATTCCGGCATCGTTTCCGCATGCAACCCGTTCATAACCAAGGATCATCCATGCATGATCCGGGGACGGGATGCCAGGCATCCCAATCCACAACACCGGTCCATCCGCTCCCCCCCCTCCCGTCCCCCCGCTCATGGATCACCGGTCTGCTACTGGCGTTTCTCTCCATCCTGGTTTATCTGCCGACACTTCGCTACGACTTCGTGCAGTACGACGACACCCACATCCTGGCCGAGCATCCGGAACGGTACAATCAAGCCCGTTTCACGGACAGCGTTCGAACCATCCTTTTCAAGGCCTATCCACGGGAAGAACCACTGCTGGTCCGCGACCTGTCCTGGGCGGTCGACAGTCGCTGGTTCGGATTCCCCAACCCCGCCGGATACCATGGCGGCAATATCCTGTTACACAGTCTGGTGGTCATGCTGGCCTTTCTTTTTACCCTGTCCGTTACACACCGGTACACCTACTCGCTGTTGATCGCACTCGCTTTCATCGCCCTCGCCGTACACGCCGAACCCGTGGCATGGATCATGGGCCGCAAGGACATCCTGGCCGCCGGATTCAGCTTCATGACGCTCATCGCCTACCTGCGATTCGTCGATCTTCCTCGCGGACGCCGCGCCTGGGCCTGGTATGCCGGATCCATGGTGTTCACCCTGCTGGCGCTGTTATCCAAGATCAGTGCCGTGACCCTTCCCGCCATCCTCCTGCTGCTCGGGATTTTCCGCCCCTGGCTGACCGACAGGCTCCAAGATTGTGAACCCCGCCGGGACGCCCGCACCATCCTCCGCCTCATCGCCGGTATCCTGCCACACGTACTGATAGCCCTGACCATCACCGCCTGGTACCGCGGCGTCCTGTCGGATTTCGGCCTCCTGAATCGCGGTTACGATGCCACCCCGCTCCAGCATGCACGCAACCTCCTGGTGATTAATCCACTGGTCTTCCTCCGCTACCTGCAACTGGTGCTGGTCCCCGTCCGGCTCAGGGTCTTCCACACCTGGCCCGACCTGGCCGCTTCAACCCACGGCCCGTCCCTGGCACTCGCCATCCTGGTCCTCCTGTCTCTGGCAATCGGCCTCGGGTGGATCCTGGCCAGACGCCGCCATTTGGCTTTTCCCTGCCTGGCGTTTTTCGCCGTTATGGTCCCCTATCTCAACCTCACGTATATCGGCATCTGGGTGGCCAACCGGTACCTGTATTTTTCCGCTTACTTCCTGGTAATGATCCTCGCGGCAATCGCCGCCCACGGCTTTCGATCCCGCAACCGGATCGTGCGTTGGGCCACCGGGTTGGCGTTGCTGGTCGTCGTCGGGTGCAACCTCCATGCCAAAGCCGTCAGCCTGCCGGTCTGGCGCAATGCCGAGACCTTCTGGATGCACGAAGCCGCCCAACCGGATGCTCCCACCGACGCCTTCTATGGTCTGGCTGCCTGGTGTTACCGTACGGCAAACAACCAGACCGACCCCCATGAACGCAACGCCTGGCTGGACCGGTCCGATGCCGTGATCACCCGCGCCATCCACGCCGCCGATTCACGGCCGGCCGGCTCGCCAAAACCTTCCCTGCACAGCCTGTTCCTGCTACGGGCGCTTATCGGCATCGTCCGGGAAGATCCCTCCGAACAACAACGTGCCGCACTGGAATACGCCGAACAGGCCCGGCCCGACTATGACGCCGCCTTGTGGCAGTTGACCGTTTTCTGGTATAAGCGCGCCATGCAGGCTACTAACCCCGCAGAACGCGAACCCTGGGCCCGGACAGCCCTCGATTATTGCCGTCGCTACCTGCGGGCCACACCCCGTGACGCCGGTTATACGGACAAGGTCCGCGGCATGCGGCAGGAATTCATGGCGGATTTCCCGTTCCTCACCCCCGAACTGGAGACGTTCCCGTGATCACGCGCGAAACCGCTTCCGACTACTTCCGCAACCGGTTCACCTTCGATCCGGACCGTCGCGGGGTCTGGCGGGAAATTGCCCGGTATGTCGAACGGGACCTGGCAAATCACGACGCCATCCTGGAACTCGGACCGGGCTACTGCGACTTCATCAACCAGGTAAACGTGCGCAACAAGGTCGCCGTGGACATCAGCACCATATCCCGTGACTACGCCGCACCGGACGTGCGCTGGGTGGAGGGCGACTGCACCGACCTTTCATTCCTTCCCGATACCTCCATGCCCAACGTGTTCGCCAGTAACCTGCTGGAACACCTGGCCCGCGAACCGCTCGACGCCCTGATGACCGCACTCCGGCGCATCATGACCCCCGCTGGACGCCTCCTGCTGATCCAGCCGAATTACCGCCTCTGTCCCGACCGGTATTTCGACGATTACACGCACACAACGATCTTCACCGACACAAGCCTGTGCGATTTCCTCACGGCCAACGGGTTCCGGATTGTCCGGTGTATCCCGGGCCTGTTGCCCTTCTCCATGCAGTCAAGATTGCCACATCATCCGCTGCTGGTCCGCCTGTACCTGAATCTCCCGATCCGTCCGCTGGCGCGGCAGATGTATATTGTGGCACAACGGGATAAATGAGGGAACCACCATGTGGAACGGCAAACGCGTTTCGGTCATCCTCCCCACCTACAACGAAAAGGATTCCATACGAGCGTTTATCGAGGACCTCGAACGTCAGACCGTGATCGACGAGATCCTCGTCATCAACAACAACGCCGCGGAAGGGACCAGCGAGGCCATCCGCAACACCACCGCCCGTGAAGTGTTCGAGCCCCGGCAGGGTTACGGGGCGGCGATCCAGCGCGGATTCGCCGAGGCGCAGGGCGACCTGATCGCCGTATTCGAACCGGACGGCACCTTCATGGCGCACGACATCCACAAGGTCCTGGCGTATGCCGACGACTTCGACGTGGTGTATGGCAGCCGCACGGTCAAGGAACTGATCTGGCAGGGCGCCAACATGGGCCTGTTCCTCAAGTGGGGCAATTATGCCGTGGCCAAGCTGATGGAGTTCCTCTTCAACACCACCAACCTCACGGATGTGGGCTGCACCGTGCGGTGCGTGCACCGGGAGACACTGGACGGCATGCGCCCGCACTTCACCGTCACGGGCAGTTTCTTCGGTCCCGAAATGATGCTGGTCTCGATTGCCCAGCGGCGCAAGATCATCCAGATCCCCGTCAACTACACCCGGCGCGTCGGCCACTCATCGGTCACCGGAAACCACGGGGTGGCATTCCTCCTCGGGCTGAAGATGATCCATCTGATTCTTCGATTCCGGCTGCGAAGCTGGGTCCGGCCCGCATGGCCGTCTGGTCCGGCTGGAGCCGGGGCGACCTCGTCCCGGTCTGGCGCGGAAAATTCCATTAAATCCGCTTGACCTGTACCCGCGATTCGCTAGGGTCCGCCAAACCCTTTTTACAAGGAGCGACAACCCATGAGCAAACCATTACGGATCGGTTTCGTCGGCGCAGGCGGTATTGCACGTTTCCAGGCCACCAAGTTGAAAGAGATTCCCGGCGTCGAAATACCGGTCGTGGCGGATGTCAGCGACCAATCGCTGGCTGAATTCCAGAAAGTCATCCCCGGTGTCCAGTCCGTCAAGAACTGGAAGTCCCTGGTGGCCATGAAGGATCTGGACGCGGTCAGCGTCTGCACCCCCAACAAGCTGCATTTTGCCCCCACCGTGGCCGCGCTCAAGGCCGGCAAGCACGTGATCGTGGAAAAGCCCATGGCCATGAATGCCCGCGAAGCCAAGGCCATGGTTGACACCGCCGCCAAGGCCCGCCGGCTCCTGATGATCGGGTTTCAGTGGCGCTTCACTCCGGCCGCCCAGCTGCTCCGCAAACGCGTCGCGGCGGGTGATTTCGGCGACATACTCTATGTCCGCTGCCAGGCCCTGCGCCGGCGCGGCATCCCGAACTGGGGCGTGTTCGGACGCAAGGATCTCCAGGGCGGCGGCCCGATGATCGACATCGGCGTCCATATCCTGGAAATGGCCCATTGCGTGATCGGGGCCCCGAAACCCCTCTCCGCCTCCGGATCCTGCCACACCTATATCGGCGACAAGAAATCCGCCGTGCTCAGCCAGTGGCCGAACTGGGATCACAAGACCTATACGGTCGAGGATCTTGCGGTCGGCTTCATCCGTTTCCAGGGCGGGGCCAGCCTGGTGATCGAATCCAGTTTTGCCGCCCACATTGAGAAGGATGTGTTCAACATCCAGATCATGGGCACCAAGGCGGGCGCCACGTTCGAACCGCTCCAGATCTTCACGGACGCCGGCGGCTACATGTGGAACCAGACCCCGGCCTTCCCGGGCAACCAGGACGGCTTCGCCTACAAGATGCGCCACTTCGTGGATTGCATCCGTGATGGCAAGCCCTGCGAAGCCCCCGGCCGGGACGGGTGGGCGGTCCAGCAGATGCTCGACGGCATCTACGCCTCCGCCGCCCAGCACCGCGAAGTCAAAATCGCATAGGGCATACGGCGTCGGGACATCGCGCAAGCGTTGCCGGTCTCCTGACGCCCCTGCCACGGGTGGTCATGAAAAAGAAGCGTCGTTCACGGTTGAAACGCCTGTTGGGAACCCCGCGCCGGTTCATCTGGAACGTGTTCCGCCCCCACTTTGTGCGCGCCAACCTGGCGAAACGGTCCGGGGCCTGTCACCGGTGCGGAGCCTGTTGCCAGCTGGTCTGGAAATGCCATTATTTCACCTATGTCAACGGTATCCCCTCCTGCAAGATCTATCACCGGTTCCGTCCGCGGAATTGCAGCAATTTCCCCATCGATCACCATGACCTCAAGGACCGCAACGCGATACGGCCGGATCTCCCCTGCGGGTTTTCATGGGACAAGGCCAAGCAGGGGCCGTGTTCAACCGACGACACGGTCAAGGGGAACAGCTGACCAGCCATTCCAGCAAGGTGGCATCCTCCACCGATACGGAAACCGTCACCACCCGCGCCGGCAACCCCATCAGTTCAACAGGCAGGGATGCTTGTTCATGACGCTTTCGATCCTTTGCGCAAATCCTTAAAAACCGGGATTCGGTTGACGATCCCCATCATTCTTGTCTACCGGGATGCTTTATGGCACATTGTCCACATGCAACCACGCCCTGACTTGGTGTCACCCGATGCACCACCCGGCTTGACAGTGTTCCAGATAACCGACACGCCCGGCACACCGGCCTCCCACGTCTACATGGAGGCCCAGGTCTTCACCCCGGATTCCAAAAGCCTGGTTTTGCACTGGCCGGCCCACCCCCACGGGTGTGACCGACGGGATCCCCTTCACCGCTATTACCGGTGCGACCTGGAGGATGGGTTCCGCATGACCCCGCTTACCGACGAGGTCGGCGCCATCGCCCCCTCGATTACGCCCGACGGACAATGGATGTACTATTTCGTGGTGGCGGATTCCCGTGTAAACGGGGGTCGCTTTTTCCTGAAACGCGTCCGTCTCGACGGCTCCAGCCGGGAAACTGTGCTGTGCGTGGACCGGCCCCTGCCCGGCGCCGCAACCATCCCCTCCAACCTCTACATCCTGTCCACCCTGTCTTCCGACGGAGAACGTCTGGCCACCGGCGCATTCCTCGGAGACGGCAACACGGATAACGCACCCTGGGGGTTGCTGGTCTTTGACCTGGAAAAAGCAACCGGGGCGGTCGTCCACCAGTCCCCCACCCTGCTCAACCTGCATCCCCAGTATTGCCGCTCCATCGAACCGGAAGCCTCCCGCGACATCCTGATCCAGGAGAACCACGGGGGACACGTCGGGCCTGACGGTACCATGACCCGGGGCACCTCCGGCAACGGTGTCGACATCCATGTGATCCGCGATGACGGATCCCTGCTCCGGGATATCCCGGTGGGCCGTGACGGAGACGAATATTGCCAGGGCCACCAATGCTGGCGGGGGCGGACATCGTGGACCATCACCGGTACCGGTATCGCCAACCCCAGACAAAAACACGGCTGGGGCCAGGAACTGATCGAAAGCCTTCCCGCCCCACCGGCCGGGCACCTCGGCCGCGCCACCCCCGGCGCCATCCGCAACGACATGAGCCGCTCGTTTGACATCCCCGATTTCCGCCATTTTCAAACGGACCGCGACGGTCGACACCTGCTGACCGACTGCGGTCCCTACGACGAAGGCGGTCGCCTGTTCCTGGCCAGTCTGGGTGAACCCGGCCGTGATCCGGCGTCCGGCTGGACACACCTCCTCGACCTGCACGCCTCAAACCAGTCGCCGGCCCATGCCCATCCCTTCCTCTCGCCTGACGGAATCCGGGGATTTTTCAACTCCGACGAAACCGGAACCCTGCAGGCCTATATGGTTGCCGGCTGGTAATACGACCCATGCATATAAGAATGCCACGCCTGCGTTCCGGACGACGAATCGGGCTCGCCTTGGGTGGTGGCGGGGCACGCGGGTTTGCCCACATCCCCGTGATGGAACTGCTGGACGAACTCAAGATCCGCCCCTGGCGCATGGCGGGAACCAGCATGGGTGCGGTAATCGGAATCCTGTACGCCGCCGGTCGCACCGGCGCCCAGATCCGGAAATTCGTCGAGAATGTCGTGCTGGCACCCGACACGCTTAACGTCGAGAAGATCCTGTCACGGGCCCGCGTGTGGAAGCAATGGATGCAATTGCTCCTGCCCAAGGTTGGCCAGAAGGGACTGGTGCGCACGGACGGTATCGTTCGCCACCTCTACGACCAGGCCGGGGTGTCGACCTTCGAGGAATTGAAGATTCCCATGAAGGTCGTTGCCACCGATTTCTGGACCGGCGAAACCGTCGTCTTCCAGTCCGGTCCCCTGCTTGCCCCGATCCAGGCCAGCATGGCCATTCCGGTCCTGTTCGAGCCGGTCGTGCGCGGCGACCAATTGCTCGTGGATGGCGGTGTGTCCAATCTTGTACCCTATGACCTTTTGCAGGAGGATTGCTCCAGCGTCATTGCCGTGAACGTATCACGCGGGGCCGAACGCAACGGCCGCGCCATACCGCGCGCGTGGGAATTCGGCCATACCGTCAACATCATGCAACAGGCGGTGTTGCGCGAACGCATGAAACATGCGCCGCCGGACTTCTATGTGCAACCGTCCCTGGAGGGGTTCCATGTCCTCGAGTTTCACCGTTACCACGAGATCCTGGAGCATGCACAACCCGCCATCGACACGCTGCGAAAAGCCTTGCTGGAACGGTTCGGCCCGCCACCCGCGTGAGCCCGCAGGGGCGGCCAATCACAACTTGATTCCCCGCCTCGTTGTTGCTACCTTCACCGCCACATCTGCATCAGGTCTGTGCAAGCAGTCGGCAGTCATCTTTTAATCAAAAGGAGTAACACCATGAAGCGTCTGGTAGCATGCAGTCTGGCCGTTCTGTTCGTGGCAACGTCGATGGTCATGGCGGAAGGCGCCGCAGCGGTCGCTGCTGAGAAACCCGCCAAGCTCGAACTCAAGGAAATCACCCTGACCGGTACGATTGCCAAGGAAACCAAGGCCAACAAAAAGGGCGAAGACGTAACCACCTATACCCTGACCGACGCCAAGGGTGCCGCGGTAAAATTGCCCGCCCCCAAGGCCGATGTCCTGAATCTCGATGATTTCATCGGAGTCCAGGTCAACGTGATCGGCATGGGCATTGAGAAGGATGGCAAAGTGGCCCTGAAAAAGGTCACCGAAGTCAATAAGGTCCAGGAAGGCGACGCCGCGGCTGAATAAGCTGCGTCACCAACGGTAAACACGAACCGGCCTCACCCCCCACGGGTGGGGCCGGTTTTTATTGAAGGTTACACACCAAACCGTCATGTGAGACGTCGATGCCGGGCGGCAACCCGGTCTGTGTGGCGGCATGGTCCAGTTCGTGGCAGAGATGCACCAGGTAGGATTGCCGGGCCCCGATGGACTGCAGGAGGGCCACACTGTCCGCCACGGTCAGGTGCGTGCTGTGCGGCCGGTGCCGCAGGGCATCCAGGATCATGATATCTAATCCTTGCAACTGCCGGACCGTTGCGGCATCCATCCGCAGACAGTCGGGAAAATACCCCACCCGTCTCCCCCCGGCCTCAAACCGGTAACCCACCGTCGGCTTGGGCCCGTGATCCACCGGACAGGCCGTTACACGGATCGCTCCAACCTGAAACGGTTCCCGGATCACACGGAAATCAATGCGGGGCCGATAGACCCCGGGCACGGGATCGCCCCGGTGCACATAGTCGAAAATACGCATCAGGTCATCCATGGTTCCCGGCACGGCATAGGCCGGAATGATCGCATCCTGGATGGTGTTGAACCGGCGGATGTCGTCGAATCCGAACACATGGTCGGCATGGGAATGCGTAAAGCAGACAGCGTCCAAACGCCGGATATGATGCCGCAACATCTGCTCCCGGAAATCCGGCCCGGTATCCACCACCAACGCCGTCCCCCCGGCTTCCACATACAGGCTGGACCGGAGCCGGCGGTTGCGGGGATCCGGCGAGACACAAACCGGGCAATCACACCCGATCACAGGCACCCCGACAGACGTTCCGGTTCCGAGGAATAGGAGTTTCATGATCCTTCAAGCAGGCGGGGCGCCGTCAGGCGCCCCGCGGTTGTTTCATCGCTGCATCATCCGGGACGATCAGCGCGTGTTGATGCGCAACCATTCCTGGATGACGGGCGAATATTTCACCACCACCGGCGAGAACACCACGCTCACCATGGTCATCAGCTTGATCAGGATGTTCAACGCGGGACCACTGGTATCCTTGCAGGGATCCCCCACGGTGTCACCGATCACCGCAGCGCCATGAACCGGGTTCTTGGCCTTTGACTTGTCGGCAACGACATTGCCCGCGACATCCACGTATTCGCCCTTGGCATTCTTGAGATATTTTCCGCCGTGTGCGCCCTTCTCGATGGATTTCTTGGCGTTATCCCAGGCGCCGCCCGCATTGTTCAGCATCGTCGCCAGGACGAACCCGGTTGCCAGGCCGCCTGCCAGCAGACCCATCACACCCGGCACACCCAGCACCAGCCCGGTCACAACCGGGATGACGATTGCCATCAGGGACGGCACCAGCATTTCGCGCTGGGCGCCTGCGGTCGAAATCGCCACGCAGGTCGCATAGTCGGGTTTCTCGGTATCCAGCATGATCCCGGGTTTTTCCCGGAACTGGCGTCGCACTTCATTCACCATGGCGCCCGCCGCACGGCCCACGGCCTTCATGGTCATCGCGCAGAACACGAACGCCATCATGCCGCCCAGGAACAAGCCGCAGATCAGCAGCGGATTCATGATATGCAATTCATACTTGTCGACAAACGTCATCAGGTCGGCCGCCTTGGCCTCCAGCCGGCTCATCCCCATGAACACACCGTCGGGTCCGGCCAGCTTACCCACCCACAGTTTTACTTCCTCGATGTAGGCGGCCAGCAGGGCCATGGCCGTCAAGGCCGCGGACCCGATGGCAAACCCCTTGCCCGTGGCAGCCGTGGTGTTGCCCAGGGAATCCAGGGCATCCGTGCGTTCCCGCACTTCCGGAGGCAGGTGCGCCATCTCGGCATTGCCGCCGGCGTTGTCGGCGATGGGACCATAGGCATCGGTCGCCAGCGTGATGCCCAGGGTGGCGAGCATGCCGACCGCGGCAAACCCGATCCCGTAGAGACCCATGCTCATATCGGTGAATCCGCCGGCAAACCCGAAGGCACAGATGATGCCGATCACGATCGTGATCACCGGGAGACCGGCCGAATACATGCCGGTCGCCAACCCGTCGATGATCGTCGTGGCCGGACCCATTTTCGCCTGTTCGGCGATCCCCTTGGTGGGACCGTATTCGTCGGAGGTGTAATACTCGGTTGACTGCCCGATGACAACGCCCGACACCAGTCCGGCGACAACGGCAAACAACACACCCCAGGAAATCATCCCCAGGCCCGCCATGATGAGCAGGGCGATGACAATCATCACCGAACTGCCCAGGGTACCGGTCAACAGCGCCTTCAACAGGTTCTTCTGCGTGGCCCCTTCGCGGCACTTGACCATGAAAATACCCGCGATGGACAACAGCGTGCCCACACCGGCCACCACCATCGGGGCGGTCACCAGGCCGGCGGCCTGCTTCAGGGCAGCCATCGTCGCCTCCTCGCCCAGATTGGCCACCTTGCTTAAATGATGCACGCCCACTGCCGCGCCCAGCGCCGCCGTGGCGAGAATCGAACCGCAATAGGATTCGTAGAGGTCCGCGCCCATGCCGGCCACATCGCCCACATTGTCGCCCACATTGTCGGCGATGGTCGCGGGATTGCGGGGATCATCCTCGGGAATTCCGGCTTCCACCTTGCCCACCAGGTCCGCGCCCACATCGGCGGCCTTGGTATAGATGCCGCCACCCACGCGGGCAAACAGGGCCTGTGTCGAGGCGCCCATCCCGAACGTGATCATCGTGGTGGTGATATAGACCATGGCTTCCATCTCGGAACAGTTCGCCGGGACAACGGTCATACCCAGGAACTTGAGCGGCTCAGCCAGGTACAGGTTCGGGAGATAGACAAACTTGGCCAGGACCCAGTACCACAGGCAGATGTCAAGCAGGCCGAAACCCACCACCACCAGACCCATGACCGCGCCCGACCGGAACGCCACCTGCAGCCCGCGGTTCAGCCCTTCACTGCAACCCTGCGCGGTGCGCGACGAGGCAATGGTGGCCGTACGCATACCAATGTAACCGCAAAGCCCGGAGAAAAAACCACCCGTCAGGAATGCAATCGGTACAAACGGGTTCTGGATCCCGAAATAGGCCAGCGCCCCCAGGATCACCAGGAGAACGAGGAACACCAGGGACACCACCTTGTACTGGCGGAACAGGTAGGCCATCGCACCTTCCCGGACATATCCCGCGATTTCCTGCATGCGGACCGTACCGGGATTGGCCCCCAGAACCGCCTTATAGAAATACCCGGCAAACCCCAGTGCCAGCAGGGACGCAATCGGCGCCACCCACCAGATCGACGGAATCATTACGCTTTCCATAACCACCCTCTCCTTTTACCTAATTGTGGCACCCTTAGACGGGTACCCGATTAAAAACATGGGTGCAATGTAAGCCGTTTTGTTGACCGCGCGCAATCCAAAACGGACATCCACCATCAGCGTTCCAGAACCCGGTAAACCGTGGTTTCCTGTTCGCGGTGGAACACCTCGACCCGGCCCCGGTTGGCGTCCAGGAACGGCTCCATGAAACGGCTCCGGTAATCGACAAATTCACCTTCACCCGACAACACGAAAGCGATACCCGGCGGAATGTTGAATGCTTTCAACGTACCATCCGGCCCGATCTGTGCATCCAGCGAAACCACGCGCCGGCCCGTCCACAAGCTGATAAACCCGCCGCCACCGCACACCAGGACATCACCCGGCAGACCGGATTCGCGTATCGCGCGGCAGGCCGACTCCAACCGCTGGACCGGCTCACTGTAGACCGGACTGCGCAACCGGCCCGCCGGCCCGCTGATGCTGTTGACCACCAGCCAGGCCAGGCACCAACCAAACAGCAGGCAGACCGTTACCCGCTGCGCCAGCCG
>MHBQ01000110.1:30906-32176 GCA_001803315.1 Lentisphaerae bacterium RIFOXYC12_FULL_60_16
CTGTGCCCCCAACACCATCAGGACGGGGAACCAGGGCAACAAATAGCGGACATCATACCAGTTGTGGATGGCCAACATGCCGGCATAGGGAACCAGGGCCAGCGCCGGGAACCGGCCCGCGGGCCGCCGGCAGGCCGCCACCCATCCGGTGATCAGGCACGCGGCCATCACCAGGCAGCCGGCCCGGATCACCCACGACAAGTCGCCAATACGCGCAATGCCCGACTGGTCCGGTAATACCAGGACATGCAGATACCCGTTGAGATTCACCGCCAGGCGGACCCACCAGTCATACTGCGTTATCCCCACTTGCGCCAGCGAGGCGACATACTCGGGCGTAACGCCCGTCGCCACGGAGGTCCAGCGGCCGGTCACGCGAAGGTTCCGGATGATCCACCCCGCAAGCGGGACCAGCATCCCCGCGAACAGCGCGCCGCGCATCAGCCAGGTCCGGCTTCCGGCAGGCACCCGTCCCCCCCGCTGCTCCGGTCCCGGAAAAAGCGCCAGGCCCATCCACGCCGGAATCAAGGCCACACCGGCCATCCGGACCAGCGGCGCCCACATGACGGCCAGCGCCGCCAAGGCAAGATCGCCCGGCCGGCCGCGTTCCCGGTACCGACACCCACCCCACACGAACCACGCCACCAACACCGTGAACAGCATGTCCGACAGGACCGCCTGGGTATAATAAATCCAGGGCAGATACCAGGCCGCCGCCAGCACGCTCCACCAGGCGATGACCGGCGGAAAACACCTCCGTAACCCATCGTAAAACAATCCACAGGCCAGCAGGGCAAACAGGAGGTTCAACCCCTTGACACCGGCAATTGAATCACCCGCCACGGTAAACCAGACGGCAAGGACGGCGGAATATCCCGGCGGCCAGGCGGTCTGCCAGTCGGTTCCTGAACGATACCCCTCCCCGGCTGCCAGGGAACGGGCACCTTCCAGGTACACCACGGAATCCCCGAAATAGGGCAGGCGGTCGTGGAGAAACGTCAGACTCATGCCCCCCGCCAACAGCAGCAGGAGGACCATCCACAACCCGTTTCGACCGACTGCCGTATGACCGGTGGATGCGGCAGATCCGGGAATTCCACGGTTCCAACATTGCATCATCCCGTTACGGAAGGACAGGGCCCGGCGCCCGTTCCGGGTCAGTCGCATCCCGGCGGTTCCGGTTTCAAGAAACCTGGCCCGGACCAGTTCCTGAACGCGGGCATCACGGCCATAGGCGGCATGATACTCCCGCTCGACATCCGGGACCCGG
>MHBQ01000111.1:0-34159 GCA_001803315.1 Lentisphaerae bacterium RIFOXYC12_FULL_60_16
CCTGCGGGGATCAAACGTCATGGCATATCCCAGTGCATCAACCTTGCTGGATACCCACCCCACCTTGCCCATCACATCCGAACGCTGCACTTCCTGACGCCCTTCAGGCGTCAACTCACGTCCCTGCCGCCGTGAAATAAACCGGGTAAACCCATCGGCATCCAACCGCAGCAAATGAAAACGAACCGAACGCGGCTGAAGCACCACACCGGCCGCACGCAACGCCTCGGCAATGCGCGCACCACCAACCGGCCCATCCGATTCCACCATCACCTTGAGTATCAGGTTGCGAACATCACGCGTAGATTTGCCTGCCATACAAAATTCTTTCACTTTGGTTGCCGGTATCTTGCCGGAACCAGCTCATGTTTATATGAACATTTTATGTTAAACAAATAATATATACGGCAATATTGCCGTATAGCAACAATATCATGTTCAATTATCATTGCAAACATTGAGTTAAACGACAATCGTTACGGCTTGTTGGTACCGTTTTACTAAAACAACTATCGAGGTCTTTGACTATGTCTAGCAAGGTTATTCAAGAAGTTCTGGATGTTGTTCAGCGTCGTAATGCAGGGGAACAGGAATTCCTGCAGGCGGTTGCGGAAGTGATGGAATCACTCGAACCGGTTGTGGAACGTCACCCGGAATACCGTGATGCCCGCATTCTGCACCGCATCGTGGAACCGGAACGCCAGATCATTTTCCGGGTACCCTGGGTGGATGACCGTGGACAGGTCCAGGTAAACCGCGGGTTCCGTATCCAATTCAGCAGCGCCATCGGGCCATACAAGGGCGGTCTGCGGTTCCATCCCAGCGTCAACATCAGCATCCTGAAGTTCCTGGCATTTGAACAGATCTTCAAGAATTCACTGACGACACTCCCCATGGGCGGCGGCAAGGGTGGTTCCGATTTTGATCCCAAAGGCAAGTCTGACAACGAAGTGATGCGCTTCTGCCAGTCGTTCATGACGGAGCTTTCCAAACACATCGGATCCAACACCGATGTACCGGCCGGCGATATCGGGGTCGGTGGTCGCGAGATCGGTTACCTGTACGGACAATACAAGCGGCTGCGCAACGAGTTCACCGGCGTGCTGACCGGCAAGGGACTGGAATGGGGCGGATCCCTGATCCGGCCGGAAGCGACCGGTTACGGATGCGTGTATTTCGCCGAGGAAATGCTCAAGACACGCAACGAGAGTTTCAAGGGCAAGGTCTGCACCGTGTCCGGTTCCGGCAATGTCGCCCAATACACGGTTGAGAAACTGAACGCGCTGGGAGCCAAGGTCGTCTCGCTCTCGGACTCGACCGGATCCATTCACGACGCACAGGGCATCGATGCCGGGAAACTGGCATGGGTCATGGAACTCAAGAACCAGCGGCGGGGCCGCATCCGCGAATATGCCGACCAGTTCAACGCGAAATACCTGGAGGGCAAAGCGCCCTGGCAGATCCCCTGCGATTGCGCCTTCCCCAGCGCGACCCAGAATGAAATCAGTGAGAGCGATGCCGCCACCCTGCTGAAGAACGGTTGCTACCTGGTGGCGGAAGGCGCCAATATGCCCTCCACGCCGGGAGCCGCCAAACTGTTCGTGGAACGTAAGATCCTTTTCGCGCCGGGCAAGGCTGCCAACGCCGGGGGCGTCGCAACGTCGGGGCTCGAAATGAGCCAGAATTCGATGCGGTTGGGATGGACGCGCGAGGAGGTTGATCGCCGCCTCCACGACATCATGATTTCCATCCACCGCCAGTGCCACACGACCGCCGAGGAATACGGGCAACCCTCCAACTACGTGCTGGGCGCCAATATCGCCGGGTTCGTCAAGGTGGCGGATGCCATGTTGGATCAGGGACTGGTCTGATCGGTTTCACAATGGGGACCGGTATCATCCCCGGGTACCGGTTCCCCTGCTTCTTGCCGGACAGGCTCAGGATTTATCCTGTGCCGCATTCTTAAGCGCCAGGGCTTTCTCGATATGGCGCTGTTCCATGCCGGCCAGGGTCCGGAACATCGTGCGCACTTCAGGCTCCGACGCCTTCCGCTCCATAAGCAGATGCAGGTCCAGCGCGTTGGTCTCCACGGCAACCGCCAGCTTGATGGATTCATCCAGGGGTTTTCCTGAAGCCTCCCGGACCGCCTCGGACAGGTTCAGCGAGCCTTCCATGGCCTCGGGGTTCCAGTGCGTCAGACAGGCATACGGGAATCCGGCCGGAGGCGCCTGCAGCAACAAGGTCCGGAACAAGTCCTCGACCACCCGCTGATGCCGGACCTCATCCTGTTCCAGTTCCTGGAACGCCCAGCGGGCAAAGCCGTCTGGCGTGGCGTTGGACAGGGTCCGGTAAAACTCACGGGTTCCATCCTCTACAATCCATGCCAGGGCCAGCAATTTTTCCAGGGATTGCGCCCCTCGCAACACGGATGAAGTCATACCCTTGATGAAGGAGGTCTTCAGCCCTTTCCAGGAACGGAATCCGCCCTCCAGGTTGAAGGCTTTTTCAAAGCCCGCCTTGCGCAACATCGCCGTGGCGGAAGTACTGCGCCCCCCGATCGAACAGCACACCAGAACCGTGGTGGAACGATCCAGGCCTTCCAGGCAATCGCCCAGGATACCCAGGGGGACATGGATGGCCCCCGGAACATGGCTTTCCTGGTATTCATGCAATTCCCGCACATCCAGGATGATGTATTCCCAGGGGGAATGCGCCTGCACAAATTCCCGGGCCGTCTCGGCATTCCATCCCGGCACCGGCTTCAACCAATCCAAAAACGCCATGTTCGCCCACTCCCGTCAACCCGTCACGATTCCACACACAAACGCACCACACGACACCAGTCCCGGATACGTTCCGGATGCCCTTCCACCGTCTGAACATCCTTCAGGGTAATAT
Organism: Lentisphaerae bacterium RIFOXYC12_FULL_60_16; assembly: GCA_001803315.1. Classification (GTDB taxonomy): domain Bacteria; phylum Verrucomicrobiota; class Kiritimatiellia; order UBA8416; family YA12-FULL-60-10; genus YA12-FULL-60-10. The sequence goes on from MHBQ01000111.1 coordinate 2,899, forward strand.
CCACCCGGCAATCATGCCGGGCAAATTCATCCAATCCGGCGGTAATGTCCAATCGTACCTGATTTTCATCATATCCGCAACACACCATCCGGGCCGGATTGGGCCGCCATGAACACACATAATCGTGCCCGATCTGTTCCGCGCACGCCGGCACATCCGCCCAGGGGGTCACCGCAATCCGGCGCAGGTTGGGAATCTTCCGCAGGATGTCGATCTTGCGCGTAAGATCCTCGCAACAACCATACGCAACCAGCCCGAACTGACTGAGGATCGGCAGTTGATACTGCAACAGGAATTCGTCATGCATCGCCGGCGAAATGGACGCATATTCCTGGGCCGCCATGAACCACCACAAGGTGCGCCGCTCAACCGGGTCCGGTGAGGGCGACGGCAACGGCAGTTCCTCCGCATACGGCATGGATTGGTTGTCGCCGCAGGTACGGGACCAGTCCCCGGCAGCCGCGCACGCGTCATGGCTGGCCTGTACACCGTCCCGAAGAAAGGCCAGCAACTGGTGATACCAGTCGGGACGGTCCACCATGTCCCACATCATTTGCTCATGTCCCCGGAGAAACCCGACATCCGTGGCGATATCACCCGGGAAACTGCGGAGCATCGGGCCCCGGTCAATCACCACCGGCAGGACATCCCCCACCGCATCCAGCAGCTTATCCCGCCCTTCGGCGGTAACGACTTCATCGATATGGTGCGACGGCTGGACCAGCCGGCACAGGTCCTCCGGCTCCAGAATCGTTGGCTTGATATGCCACCCGGTCCCGCCGGGCACCTGTTCGTGGACAAAGGGAACCCCCCAGGGGCCTGCCCCGGGGCTGGCGGGCACATGCGTGGCATGATGGACCAGCCAGGGTTCAAAAACGGTGTCATCATCACATGCCACATGGTAGAGCCGGCGTTTCAATTCCCGTTCAAACAACTGCAAAAACGGGTCTTCACAACCAGTACGTGATGCATCCGTATCCTCGATAAAATGCTGGCGGGTCATGGCCTGGAACAGGGGACGGGTGGGATGCAGACTGTTGTGACGTATCCAGAGCTGCCGTTTCGCGACATTGCGTTCAGACCGGCATACCTCCAGGTACCGCCGGGCCAGATCCTGCATGATGGCGCGATCGTGACGCGAAAGCATACTTTAACTCCTTTTCGCGCAAACACAGGTGCTGTTGCGCACAAAGGCCTTTGCCTCATCCACATGACGCAGGACATTGGCCGGATGGACAGCTCCCGGATTGTAGGCGGAGTGTAATCTGGCAGCAAGGCAACAAATCGCTGCTACTTAACCAGTTTTGGCAACAGGCGCTCGGCGATGACGGCGGAATGCCGAACAACCATATCCGGTGGGAACGTTTCCACGATTGCAGCCCGGCTGGCCCGTTGCTAGGATGCGGCATGCTTGAAACCTTGAGGGTCAAAAACCTGGCTATCGTCGAGGATGTCCATGCCGATTTTGGACATGGCCTGAATGTCATCACCGGCGAAACCGGCGCCGGAAAATCGATCCTCCTGGCCGCACTCGGCCTGCTCCTCGGTGAACGCGCGGACCGTAACCTGGTGCGCGCCGAGGCCGATCAGGCGGTCGTCGAGGCCGCCTTCCGCCTGGCCGATTCCTCGGAACTGGACCTGCAACTCGATGCGCTCGGTCTCCAGGCCTGCGAGGACGGCATGCTCATCCTCCGCCGCCAGGTGATGGCCAGCGGCCAGAACCGTATCCTCGTCAACGGCAGTCCCGCCACGGTCCAGGCACTCAAGCAGATCGGCGATCTCCTGGTGGACATGCACGGCCCGCATGACCACCAATCCCTGCTCAGCCGCGATTTCCAAATGGACTTGCTGGACGCCTTCGGGCACCTCTGGAAAACCCGGGCAGCCTACGAAACCATCTACCAGCAACGCACGGACCTGCAAAACCGCCTCGCGGAACTCGACCGCGACACCACCCCGGTGGCCGACCAGATCGACATGCTCAATTTCCAGATCCGCGAACTGGAACAAGCCGAATTGACCGACGCCGACGACGGCGACCTCGCCAAGGAACATGACATCGTGGCCAACGCCGCTCGTATCATGGATTTGGCACAGTCCGTCCAAAACGGCCTGGTGGGCGATGATCCTTCCGTCTTCAACTCCCTGGCCACCATCCAGCGTACCCTCTCCGAATTGGTCCGGCTGCTGCCCGACGCCGAAACCTGGATACGCGAAATTGAATCCACTTCCATTCAAATCCAGGAAACCGCCGATTCCATCAACCGGACCGTCTCGCGTATCGAGGCCGACCCCCAGCGCCTGCAATGGCTGGACGACCGCATGGCCCTCCTTCACCGGTTGAAGCGGAAGTACGGCGCCACGGTTCCCGAGATGCTGGCTTTCCTCGAAAAGGCCCGGGAACGCCGCCAGTCACTCGAATCACGCGACGCCACCCTTTCCGCCCTCCGGCAGGAGCTGGCGCAGTGCGAGACAGCACTTCAATCCGCCGGTAAAACCCTGGGCAACCAGCGTCGCAAGATTGCCGGCCAACTCGCCGACGCCATAACCGGTGAACTGCGGGCCCTGGGCTTTCCCCACGGCGTGTTCAGCGTGGACCTGACCACATCGGACCCCCAACCCTCCGGGCTGGATACGATCGAATTCGGGTTCGCACCCAATGTCGGGGAACCCTCCCGTCCCCTCCGCGCCATCGCGTCCAGCGGCGAAATTTCCCGGGTCATGCTGGCCGTCAAGGCCGTGCTGGCCAAACATGACCGCATCCCGGTGCTGGTCTTCGACGAGGTGGATGCCAATCTCGGCGGCGAAATGGGTTACCAGGTGGGAGCCAAACTGCGGGCGGTGGCCAAGCATCACCAGGTGATCTGCATCACCCACCTGCCCCAGGTGGCGGTGCATGGCAACACGCATTTCATGGTCGGCAAAGCCGTGCGGGACGGTCGCACCTTCACCGACATCCAGCCGGTGGAAGGCGAACAGCGGGTTGACGAGATCGCCCGCATGCTCGGCGGCCGCGACCGCACCAGCGTCACCCTCAAACACGCCCGCGAAATGCTCGCAAACGTGTGACCCGGATGGAAACCCGATCATCTGCATTCTCGGCGGAGCCGGGCCGACCAACCCATTCCTGGCGAGCCTCCCGTCCGCAACCCCAGACGGCTCATGAGGACGTTCGCCCTCCATGCGCTCCGCACAATTCCAGATTCTTTTCCATATTCCATCGCGGTTCCGGCGTACTCGCCCGGACCGCGAGGTAAACCCGGGCTTCCATTTCGAAAAGGGTAACGGTTTCGCGTCAGATGGCTCCAGCCGCAAGGCGGAGCCGTCGGCGCCATACTCCCGTATGCGCCGATGGCGACAACGCTGCGGATGGGGCCATATCACGCGAAACCGCTTGCCCCGAAATGGAAGCCCGCCGGTTCATCACACGGTCTGCCCACCACCAACCCAGACCGGGGCGAGGTCGCCCCAGCTCCAACGGAAATGGACAAACTCACAGATGCGCCCTGACCCGGTCGCAAACCCGGCTTGACGGGGGCGGCGGACCGGTTGTAGGGTTTGCCGCCATTGGACCGGATGTACGGCCCCTACCGGGGCATCCGGACCGCCACCTCGGGAGAAACCTGGAATGAACATTAAGACCTTTATCGGCGTCGGCGAGAACATCCATTGCACCCGCATCTTCAAGGTCGGCGGCGCCATCTGCAAACCCCTGCCCAACGGCGGGTTCGGCATCCACTACAAGGCCGGCAAGGAGAACCGCGTCCTGCCGGTGCCGGAATCCTTCACCCGCACGGCGGACTGGGAAGCCGCCAAGATCAAGCATTGCGCCGTCGCCATCTGGCAGGGAACACAAGGCGACCAGGCAGCCGGCAAGGATTACCTCCACCAGCTGGCCATCAGCCAGGAACGATCCGGCGCCACCTACCTGGACATCAACGTCGATGAATACAGCACCGACATCGACGAACGCATCCGCCTGATGCAATGGACGGTCAACGAGATCCAAAGCGCCGTCAAGATCCCCGTCAGCATCGACTCCTCCAATGAGGCCATCCTGGAAGCAGGACTCAAGGCCGCCGACCCCAAACGCGGCCGGCCCATGGTCAACTCCGTCTCCCTGGAACGGGTCAGCGCGATCGATGTCGCCGCCCGCTACAAGGCCGTCGTTGTTGCCTCGGCAGCCGGTGAGAAAGGCATGCCCAACACGGTTGAGGAACGGATGGACAACCTGCACCGCCTCATTCCCATCCTGCGTCAGAAGGGGTTCACCCTGGACGCCCTCCATATCGATCCGCTGGTATTCCCCATTTCCACCGATGCCCAGAACGGCAACCGGTTCCTCAACACCGTGTCAGCGATCCGCAAGGAATACGGTCCCGAAATCCACATCGTGGCGGGACTCAGCAACATCTCCTTCGGCATGCCGAACCGCAAACTCATCAACCAGGTCTATTCCTGGCTGGCCGTCGAGGCCGGTGCGGACGGCGGAATCGTCGACCCGTCGCAGATCAACGCATCGATCCTCAACGCGCTGAAACCCGATGCGGAAGATTTCAAACTGGCCCGCGCCCTCCTGCTCGGCGAAGATGAATACGGAATGGAATATATTGCAGCATCCCGGGATGGGCGCATTTGAGGAGTCTCCGGACAGGGTGTTCCGCCGGGGTTGCCGGACATGCACCCTGAACCCATAGTCATCGGTATCGTCGGACCCGGCGCCATCGGGTGCTGGTTCGCCAGCCGGTTGCACGAGGCCAAATTCCCCGTCTGCCTGGTCGATCATGATCCGGTACGCGCCGGAAAACTCAACCAGACCGGTATCCGCATCGAACCCATGGATGGCCCGCCCCGGTTGGTTGCCATCCCCGTACGGCACGGACACGATGCCTTGGCAGATCTCCGGATGGTTTTCCTGTGCGTCAAGAGCTACAACACCGGTGACGTGGTGTCACAGTTCAACCCTCCCGGTCTGACCCGCGCCTGTGTCGTGTCCGTGCAAAACGGACTGGGCAATGCCGAATCGATTGCCGCCGCCTGGCCACGGGTTCCCGTCCTCTGTGCCGCCACCAGTCAGGGGGTGCTCCGCCTTGAACCGGGATCGATCCGGCATACCGGCAACGGCATCACACAACTCGCCGCCTTTGACCCTTCCGCCATACCCCTCATCGCCGAAACGGTTTCCCTGCTTCAGTCCGCCGGACTGCCGGCTGAATCGGCCCCCGATGTCCATGCCATGCTGTGGTCAAAACTGGTGGCCAATGCGGGGCTCAATGCGGTTGGCGCCTTGTGGGAACTGCCCAACGGCAGGATACTCGACCATCCCGAGGCCGGCGCCATGGCCCGCCAGGCGGCCACCGAGGCAGCCGCCGTAGCCGGCGCTATCGGGATCTACCTGCCCTTCAGGGACCCCGTCAAGGCCATGCAGGCCGTTGCCGATCGTACGGCCGGCAACCATTCATCGATGTGGCAGGATCGCGCCGCCGGACGCAGGACCGAAATCGACGCGATCAACGGAGCCGTGGTGCGGGCAGGTGAAGCGCATGGCATTCCCATCCCCGCCAACCGCGAACTGGTCCGAAGGATTTGTTCACATTAGCGAGCCACACACCCCGACGGCTCGGTAGGGACACCTCGCCCTACCTTGGGATGCAGAGATGTGCATAGCGCTAGTAGGGCGAGGCGTCCCTGCCGAGCCTCCCGTCAACCACAGTCATCCACTGTACCCCGGCGTTTGCGCAACTCCGGGGTCAACAGGCCGGCCTTCTCATATTCGTTCAGCTTGCGGTGCAGCGTACGCCGGCTCATGCCCATCTCCTGGGCCGCCCGGCTCCGGTTGTTGCCATGCTTGCGGAGGGTGTCAAATATCAACTGCCGTGTCACATCCGCCAGCGAGGCATCCCCACCCCCTGCCGCGCCCGTGCTACGGGGCAAGGTTGTGGCGGACCCCTCCACGCCGACGGCCTGCCGGATCGGGACTGGAACATCCCGCAGGGTCAGTCGCGGCCCGCGTGACAGGACCACCATTTTCTCGACCGTGTTGCGTAATTCACGGACATTGCCCGGCCACTGGTACCGGTTCAACGCATCCATCGCGTCCGGCGTGAACCCATCCACCTGCTTGGCATTTTTTTCGGCGAACTCCTTGATGAACCGCGCCCCCAGCAGGGCCACATCGCCGACCCGGTCCCGCAACGGCGGCAGGTTTATGTTCACCACATCCAGCCGGAAAAACAGGTCCTCCCGGAACTTCCCCTGGGTTACCAGTGCCTGGAGGTTCTTGTTGGTGGCGGCGATCAGGCGGATGTCGACCTCGATGGATTGTTCACCCCCCACCCGTTCAAAACGGCGTTCTTCAAGGACCCGAAGCAGTTTAACCTGGATGGCCGGATCCGTCTCGGAAATCTCATCCAGGAAAAGGGTTCCGCCATCCGCCAGTTCAAACCGGCCGACCCGCCGGCCGGTTGCACCGGTAAAAGCCCCTTTTTCATGGCCGAACAATTCACTCTCCAGCAAGGTCGGCGCCAGCGCCGCACAATGCACCGCCACGAAGGCGCCCTTGGAACGTGAACTCATGCGGTGAATCGCCTGGGCGACCAGTTCCTTGCCGGTGCCGCTTTCCCCTTGGATGAGGACGGTGGCCTGAGTCGGAGCCGCCTGCCGGATCACCTCGAATACATCCTGCATGACGACGGAACTGCCGATCATCTGCTCCATGCCGTATTTATCGTCCAACTGCCGGCGCAACTGCTCATTCTCGTTCTCCATTTCACTGGAGCGTACCGCCCGTTTCAACAGCAGGTCCAGATGGTCCAGATTGACCGGCTTCATCAGGAAATCGAAAGCCCCCCGCTTCATGGCGTCCACGGCCATCTCCACGTTGCCATAGGCCGTCAGCAGGATACCGATCAGGCCGGGTTGACGCGCCAGGGCACGCTGCAACAGGGTCAACCCATCCATACCCGGCATGCGCACGTCGCTGAGCATGATATCGAACGACCGCTCCTCCGCCAGGAGCACCAGTGCCGATTCCGCATTCTCGACCGCCGTCACATCGTATTCCCGTCGCAACGCCCGTTCAAGCCCGTCCCGGGTGTTCTTGTCGTCGTCCACGATCAGAACCCGCCGCCTTTTGATTTCGTCGCTCATGGCGCTTCCCCTTCCACGGTCTTCTCAGGTACCGGGGCATCGAAACCCGGTTCACCCGCTGCACCCATCGATGCATTCAACAGGCGGATCCGGCGTTCCGCCAGCGGTAGTGACAGGGTGAACCGCGTGCCTTCCCCCGGCTTGCTGGCAACCTCCAATATCCCGCCATGATCCTGTATAATCCGTTGAACGATCATCAATCCCAGACCGGATCCTTCCTGTTTGGTGGTGAAATAGGGATCGAAAATGCGCCCCATCTCCTCCGGTTCAATACCCTTGCCCGTATCATGAAACGCAATCGCCACATAGTGGTCGGAAGCCGAAACCCGTATTTCCAGACGCCCCCCGTTCTGCATGGCCTGCATGGCATTCCGGATGATGTTGAAAAAACACTGCTTGATCTGGTCCCGGTCGACCCGGATCCGGGGGACCGGCGCCGGGCAGACCAGTTCCACGGCAATCGCCCGGTCCTGGACTTCCTGGCGCAACAGGGAAAGTGTTTCCTCGATCAACGATTCCAGGCGCGTCAGCACCGGCTTCAGCTTGGCAGGACGTATCGCACGCAGGAACTGGGTGATGATCATGTCCAGGCGTGCCACTTCGTTGCGGGCAATGCCGAGCAATTCCGGCAGCTCACCCCGCTGACTTTCCTCCAGACGATCCATTTCACGCCCCATCAACTGCAGGTGGATGGTCAACGCGTTCAACGGATTTCCAATCTCGTGCGCCACACCGGCAGCCAGCAGCTTGATGGCGTTGATCCGTTCCGTCTCAATGGTCGACATTTCGTTCTGACGATCCCGGGTGACATCCCGCAAAATGATCACCGCGCCGCGCTGGGTTTCCGACCCGGCCGCCAGCGGAACCACGTAGAAATTGATGAACCGGTGCTGCGGATAGGTCACCTCAATCTCGTGACTGATCATGCGCGACCATTCATTCGGCTCCAGGCGCAGGATCCGGTCCCAGTCGATTTCCCGGATGTAACGCATGATGGGCTTGCCGCGCGAACTCGCCACCGAAAGCCCGATCAGCGTTTCCGCCGCCTTGTTGGTATAGGTCAGACGCCCATCGGCATCCACAACCACAACCCCCTCCTGGATCGATTGGAATATGGTTTCCAGCAGTCCGCGCTCCTGCATCAGGCGCAGGAACTGCGCCTGCAGGCTTTTCGGATCCAGCTTGTCCAAACGTTCAATCAGTTTTTCGAGAAATCCGGATTGCATGGCTTCACCTGAAATTAATGCGACAATTTAGCGCATTATTACACAGGAATCAAGTGGTCATGCTGGCTCGATTTGGCACACATAGCGAGGCCGGGGTCGATCCGGCTCCAGCCGGACCAGACGGACGGCGACGGCGCGGTAGGCGGGGCAGTTCCGGCAATGGACCAAAGTTGCACCCAACGGCACAATCGGATCAAGGAAATCCGGCTTGAATGCGGGCGGTCAGGGTGTCCTTGTCGGAACTCAGCCTGATCACCGCCTGTTCCAACGGCATAAGACCATCCAGCAACCGACGCCAGCTTTCAAGGTCGGCGGATACATGATGCATGGCGCCACCGGTATTAACCATCCGCATCAAGGCTGCCAGGGCAACGCCCTGGCGCAGGGTCGTTTCAGCGGCTGGAAGATTCATCCAGCAGCAGGCGCCGGCCGGAGCCTGTATCAAGGCGTGTTCCCAGTGAGGAGTCGCTGGATCTCCCGACACGTCCCGAGCCAACAGACGTTCCAGCGTGCCGGAGTGCGTTGACAGGATCAGCCACCCGTCCCACACCGCCACCCCGAATCCCGCCCTTGTTTCAAGGCTTCCGTACCAGTCGTCTTGCGTGCTGGCCAGCACCTGCCAGGAGCGCCCGCGCATCTCGCGGCGCACCAGCACGAGCCCCTTGCGGTATCGCGCATTCAGGCGGTCCACAACCTGTGGCAGGCGGCGGATAATGTCGGCTTCATCCTTGACCGGCCATCCGACAATCAGGGACGGGATGTTGAATCCCAGCAGACGCCCACCATACACCCCGCCGAATATCCCCGCCATGACATGCCCGTCACCGGTCAGCCATTCCTTCGGCACCACATCCGCCACCCCACCGGCATCCAGCAGTTCCGGCAGCAGGGAGGCCGGCATGACGGCCACCATCTGCGGTGTATTCCCCCACAATTTCCGCCACCACGCCACATCGACAACCTGTCCCAGGGGGGCAGCCGGCAAAGGAAGCCCACCGGGCATCCGGGGCGACTCCGTCGACGCACGCAACGTCAACGCCAGCCGGTTGGTGGTCAGGGAATCAACCTGGACATAAGGATCGCGTACCCGCAGGCGGGGTGAATTCCACCCGTATTTCAAGATGCCCCGATCCATCACCCCGCAGGATTCACCAGGGGCCTGAAGTTGATCGGGCAAAACCGACCCCTGCCGTGCATTCACACGCCGGACAATCCATCGCACGGCCAGGGCATCACGCGAATAAACCGCCAGCACCATGCCATCCAGCACGGACACGGAAAGATACCACCCGTCCCCCATCGGACAGGTCCATACCTGCCGCCCTCCGCCGACCGGAACCGACCGGAATCCGGGTACTTGCCGCAACCAGAATGCCAGTCGAAGCCACTGGGCACGACCGCCGCCCCACCCGGCCAGCACCCAACCCTCCAGATCATTGGGCGCGATGGAATCCGCATAGGCCAGCAGGGTTTCACGCCGGCCGATGATCCGGACCAGCAGACCCAGCATCGGGTGGCGGAGTATTTCTGCTGCTTCATTCGGGGCATATCCGGCAAAGCCCAGCATGGCCGGCGCAACCGGATTATGTGCCACCAGGTCCAGACGATCCGACAAGGCATCATGCCGGCTGACAAACCGGGCATCGGGCGGAATGGCCGACCACAAGACCGGTTCATTGAAAGGAAAATGAAACACCCACGCGGTCAACAAGCCGATCCAGATCGTGATCACCACCTGGTGGATGCGCCGCATCATGTGGCCAGGGAACCGATCAATTCGCCGATATCATGCATCCCCTGTTCCGCCAGGTAATCCCGGATGCCGTCCCGCACACGCAGGGCCGTGGTCGGGTCGGTGAAATTCGCGGTCCCGACCGCCACGGCACGGGCGCCTGCAATGAGAAATTCCAGGGCTTCCTGCGGACCCGTGATTCCCCCCATTCCCACCACGGGAATCTTGACCGCCCGGGCAGCTTCCCAGACCAGCTTCACCGCGATGGGATGAATGGCGGGACCCGACAAGCCTCCCACGCGGTTCGCCAGCACCGGGCGCCGGGTCCGCACATCAATCACCATGGCCGGATAGGAATTGATCAGTGATATCGCATCGGCTCCCTCGGCTTCCGCGATGGCGGCAAACACCCGGATATCGCTTACGTTGGGCGAGAGTTTTGGAATCAGGGGCAGACGCGTTGCCCGGCGAACCGCTGCGATCACCGATCGGGCCATGTCCGGCTGGGTCCCGAAAGCCAGCCCGCCTTCCTTGACGTTGGGGCATGAGATATTCAATTCGATTCCGGCTATGCCGGGCACCCCGTCCAGCCGCTGCGCCACCTCACGATACTCGTCCAGGCTCCGTCCCCAAATATTCACAATGACCGGAACCTCGTAGCCGCGTAAAAACGGCAGGTAATCGGCGATGAAACCATCCACTCCCGGCCCCTGCAAACCGATGGCATTGACCAGACCGCCCGGCACCTCCACCATGCGCGGCGTTGGATTTCCATCCCAGGGCGCAATCCGGATACCCTTCACCACCAGGGCGCCCAACGCGTTCAAGTCCACCAGGTCGGCATATTCCGGACCATAACCGAAGGTCCCGGAGGCCACCATCACCGGGTTGCGCATGCGGATGCCGCCGATGTCAACCGCCATCGAGGGAGCGGTCGTATCCGGAGTTTTGGAGGATGACTTTACCATACGATGCTCCGGGCTTCAAATACCGGTCCGTCCCGGCAAACCCGCACCCAGCCTTCCGTGCCATCCGCATTCCGTACGCGCTGAACACAGGCCAGACAGGCGCCCACCCCGCACCCCATGTGCTTGTCCAGCGACAACCAGGCATTCCAGCCGTTTGCGGCTGCCCGCTCACCAACCGCCTTGAGCAGTCCATCCGGCCCGCAGGCATACCATTCCCGGTCACCCCGTGATTCCGGCGACTGCAACCAGGCGTCGATCGCCACCGTGACACGGCCTTTCGCGCCAAGCGAACCGTCTTCCGTCGTCACCCGGACATCCCATCCACGGGATTTAAAATCGTCGACACACAGGACATCGTCAGCCCTGGCGCCGCCGATGAAGATAATCCCCGGACGCGCGGACGTGAGCGCCAGGAAACTCAACGGGGCAACCCCATAACCACCCGCCACCAGCACCGGCGTCCGCTTTTTGCCGCAGACTGGGAACCCGTTGCCGAGCGGACCGATCAGGCTGAGGGAATCTCCCTGGACCATCGACAGCATGGCATCCGTACCACGTCCGACCGGTTTATAAAGGACTTCAATGCCATCCTTGCCGGCCCGGTACAGGCTGAATGGGCGGCGCAGCACCGCACCATCCAGACGCGGGATCCGCAGGTGGACAAATTGCCCGGGAACACCCGCACAGCCGATGCCGGACGCATCCAGGATCAGGCGCCGGTAAGGCCCCTGGAACGTCTCGTGCCGGGATATGTTGCAGGTTTCAACCTTCATGACCGCCTGACCGCCTCCGGATCATCGGCACCCCGGAGGGCGGGCGTTCCCGCGGGCCGGTGATCAACCATCACACCCTCTCCCGAATTCCTCAGGAACACCCCATGGAGTTGCCGCAATTATAACAGCGGTAACAGGCGCCGTTTCGCACCGTGATGGCGCCGCATACATCGCAGGCCGGCGCATCTTCCATAAAATGCTGGAATTGCGCATCCACCCGCTGTTCGCCCGCATGATCGGCTGCCGGATTTGTTTCCACCGCCGGCATGGGCGTGGGAGTCGTCGTGGCCGGCGTACCCGCCGAAGGCGGCGTCAGGGGCGCCATATGCGCCACATGCCCGCCCGGGAACGATACCGACAACCAGCGGAAAATATAATCCACGATGGACTTGGCAATCGGGATGTCCGGGTTTTTTGTGAACCCGCTGGGTTCAAACCGGCTGTGCGCAAACTTCATGCACAATTCGGTCACCGGCACCCCGTACTGCAGGCACAACGAAATCGCCGTTCCGAACGAATCCATCAGCCCGCCGACCGTGCTGCCCTCCTTGGCCATCGTGATGAACAATTCGCCTGGGGTCCCGTCCTCATACATCCCGACCGTCAGGTACCCTTCATGACCGGCAATCTCGAACTTGTGCGTCAGGGACTGCCGCGTGGCCGACATCCGGCGCCGGAAGGGGGCCGGCTTGACTTCCGCCGCCGGTTCCGCCTTGGCTTTCTCATGGACCCTGTCCTTCTTGCTGGTATTCAGCGGCTGGGTCCGCTTGGATCCATCGCGGTAGATCGCCACGGCTTTCAAGCCCAGCTTCCACCCGTCCATGTAGGCCTGCATGATGTCGTTCACCGTGGCATCCTGCGGCATGTTGATGGTCTTGCTGATGGCGCCCGAAAGGAACGGCTGGACCGCCGCCATCATGCGCAGGTGGGCACGGTACGATATGTACCGCGTGCCGTTCTTCGGCTTGAAGGCGCAATCGAACACCGGCAAATGCTCGGGCTTCAGCCCCGGGGCACCCTCGATCGTCTCCTGCTCATCGATATGCTTGATGATCGCCGCGATTTCATCATCGCTGTAGCCCAGGCAGATCAGGGCCGGCTGGATGGTGCGGTTGACCAGCTTCATCAGGCCGCCACCCGCCAGCTGCTTGTACTTGACCAGCGCGATGTCGGGCTCCACACCCGTGGTGTCGCAGTCCATCATGAACCCGATGGTACCCGTGGGCGCCAGCAGGGTGACCTGGGAATTGCGGAAACCGCTTTTCGGCGCCTGTTCGAGGACCTGGTCCCAGGCCTGCTCGGCGGCACGCCGGAGGGTCGTCGGGCAGACGGATGTATCCAGGGCATGCAGGGCCTCCCGATGCATGCGCATCACGTTCAACATGCCGTCCCGGTTCTTCTCATACGCATCAAACGTCCCCATGGCGCGGGCAAGTTCCTGCGACGTTGCATAGGCATGGCCCGACATCAGCGCCGTAACGGTCGAGGCAAAGCCGCGTCCTTCATCACTGTCATACGGCATCCCCAAACGCATCAGCAGGGCGCCCAGGTTGGCATAGCCAAGCCCCAGCGGACGGAACCGGTGGGAATTCTCCGCGATTTCACGGGTGGGATAGCTGGCGCTGTCCACGAGAATCTCCTGCGCAATGATCAGGATGCGCACCACGTGCCGGAACCGGTCCACATCAAAGGCGCCGGACTCATCGATGAACTTCATCAGGTTCATGGACGACAGGTTGCAGGCGCTGTTGTCCACGAACATGAATTCCGAGCAGGGATTGCTGGCATTGATCCGGCCGCTGGCCGGACAGGTATGCCACCGGTTGACCGTGGTGTCGTACTGGACACCCGGATCGCCGCACAGGTGCGTGCCCTCGGCGATCAGCTTGAACACCTCGCGCGCCTTGTGTTCGTCGACCGGCTTGCCCGAAGTTACCGCCAGGGTTTGAAACGTTTTATCCTGCTCAACCGCCTGCATGAACGCATCGGTCAACCGTACCGAGAGATTGGCATTCTGAAACATGACCGACTCATAGGCCTCGCCGCCGAAGGACCCGTCATACCCCTGCTCGATCAGGGACCAGGCCTTCTTCTCTTCACGGCTCTTGCACTGGATGAAATCCAGGATGTCCGGATGATGAATCTTCAGACTCTGCATCTTGGCCGCACGGCGCGTCTTGCCGCCCGACTTCACCACGGCCGCCACCTGGTCATACACCCGCATGAAGCTCAGGGGACCGGAGGGGGTTCCGCCGCCGGACAACCGCTCCTTGGTGCTGCGCAGCGTGCTCAAATCCGTTCCCGTTCCGGACCCGTACTTGAAAAGGATGGCCTCGGTCCCCGCCAATCGCATGATGTCTTCCATCGTGTCTTCAACCGATTGGATGAAACACGCCGACGCCTGCGGGCATTTGAAGGAGTTCGGTTCCTGCACGACCGACTGTTTGTCCGGATCCCAAACGAACGAGGCACGGCTGTCCGACGAGTACCCGTACACATGGAACAACCCGACATTGAACCAGACCGGGCTGTTGAACGACCCGTACTGGTTCAGGCAAATGGTGGACAATTCGTTGTAGAACCGCTCACCGTCTTCCGGGGTGGAAAAATACCCACCGCTGATCCCCCAGTCGGCAATGGTCCGGGTAACCCGGTGCACCAGCTGCCGCACCGAATGTTCCCGCTTGGTGGATCCTTTACCGCCATGAAAATACTTGGACGCCACGACGTTCGTCGCCAGCATGGACCAGGATTTCGGAACTTCGGCATTGTCCTGGACAAATACCGTGGCGCCCTTGTCGTCAGTGATGCTTGCCTTGCGGTGATCCCAATCAATCTCATCAAAAGGAGACTTGTCCGATCGGTGCAGCAGGCTCGCTATATGCAACCCTTTGCCGGTGGATTCCGCTCCTTCGGCTTCCTCCAGTTTGCGATGAATGCGTCCTCTCGCCAACCGCCCCCGCAATACGGGTTGTGTCCCTGTGGTATCCGGTGTTTCACTTGCATCCAGCATGTTACAACCTCCTGTTACCAGTCTTTTCTGTATTATACCACTAGGGATTGTGGTGTTTTGCAAAATCGAACCATCTATACGCCACTGGTAGGGTCAGATTCAAGAAAAATTCCCTACGATTCATCTTCCCGTCGTGACTTGAAAACAAGAATAACCGGGGCTCCCTCCAGATGGAAGGCTGCCCGGAAGGCTTTAACCAGGTATTCACGGTAAGCCGGCTGTACCAGGCGCCGGTTGTTGACGAAAATCTGGATCCGGATCGGAGCCTGACCCGTCTGGGTCCCATAAAACAGTTTCAGCCGCCGTCCACTCACACTCGGGGGACTCACCTTGTTGACCGCATGTTCCAGGGTCTGGTTGATCGAGCTGGTGGTCAGCTTCCGGTTGATCTGGATGGCGACCTGGTCCATGGTATCCAGCGACTGACGCACATGTTCGCCCGTTTTTGCCGATACAAACACCACCGGGCAATAGGTCATGAACGGCAGGGCACGGTGCAGCGCCTCCTCGTATTCACGCCGCCCGGTCTTGATCAGGTCCCACTTGTTGACCAGCAGGACACATCCCTTCCGGTGTTCCTGAATGATGGAAGCTATCTTCTTGTCCTGGGCCGTGGGGCCCTGTTCCGCATCCAGCACCAGCATCACCACATCCGCCGATTCAATGCTGTGCTCCGCCCGGTACTGGCTGAACCGTTCGACGGCGCTGTCAACCTTGGTCTGGTGGCGCAACCCGGCGGTATCCATCAGGCGGTAGCGGCGTGCATTTTCGCCGGTGCCGAGAACAAACGGAATTTCCACACTGTCCCGCGTGGTGCCCGGTACCGGCGATACCAGCACCCGGTCGGAATGCAACAGCCGGTTGATATACGAGGATTTGCCGACATTCGGACGCCCCACGACTGCCACCCGTATCTCCCCCGCAACCGTTACCGGGTCCTCCTTCGGCAACAGCGGCACCACCCGGTCCAGCACGATATCCATGCCGAGGCCATGCTGGGCCGATACCGCCATCACGGGATACCCGAACCGCTCGAATTCAACCGCCTGCCGTTCCCATTCCGCGGTATCCGCCTTGTTGGCCACGATCATAACCGGCCGCCCGCATCCCCGTACCAACTGGATGACTTCCTCATCCAGGGGGACCAGTCCCGTGGTCACATCCACCACCACGAGCACCACGGCGGACTCCCGGATACCGGCATCCACCTGCCGACGAACGCCGGCCTCGATCGAATCCTCCAGCGTGCCGCGGTCAATATTGATCACCCCGCCGGTATCCATCACGGCAAATGCCTGGTCGCCCCAGGTTGCCTGGCCGATCAGCCGGTCACGGGTTACCCCGCGCTCAGGGTGAACAATGGACTGCCGCCGCCCGATCAGGCGGTTAAACAGGGTTGACTTGCCCACGTTGGGCCGCCCGACGATGGCCACCATGCGCCGGGGCTTGATATCCCTGTCGTTTTTCATCCACGCCCCTGTCGCTTTGCCCAGGCATCACGTAATGGCACAATCTGATTGTAGACCGGTTGTCCGGGTTTTGAGTCCACCGGATCCGCGAAGAAATACCCCTTGCGTTCGAACTGGAACCGTTGTCCGGCCGCGGCCTCCGCCAGCACCGGTTCCACCATGGCGTGAATCACCTCCAGCGACTTCGGGTTCAGGAACTGCTTGTAATCCTGGCCATCCGGCACGTCGTTGGGATCTTCCAGCATGAACAGGCGATCATACAGGCGCACCTCGATTCCGGTCGCATGGCGCGCCGAAACCCAGTGGATGGTACCCTTGATCTTGCGGCCGTCCGGGGTGTTTCCGCCGCGCGTGGCCGGATCATAGGTGGCATGGATGGCGCGGATGTCCCCGGTAGCCGGGTCGCGGTCCACCCCCGTGCACTGCACGATGTACCCGTACCGCAACCGCACCTCGCGGCCGGGCGACATCCGGAAGAACCCCTTGGGAGGTTCCTCCATGAAATCCTCGCGCTCGATATACAACGCGCGGCAGAACGGCACCTGGCGGGTCCCGTCCGCCGGATCTTCCGGGTTGTTGACGGCATCCAGCAGGTCAACCCGGTCCTCCGGGAAATTGTCGATCACCAGCCTGACCGGATCCATCACCGCCATCGCACGGGGAGCGGTCCGGTTCAGTTCATCCCGCAGGCAATGCTCCAGGAGCGCCACATCCGTCAGGCTCCCGAACTTGGTCACCCCGATCCGCCGGCAGAATTCCCGGATGACCGACGGGGTATACCCGCGCCGGCGCAACCCGCCGATCGTCGGGAGCCGGGGATCATCCCAGCCCGTCACCAGCCCGTTACGCACCAGTTCCAGCAGTCGCCGCTTGGACATGACCGTGTAGGAGAGATTCAACCGCGCAAATTCAATCTGCTGGGGATGGCAGGGCACCTCCAGTTGATCCAGTATCCAGTCATACAACGGACGGTGCACTTCGAACTCCAGGGTGCAAATCGAATGGGTGATCCCCTCGATCGCGTCCGACAGGCAATGCGCGAAATCGTACATCGGGTACACGCACCAGGCGGTTCCCGCCCGGTGATGCGGACACTTGCGGATCCGGTAGATCACCGGGTCGCGCATGTGGATGTTCGGCGACGCCATGTCGATCCGGGCGCGTAACACATACTGATTCTCATTGAATTCACCGGCCCGCATGCGCCGGAACATGTCCAGGTTCTCGGCAGGCGGGGTGTTGCGCCGGGGCGGTTCCTTGCCGGGCATGCTGGGAACACCCCGATACTCCTTGAATTCATCCTGTCCGAGCCCGCACACGTACGCCCGGCCCTTCTGAATCAGCGCCTCGGCATAGGCGTACAACTTTCCGTAGTAGTCGGACGCATAATAAAGATGTTCACCCCAGTCGAATCCCAGCCAGCGGACATCCTCCATGATGGATTGCACATACTCGACGTCTTCCGTCTCGGGATTGGTATCGTCGAACCGCAAATGACACCGCCCGCCGAAATCCCGCGCAATGCCGAAGTTCAGGCAGATGGATTTCGCGTGCCCGATGTGCAGATACCCGTTGGGCTCCGGAGGGAACCGGGTGATGACCCGTCCCCCATGCTTGTTCGATTCCCGATCAGCCTCCACGATGTCACGTATGAAATCCGACGCCACCGGCTCGACTTTTACTTCCTGATTCATCTGGATTCCCCCACCCCGGGCCCCTACGGGCGCACGGCACGAACGATCCGGTCACGGCAACGGTCACGGCCGACCAGGATCATGGTTTCATACAAACCGGCGCCCCGGGTGACACCGGTCACCGCCACCCGTACCGGCTGGTTCAATTTACCTTCGGGAATACCCGATTCCCGTTCCACGTCCCGGATCATGGCTTCGATGGCCGCCTCGGTCCATTCCACCGGCGCCAGCTTCAACGCCACCCGCTCCAGGGCGGCCGTCATCCCCTCGCGTCCGAGCAGCTTGGCCGCTTCTTTTTCCTCACGCGGATAATCGTCGGCAAAGAAATACTGCCAGCCCTCCGGATCCTGCAACGTGTTGCACCGCGACTGCATCAGCGCACACACGGCCCGGAACGATTCCGGCGGGACCCCCTGCATCCAGGCCATGCCGCCCAGGGCGCCGCGCACCGCCTGTTCGAAAATGTCAATCGGCATGTCCGCGATGTATTGCCAGTTGAGATGGGTCAATTTCTTGAGATCCATCTGGGCCGGTCCGCTCTTCACCCGGTCCAGGGTGAAATCCCGCACGGCCTCGTCGCGCGTCATCTTTTCACGATCCTCACCCGGCGACCAGCCCAGCAGGCTCAGGTAGTTGAACAACGCCTGCGGCAGGAATCCCTTGGTCTTGAAATCACCCACGTAGGCATCGCCATCCCGCTTGCTGTAGGGTTTGCCCTGTGCATTCACGATCATGGGCAGGTGCGCATAGCCCGGCGGCGTATGCCCCAGTGCATGGAACAGGAACAGGTGCCGGTACGTGTTCTCCACGTGGTCATCCCCGCGGATGATATGGGTAATGCCTTGCGCGATATCGTCGCAGACATTGGCCAGGTGAAATACCGGCGCCCCATTGGAACGCACGATCACCAGGTCCTTCATATCCTCAAGGGGTTTGGTCAGTTTGCCCTTCACCAGATCCGGCAGAACAACTTCCCGCTGTTCATAGTTGATGGTGGCAGCCCCTTCAACGGTGAACGATTCCCCCTTCCGGAGGATGCGGTCCAGCAGGGGCGCCAGTTCGAACTGGCAGGCGCCGGACGCATCCAGCACACGCAGGTTGCGGTATCCGGCCAGGCACCCCTCGACCGGAACGGCAACCCCTTTCCGGTTCACCTGCGAATAGCGGACACCCGTCCCGTCCACGGTAAATGGTTCCGTCGGGCAGACCGGCGCCGATTTTGAACCGCAGGACCGGATGAAGGCAGGATCCGGGCCTTCAGCCGGCATGCGAAATACCACGGCGGCACCCGTCCCGTCCGGCGAGGTTCGGCGATAGGCCTGTCCGCGCCGGACCAGGTCTTCCGCCGCCGCCAGGTGGGCGGCGGTCTGGGCGGACTGGTACACGATCGGTTCATCCCCGTTCAATCCCAGCCATTCCATGGCATCGAGCAGGGTACGCTTGGCCTCATCAGTCGACCGTTCCGCATCCGTATCCTCGATGCGAAGGAGGAACGAGCCACCCTCATGGCGGGCGAACAACCAGTTGAAAATCGCCGCCCGGATATTGCCGATATGGACATTTCCCGTGGGGCTTGGCGCAAAACGTACGCGGACCTTCATGCCTGTAATCCTTGCTGTCATCCGCCGGGGAATTGATTCCCCGGCCTTCAACCGGGACAGGCTACCAGAACCAGCCCCGGAATCAAGCAGTCACGTTCCGAACCGACGGGTCCCATGCGCATTTAACTTCCGGGGGACACAGGCGATGGGACTAGACGCTACTTGGAGTGCGGCGGCTTGACGCCGCTTTTCTTTGGCGAGGGAGCCGGCGTCTGGGGGTCGAACGCATCAACCACAGCGAGCCTATCAATCTTGTCCTGTACCAGCCACACAAAGCGGCGTCAAGCCGCCGCACTCCAAAACACAATGCCCGTCGGTGCAAGACCTGGCGATCCCCACGGAAGTGAAATGCGCACCATTCCCTCCCGATCAAAAACACCAGGTGCAATTCCCGCCGTAATCTGCAAATATTTCGCCGGTCCCTGATTATCATGATGATCCCCGAACAACGATGAACCATCCCGTCATGCGAAACCTCGTTCCGGTATCCCCTTCCGTCGCACTCCTGTTCATCCTGCTGACCGTTGGACCAACCGGCGCGCAGGAAGGGGTTATCCTGCTCCATGGTCTGTGCCGGAGCAAGTCCAGCATGGCCCGCATGGAGCAAGCGCTGCTTGAGTCGGGGTTTGTTGTTGAAAACATCCAATACCCGTCACGTACCGCCGGAATTGAACCGTTGGCAGAAACCACCATCAGCAATGCCTTGGCCGGCGCGCGGCTCCGGAATTGCCCACGGATCCATTTTGTCACCCATTCGCTGGGCGGGATCCTGGTACGCAGTTACTTCACCCGCCATACCGAACCACGTCTGGGCCGCGTCGTCATGCTCGGCCCTCCCAACCAGGGCAGTGAAGTCGTGGACAACCTCGGAACCTGGTGGATATTCCGGAAACTCAACGGACCCGCCGGCAACCAGCTGGGTACCGGTACGAATTCACTCCCCAACCGCCTGGGACCGGTGAACTTCGAACTGGGGGTCATTGCCGGGGATCGTTCGATCAACTGGATTAACAGCCTGGTGATGATCCACAACCGCGATGACGGCAAGGTTTCCATTGAACATACCAAGGTTGAAGGCATGAAGGAACATCTCGTGGTTCATGTCTCACATCCCTACCTGATGAAACGTACAACGGTCATTGAACCGACCATCCGCTTCTTACAGACCGGATCCTTCAGCAACCAGCCGGCAACCCCACCACACTGAACAGCCAACAAGGAACGCAGAACTCAGAACGAAGGGCGTTGGGCGTTCCTTGTTCGCTGTTCAGTGTTCATGCCCCGTGCGGTCTTATCGAACCGCTTACGGCCTAAACCGCTACCACCTTGGCGTCCCTATGGGACGCCAGCCTGCTTCATGATGTTTCCCCGGTTCCTGTAAACGGGTTTCAGCCTTGCTTAAGAACGCCGGCCATGGCGGCCCGCAACTCCCCCAGGGTCATGGGTTTGGAGATCACCCGCATGACACAAGGCGGGGTCTCATTGGCATCTTTCATGATATCGCCAAACCCGGTCAACATGATGATCGGCATTTCCGCCCGAATCGCATGGGCCTTCCGGGCAACCTCGTCACCACTCATCACCGGCATGGCACGGTCCGTAATCATAAGGTCGAACGAACCCTTCAACAGCAAATCAAGCGCCTCCGTGCCTCCCGGGGTTACCGTTACCCGGTGCCCATCCTGCATCAACAACCGTGCAACGAGATCCCGTGACCGGGATTCATCATCAACGACCAGGATCTGCATGGGAGCAAGCGGTTCGGGCCTTTTCACCGTTTCGATCCCCGATTCCCCGTTCGCATCGGGAACCGGGAACCGCAGGCGGATCGTCGTGCCGACGCCGGGGAAACTTTCGACATCAAGGTCACCGTGATGCCGTTGCACAATGCCGTACGCCATCGGCAGGCCCAGTCCCGACCCTCGACCCCCCTTGGTCGTATAAAAAGGTTCCAGGCAGTGTTGGAGCGTTTTCGTGTCCATACCAATACCGGTGTCCGACACCACCAGCGAAACCGAGGCGGGCGGGTTGATCGCCAGTCCAAAGGTCAGGACACCACCCTGCGGCATGGCATCCACCGCATTGAATATCAGGTTCGTGATGGCCTCCCGAAGCTCGCTGGAGCTCCCTCGAATCCGGGGAACCGGGTCAAACCGCGTCACGATCTCAATCATGATCCCTCTGGCCTGCATTTCCTCCTTCCATTTCGGCATGGTCAGCGAAATGACGGTCTCGACAATCCGGGACAAATCCACCAGTTCGTAGATGGCATCGTCCGTTTGCTTGTAAACCGCCCTCAGCCGACGCACAATCTTTCGGGCATCATTGCCTGCCGACAGGATCATATCGAGCATATGGCGCGTTTTTTCCCGATCCTCCAGGACGGCGGGATCGGCGATCATGAGTTCCGTGAACCCGATGATCGGCATCAGGACATTGTTGAAATCGTGGGTAATGCCGCTGGCCATCTGCCCCAGCGCGGACAACCGTTCCTGCCGGATCATCAGCGTCTGCGTCTCCTTCAACTGTTGCACCGTCCGTCTCAACTCGCCGGTTCGTTCATCCACCAACTGCTCCAGCCTTTCCTGATAGCCGCGGTTGATTTCCATGAAACGTATCCGCTCGTCATCCACGGCTTTAAGCCTGGCCGCGTTCGCCACGACGCGGAGGATGGCGTCCTTGGATACCGGTTTGCACAGATAATCGAAGGCCCCGGCACGCACCGCATCGACAGCCGTGTTCACCGTGGGTTCTCCGGTCATTAGGATCACCAGCACCCGGGGTTGGGCTTGACGAATACGCTTCATCAGCTCAACACCGGTCGTTCCCGGCAGGATGATGTCCGTGACAACCACGTCGAAAGGGGTAACCGCAAGCACCTGCAGCGCCACCGTCACGTCTTCGGCCGTCTCGACCGCATACCCGGCATCCTTCAAGAAAAGCCCGACGGTAGTCCGTATGCTTTTCTCATCGTCAACGACCAGCACCTTCGCCATCGTCATGATCGGCCCCCTCTTGTCGCCACCGCCTATTTTACGCACCGTCAACCCGCTCCCGGGTCCAACGGCAATTCAACCAGAAACCGTGTTCCCTTACCGGATTCCGTTTCATAACGGATGGTCCCCCCGTGCCGGGTGACGATCCCATGGCTTATCGAAAGCCCCAATCCAGACCCCTTATCCTTGTGTTTGGTTGTCGCGAACGGATCAAAGATCCGGTCGCGAATCGTCTCCGATATCCCCGCTCCATGATCCTCCACGATCAACAGTATCCAGCCCCGGCCATCCCGTTCCAGTTTCCGGGCTTCGATGCGGACGATCTTCTGCTCACTGTGCCCCGGGAACCGCTCGTTCAACGCGTCACGGGCATTCGTCAACAGGTTCACCAGCACCTGCTGGATCTGCTGGCTACGGCACCGGAGTTCCGGGAGATCCCCGGGAACCTCCACCTCCAACACAATCTGGTCATGTCGTATCACCGCCTGAATCAGGGACAGGGTGGCGCTGACAATGTCGCTTACCCGCGCTTTGCTGAACGATTGGTTGTCCTGTCGCGCAAAGGACAGGAGATTGCGGACAATGTCGGCCACGCGATTGGCCTCCCGGATGATCTCGGCGGCATACGCTCCTGAATCACTACCGCCATCCGCGCGGTCAATCAGGAGTTGGGCGTAGTTCATGATTCCCATGATCGGGTTGTTGACTTCATGCGCCACCCCGCTGGCAAGCATGCCGATGGACTCCAGTTTCTGCGACTGCAGAAGCTGTGCCTGCAATTGCTGCCGGGTCTCCTCCTCACGCTTGCGCGCGGTGATGTCCATGAAGATGCAGGCAAACTGGTTGGGGGCCGGCCGGAAGGCGGTCACCTCAAAATGCTTTCCAAGCATGGCGGCATAATTCTCAAAAAAGGCCGGCTCACCAGTCAAGGCAACCTTGCCATACGTCTCAATCCAATGCCGCTCGGTGCCGGGCATAATCTCCAACACGGTCCGACCCGTAACCGCCTCCGCCTTCAAGCCGGTCATGCGTTCAAAGGCAGGGTTAATGGCCAGAAAACGATAATCCACGGGGCGCCCCTGCTTGTCGCAAATGATCTCGTGCAGGGCAAAGCCATCCAGCATTTCGCGAAACAGCGTCTGGTAGTCCCGCTCGGTCCTGCGGTGTTCCGTGATATCGCGGCTGATGGTAAGAACCGAAACAATCTGATGGTCGGCGTCAAATTCAGGAACCAGCCGCCAGTTGAAAATGGTCTCTCCCTTAATACCCTTAAAGGAAAACTCCTTTTCGACAGCGGTCCCACCGTTGAACACCTGCCGGATGGCGTTCTCAAACAGCTCACACAGATCCTCCGTGAACCCGAGTTCGCGGTGCGTTTTGCCGATGAAAGCATCGACCGACAGGCCGGTCATTCCGGCAATATTATCCGAGACAAACAGATGTCGCCCTTCGCGATCGTGACGCATCACGATGTCGGGCAAACCCTCAATCAGCGCACGGTGCCGCTCTTCGCTTTCCCGCAGGGCTTCCTCAACCCGCTTGCGTTCGGAAACATCCTGGAATGAGCCTTGAACCTGCACAACTTCACCCTGCTGGTTCCGAACCGCCTCCCCGGTGGTCCGCACCCATACCCGCTGGCCGGTTCGGGTGATGACCTGCATCACTTCATCAAACGGAACGCCTTTTTCCGCGCAGGCACGAAAGATCTGCGTGATCTTCTCACGCCATTCGGGCGCATAGAAGTGGATGGCATCCTCCACGGAAGGCGAAAACCCCGGCGGCATGCCATGGATGTCGGCCACGACATCCGACCAGGTGCATTGGTTGAGCGCCAGATCGACACTCCAGCCGCCAAAGCGCGCCGTTCTCCCGGCGACATGGAGCAGGCGATAGTGGGCCGTCAGATCCGCCGTGCGCCTGGCGACCTTGCGACGCAAGGTCCAGGACCAGGCCAGCGCCAGCAGGGCGATGACCAGCAGGGGGACCGCCACGAACAAGACATATTTCAGGATCACACGCCAGGCCGGTGGTCCCGTCTCATACACGCCCATCCAGCGGTCAAAGATCTGCCGGTAATCGCCCGACTCCTTAATGACATGCAGACCCTCGTTCAAGGATGCCAGCAATGCCTTGTTCCCTTTGGCAACAGCAAAACACAACTCACCGGTAAACAAGGGTGTCCTGCCAACCACCAGCGAATCCCGTTCCGCTCTCGTCATCACCGACAACGCCGTGGTACGTGAGACCAACGCACAGTCGCGTCTTCCCTCCTTCACCTCACGTAGCGCATCCTCCTGGCTATTAACGACATATAGCCATTCATCGAGCCCATTTGCGATTGCCTGCTGGTGCATGATGTCGCCATCTTCCACGACCAGACGGTGCCCGCGAAGCTCAGCCATGGTAGCCGGTGGACGAGGTCCATCCCGGCGGACGACCGCCACGCAATGGCTCACCATATATGGCATGCTGAAATCCAGCACCTTCCCGCGTTCCGGCGTATAGAACATGCTGAGCACATCAAGCTTGCCGCTTTTCAACGCCTCAACATTCTCAGCCCATGAACCCAGCCGGATTTCGATATTCAGGTCGGACGCCAAGGCTACCGCCATCGCAATGTCCACACAAAAACCAGCGGGCACCCCGGACTCTTTCAGGAACTCAAACGGCGGATAGTTGCGGTCGCCGCCCACCATGATGCGGCGGTTCGACGGCAATTCGAGCGCCGCGAACCACTTGGCATGCAGGCGGCGGTAGGTGCCATTCGCGATGATCAGGGCCAGCCCTTCATTGAGCAACGCCAGCGTGTCCCGGTCCCCTTCCGGTACGGCAAAACAGAAATCCTGACGAAAGTCCATGACCGGCGCATCCAGGATCCTCAGATTCATATGGCCGGATTCCGACAGAAGCCGCAGCGCAACCAGACGTTGGACCACGACTGCATCGCAACGCCCTTCGGAAAGATCCCGGAAGGCATCCAGGAACGAGGGCGTTGTCCGGATTTCGAGCCCGCGATCCTCGCGACGGAGAAACTCCTCGGCGTTGTCGCCCTTCATAACCGCCACACGGCGACCGCGAAGATCCTGCAGGCCCTGGATGCCGACGGTGTCATTTCGCACAACAATAGCACCGTGCATGGTGAGGTAGGGCACCGTGAAGTCGAATAGCGCCTCGCGTTCCGGTGTACGCCCCACGAGCGGCAGGGCGGTGACATCCCTGCGTTCAAGCCATCCCTTAACCACCTCCCAGGTCCCCGTACGGAAGGTGACCTCGCGCCCCATCACCTGTAGAGCCGCCCGCATCAGTTCAACGGAAAATCCGTCGGCCTGGCCATCCGGTTGAACCATGCAGAAAGGCGGATAGTCGACTTCACAACCGGAAGAAATCGTCGGAGGAACCGCTGAAAGTTGGGCTCTGGCGCCGGGAATCAGCAACGCCAGAACCACCGGTACGATCAGCCGACCATTGCCGGATGATCGACGGATGTTCTTTTTCCAGCAACGCATCACGCCCCCCCCGCCGGTAAATATCATCATGCGTGCCATGCCTCAACAATACCGTTGAAACCACAAACGACAAACATGACACGTCATCGATCTTTGCAAACCTACACGAAACCATTCACCAGTACAACACTCTTTAACAGGTTGGAGAAATGCGTATGGTGTTTGCATGAGTCGAATCCATTTCTTTTCCGTTTGGAGACGGGGCGACCTCGCCCCGTTCCCCAGACCGGGGCGTTGTCGCCCCGGCTCCAGCGAAAATGTACAACCACAAAGATACACCCACCCTTTAATCGCATCTGCGTTGCTTTTACCGTTCAGTATCATACGATCCGGAAGTGGGATGGTGAACGTATGCATATTCTTTTCAATGCCATGCTGTTGAACCGGCGCTGTTCCGGGGTTGAACATGCCATCCTGAACCTGGCACAGGCTCTGGCCGGCACCAACGCCGGCACCGGCGATACCCTGACCATCCTGGTCCCCCATGAATGGCGGAATTGCGATTTCCCCGGTGACGGAGTCCGGGTGCACCGCATCCGCCTGCCCGCGCATATCCGCACCCTTCGTATCGCCTGGGAACAAGCCGTGCTTCCCGGCCTTGCCCGATCCCTCAAGGCGGATCTGGTTCATGCCCCCGGCTATGTCCTGCCGTTGAACCTGCCGGTTCCCGCCATACTATCCGTCTACGATTGCCAGGTATTCACCTGTCCCCATTGGTGCCGGCTTGCCAACCGAATCCATTACCGGCTCCTGATGCCGCCTTCCGTCGCCCGGGCACGCCGGATCATCGTGCCCTCCGCCTTCACCCAGCACGAGCTCAGCCAATGCCTGCCAGGTGCCGAACTTCGGACCCGGATCGTTCCCCTGGGCGTGTCTTCGGTTTTTGTCCCTATTACCGATCCCTCACAACGTGACGCCTTGCGCCGCCAACTGCAACTCCCGGACCATTATATTCTGCATGTCGGCCGCCTGGACCCGCGCAAGAATCTCGACTCACTGGTCCGGTGGTTCACCCAACTCCGTGCCCGGCACAACCTGCCCCACCATCTGGTGCTTGCCGGACCTCCCGACCGCGATTCCGCCCGTATTGCCGGCCTGCTTGACGCCCTTGGACCGGACAGCAGAATCCACCGGACGGGCCGCATCGACCCTGCCAGTCTGCCCGCCTTTTATGCACTCGCCGACCTTTTCGTTTATCCTTCGCGCCACGAAGGATTCGGCTTGCCCCCCCTTGAGGCCATGGCCTCCGGCACCCCCGTCATCGCCTCCACCGCCGGCGCCATCCCCGAAGTCACCGGCGACGCTGCCATCGGCCTGGACCCGGATGACGCCACCGGCTGGATCACAGCCATGCATACCGTGCTTACCGACGGCCCCCTGCGTGCCGCGCGGATCCGGCTTGGACTCGAACGGGCACGGCGATTCTCCTGGGAACAAACCGCCATTCAGACCAGGACCGTGTACCGGGAAGCCTTCAACACCGGGAGCGCCCCATCATGAAACTCGGCGTGGTGGTGGACACCTTTCCCTGCCTGTCCGAAACGTTCATCGCCCGGGAACTGCAGGCATTGCACGAACAGGGTGTTCCCTTCGAACTTTTTGCATTCCGCACACCACCCGTCCCCCCTTCTCCCGGTGGCGACCCATCCTTCCACCCGGCCCCCCATCCCCTTCCCCATGGTCTGTCCGGCTGGCTTCACACCATCCAGCTGCCGGGAATGGCACGTGCCATGGCCGTCTGCCCGCCACCTTGCCGGTGTTACCTGCCCGCAGCCCTCACCCTCGCCGTCACCGCCCGACACCACGGTATCACCCACCTGCATGCCGAATTCGCGGCCCACACCGCTTGTGCGGCACGGATGGCGGCACATCGCAACGGCCACCGGTACAGTGTCTCGGCACATGCCCATGACCTGTTCACACAATCCGACCGGTTCCTGCAAGCTGCCCTTGAATCGGCCTGCTGGGTACGCACCTGTACGCAACAGGGAAAAGAAAAGGTTCGTCGGCTGTTCCCCGACTGGCCGGACGACCGGATTATCCACATTCCCCACGGCATCTTTCCGGAACGCTATGAACCAACCCTCCCCAACGGCAATCATATCCTGGCGGTCGGGCGGTTGGTCCCTAAAAAGGGATGGTTCGACCTCCTGGCGTCCCTCGCCATCCTGCGGGACCAGGCAATACCCTTCACCTGCACCCTGGTCGGAGAAGGACCGCAACGGCGCGTATTGGAATCAACCATCGCCCGCCTGCAGCTTGCCCGACACATCACCTTGACCGGCGCCTGCACGGAACCGGAGGTGATCGCCTGGTACGGCAGGACCGACCTGCTGGTTGTCCCGTCCATCCAGACACCGGACGGCGATCGCGACGGGATCCCCAATGTCATCCTTGAAGCCATGGCCATGGGCCGGTGTGTGATCGGCACCCGAACGGGTGGAATCCCTGAAATCATCCGGGACAATCGCAACGGTATGCTGGTTCCGGCTGGTCAACCCGCCCTGCTAGCCACTACGATAGCCCGGTTGATCCAGGATCCGGATCAGCGCCGACGGCTCGGTGAACAGGCCCGGTCGGATGTGATCGGCGCCTACGATGTCCGCCGCACCATCCGGCCCCTGGGCAAACGGTTGATGGCGGCTGTCCAGGAAGGAAACACGACCCGATGACGGCTGAATTTAAAGGCACGCTGGGGCACCGCGTTTTCCGCGCCGGCATAACCGTGGCCATTGCCCATGCGCTGTTCAAACTGGCCAGCCTCTTCCAGATCATGGTGCTTAGCCGCCTTATTCCGGCCGCGCTTTACGAATCCGTTTATGCCATTGCCTTCGAAGGATGCATTTTCACCCTGTTCCTGATCGGCGAGGAAGTCATCGGGCCCGCCTTTCTCCCGGTTTTCATGCGGGAAAAGAAAGACCATGGCGCAGGACATGCCTGGGCATTCGCCAACGTCATCCTGACGATACAGGCGCTCATCGTCCTGTTGACCGTTGCCGCCCTGGTGGCCTTCCCGGACGCCATCGTACGCCTGATGACCGCCTGGTCGCCTGAAAACGCTCCCCGGCAATACGGGTTGACCATCCGGGCCTTGCGCTGGCTCGCACCCGCCATCTTCGGACTCTCGATGGCGTCCACCACCTATGTCCTGCTCAACGGATACAAGCGGTTCTTCCTGGCGGCCTTTGGCGATGCGGTCTGGCGCCTGTGCGTCATGCTCTGTGTCGGAATCGGCATGGGCATATTCGGATTCGGCATCCGGAGCCTGTTCGCGGGTCTTCTGGCGGGCAGCGCCCTTAAACTCCTGACCCATCTGGTCGGATTGTTCCGGGAATTGCGCCACGTCAGGTGGTCGCTGGATATTCACCATCCCGCCGTCAGGCAAATGGCGATGCTGGCCCTGCCCCTGTTGGCGGGGATCCTGTTTGCCCGGTTCCGTGATGTCTTCAACAACGTATATATTTTAAGCTACCTGAAAACCGAGGGCCTGATACAGGCCAATTCGATCGGACGCAAATTATTCCAGACCATCGGGTTCCTGATTCCCTACGCGTTCTCCATCGGCATGTTCCCCTACCTGTGCGAAATGTCGCCCGATGAACAGCGGGAACGGGCCGGCCGGCTGGTGACCGATGTCAGCCGCCTGCTCCTCTCGATTTTCATTCCGCTCTCCCTGGTTATCGGGGTCATGGCATACCCCCTCTGCGGGTTCCTGTTTGGCGGTGGCGAGTTTGGCCCTGAAGCCGTCCGTCGCACCGCCTGGTCCACCGCCTGTTACACCCTGGTCCTGCCCGCCTTCTCCCTTGAATACCTGCTGATGCAGGCATTTTTCGCCCAGCGCCGTATGATCGCCATCTCGGTGACCGGCATGGTATTTGTCCTGGTATCCATCGGCATCAGCGCCTGGGGAATCCTGTTTCTGGGGTTGCAGGGAATGGCAGCTCTGGGGGTGGTGGCAGGCGGTTATGTCGTCAGCCGTACCATGAAATCCCTCACGCTGATCATCCTGCTCAAGCGCCACACCATCGCCTTTCCTCTCCGTGAGACAGCCGTTTTCCTGGCCCGTACGATCGCGGTCGGCATCCTGACCGCTATCGCTGTCGGAATCGCAATCCGTCTGGCTCCCCACGTGGGGAGCAATCCATCGGCATCATTCAACCTGCTGATCCAGTTGATCCTGGCCGCCCCGGTCGCCGGCATCACCTTTCTCATGGCCTCCCATTGGTTCCGCCTTCGCGAGCCCTTCGACATGCTGCACAGCGCCACCCAATGGGTCCGGAATCGAATGAAGAACCGTTCCCAACAGCCGGTAAACACCGGGGGAACCTGACATGCCCACCCGTGTCCTGCACGTGATTGAAGCCTTCGTCGGCGGCGCGGAACGGCATGTCTACGACCTCGTCACCGGGCTGGATCCCAAACGTTTTACCGTCACCGTGGCCTGTTCCGTCCTGCGCGACCCGTCGGCCAGCCTCGCGGCCCAACGGCTGGCCGATCAGGGCATCCGCGTGATCCGCCTCCCGATGGTCCGGCCCATCCGGCCGGGGCTCGATCTCGCCTGCGGACTTGCCCTGTACCGGCACATCCGGTCAACGGGTTATGACCTGGTCCACACGCATTGCGCCAAGGGCGGATTCCTGGGCCGTTTTGCTGCGGCATGGGCCGGGGTCACCGCCGTGGTGCATACGGCCCACGGATTTCCCTTCCTCATGGATGTGTCCCCCCCGCAACGGCGTCTTTACCTGGCCCTTGAACGCCGGACGGCACGCCATACCTCCCGTTTCATCGCGGTCAGCCGATCCGAACGCGACCATGCCGTAGCCGCCGGACTGGCCCCCGCCAACCGGTTCACCGTCATCCCCAACGGTATCGCGCCCACCCCCCCACCGGTCCCCCCCGGCAGTCGCGCGGCATTCAACCTGGAACCGGACGACCAGGTGCTGGGAATCGTAGGCCGGATCAGCAAACAAAAAGGACAGGATGACCTCGTTCGCGCCGTCGCCCGGCTGGCCGGACGTTTCCCGCGGTTGCGCGTGATGGTCGTAGGCGACGGCGAACGGGCGGGCTCCGTCAAACGCCTTGCCCGTGAATCCGGCGTGCAGGACCGTTTCCGCTGGTTGGGATACCGTCACGA
>MHBQ01000111.1:34199-67804 GCA_001803315.1 Lentisphaerae bacterium RIFOXYC12_FULL_60_16
GCCTCCCGGTGGGAAGGACTGCCCTATGCCCTGCTCGACAGCATGGCGGCCGGGCGCCCCCTGGTTGCCACGCGTGTCGGGGGTCTGGGCGACGTGGTTGAGTCGGAAGCAATCGGCCGTCTGGCTCCACCGCACGATCCGGCGGCACTCGCCGGGGCGATCGCCCACCTGCTGGACAATCCGGCCGAACGGGAACAGTTGGGTCGCCGTGCCGCCGAAGCGGTTTCCCACTACCCACTGGCCGGCATGCTCACAGCCACCTCAGCCCTCTACGAGCTTCTCACCCATCCCGGATTGAAGACTTGAAGGTTCGGGCCGAACACGCTACATCTTGGACATGAAACTCATCAAAATCCTGATTGTCTGGATTGCCTGCTGCACCATCAGCCTTGCCGGCTCGATCCTGATCGAGGCGGAAACTGCCCAGGTGGCGCCACCCTTTACCATCGTCACCGTCACCAACCAGGCCCCCGTCAAGGCCGGTCAGGCAATTTCCGGCAACCGGTTCATTGAAGTCGCACCCGGCAGCAAAAAACCATCCGAAGGGGGAATCGCCGGTCATGCACGATACACCTTCAAGTTAAAATCTGCCGGCGTTTTCCACCTTTGGGCGCGTTGTTTCTGGCAGGACGGATGCGGCAATTCGTTCACCGTGCAATTCGACGAGCAACCATCCTTCACCTTTGGCCAGGACGCCACCTACAATACCTGGCACTGGGTAAAGGCACCGCCCCGTCTCACCTTCAAGCTCGCTGCCGGCACCCACACAATCACCCTCTTCAACCGGGAAGACGGCATCCGGATTGATCAACTCCTGCTGATCACCGACTCACGCTATGTGCCGGTGGACATCGAGGAGACCGAACCTTGACCACGGTCCGCTCACGTCTGGCGGAGCTTGCCGACTGGTGTACCCTGGCCGCCATCCTGATCGGTCCCACCCAGTTCAGCATTGAAGTGGCCCCCAAGACCTTCCTTTCCCCGGTTGACCCGCTGGTCTGGTTTGCGGGGGGACTCCTCCTGGTCTCGGCAGGCTGGCCGACCCTGTCCGGGCTCTTTCGCCGCACCCCGCTGGTTATCTTCCTGTTCCTGGCGGCAATCGCAATGTCCGTCATGCATGCCGGCTACCGGCTCAAGTCGATCAAGGACCTGGTGCAGGCCGTCGAGTATTTCCTGCTCGCGTTCTGGCTGTTTACGTCGCTGCTCGACGATCCGGTGCGTCGAGCCCGTGCCCTGCGATGGGCCGGGGTGGTCCTCACGGCCATCCTGTTGTTGGCCCTCGCACAATACGCCTGGCCGGCGGCGGAAATTGACAATTTGAAAGTCGGCGGCACCTTCACCAACCGCAACGTGCTGGGCGGATTCCTGGCCTTGACCCTTCCCGTGGTGGGTGGGCTCCTGCTGTACGATCCGGTCCCGCTTCGCAAAACCTGGTATGCCATCCTGCTGATCGGCGGCGCGTGGGTACTGCTTTCGGGAGGCGCCGCCATCGGCCTGGGCGTGGCCTTTGGCCTGCTCACGGCCTGGCATCATCCCCGCACCACGGCCCTGGCCGGTCTGGCCGTGGTAATCATCCTGTCCGCCGCACCCCTGCTTCCCCGTTCCAATCCGACGGTCTGGTCGCAGTCAATCGCCCTGTTCGATGATGACGGGGTGCCCACCCAGCGCTATACCGAATGGCAGGCGGCCCGGTTCATGTCCGAGGATCATCCCCTGCTCGGTGTCGGCCAGGGCCTGTACCAGGATCATATCGGCACCTATTACGGGTATCTGCCAAGCCCCGAACATGCCGCCGAGCCTGATACCCAGAACCTCTACCTGGTGCTGGGGTCATCGGCCGGCATCCCGGCCGCCATCCTCTTCATCCTGATGCTTGCCGTCTTTCATGGCCGGGCATTGCGTGCCGCCCATCACGCGACTGACCCGGTTACCCGCGGCCTGGCATGGGGCGTTGGCGCCGGACTGATCGGGTTCGGGGTTGCCTGCCTGTGGAGTCCGCTCCTGGTCCGGGGCATCGGAATCCCGCTGGCTTTCATCATGGCGCTGGCCACCGTGCTGGAGCACGAAGGGCTTGTGGCCCGGGGCTACCCCACGGGTGGCAGGTCGATCCCGAAATAGCGGGCGGCATTGTGGTAGCAGACATCCCGGACCAGCGCGCCGGCCAGTTCCAGATCGCTGGGTATCCGACCACGTTCCATGTCGCGCCCCAGCACATTGCACAGGATGCGCCGGAAATACTCATGCCGGGGATACGACAGGAATGATCGGCTGTCCGTCAGCATGCCGACAAACCGCCGCAAGACACCCATCTGCGACAGGTCCTCGATCTGCCGGACCATGCCGTCCTCCTGGTCCAGGAACCACCAGGCACTGCCGTATTGCATCTTGCCGGGCATCGATCCATCCTGATAATTCCCGATCATCGTGGCCAGCAGCGCGCTGTCCCGCGGATTGAGGTTATAGAGGATGGTACGCGTCAATTTTCCGGCGGCTTCCAGGCGGTCCAGCAACCGGGACAAGGGACGGGCCAGCTCAAAATCCCCGATGGTGTCATAGCCCTTGTCCGGGCCAAGCCGCTCGAACATGCGGCGGTTGACATTCCGCAACGCCCCGAAATGGAACTGCTGGGTCCAGCCGCGGTCGGCATCCATCACCGCGAATTCAAACAACATCGCCGATTTGAACTTCAATACTTCAACCGGGCTGGGGGCCGCACCCTCCCGGACTTTCCGGAAGATCGCCCGCAGTTCGGCTTCGGTATACGGCTCGGCATAGGCGGTTTCCAGCCCGTGATCCGACAGGCGGCAACCGGCCGCATGAAAGGCCGCATGCCGCTTGAGCAGGGCCGACCGGTACGCGTCGAGGGAGTCCACCGTGCAACCGGCCGCGGTCTCGAGACGGGCAACCCAGGCATTGAACGCCGCGGGATCCTCGATGGTCATGCCCTTGTCCGGGCGCCAGGTCGGCAGCACCCGCACCGAGAACAACCGGTCATTCGCAAGGGCCCGGTGATGTTCCAACCCGTCGACGGGATCATCCGTGGTACAGGCCAGCACCACCCGGGACCGTTCCATCAATCCACGGGCCGAGAAACCGGGTTCCGACAGGCGCGCGTTGCAGGCGTCCCAGATTTCCTCCGCCGTCGCCGGGGAAAGCAACCGGTCCGTGATACCGAAATAGCGGGCCAGTTCCAAATGGGTCCAGGCATACAGCGGATTGCGCAACAGGCACGGCACCGTTTCAGCCCAGCGCATGAACTTGTCGCGATCAGGCGCATCGCCGGTGATAAAGGCCTCGGGAACGCCGTTGGCGCGCATCAACCGCCATTTATAATGATCCCCGGACAACCACACATCCGTCATGTTCCGGTACCGTGCATCCGCGGCAATCTGCGCCGGCGGCAGGTGGCAATGATAATCAATGATCGGCAGGGACTGGGCAAAGCGGTGATACAAGTCCCGGGCATGCCGCGTATCCAGCAGGAAATCGTCGGTGATGAAAACCGGCTGGCCGCTCATACCCGGGCTCCCGCGGCATGTTCCTGTGCCACCCAGTCACGCAGGGTGGCCGCATCGGCCAGGAACTGTTCGTCGGAATCCCCGCGCACAAACTCCAGCAGAGCCGCATGCGGACGCCCGGTTTCACGAACCGCCCGGAAATAGGTTTTCCAGGACTCGTGTCCTTCCGCCAGGGGACATCGTTCCCGCTGCCCGTTGCACATGACCCAATGGAAGACATGCAAGTTGCTCAGCACCGGCAG
This sequence comes from Lentisphaerae bacterium RIFOXYC12_FULL_60_16, assembly GCA_001803315.1. Classification (GTDB taxonomy): domain Bacteria; phylum Verrucomicrobiota; class Kiritimatiellia; order UBA8416; family YA12-FULL-60-10; genus YA12-FULL-60-10. The sequence goes on from MHBQ01000111.1 coordinate 37,960, forward strand.
GGCGGCTTTCAGGCCCGCCATCCGGTACGCCTCGTCCCCTTCGGGAGGTTGCCAGTACAACCGGATATTGGGATGATTGACATCCTGGAGAAGTTGCGCCGCAGATTCGTTGGTATCGGTCAGGGTCCCGCCATGATATTCCAATGACACGGTGATGCCCTCGCCGGCGGCCATGGACCCGATGCGACGGAGGTCGTCGGCCACGGCGGCCCGGTTCGCGGCATCCGCCTTGGCGGACCCGAGGGTTCCGGCCCATACGCGGATGGTCGGCGCATCCAACGCCAGGGCGCTGTCCAGCACCTTGGCAAACGGAAGATTGTCGTTCTCGCTGTGGGCGGCCCGGTAATAGGAACCGTACGACGCCACGATCAAACCGGCATCCAGGGTCATGCGCCGGACCTGTTTGGCGCGTTCCACATCGCCGTGGGGAACATGGATATCGCCCCCCCACTCGATCGCATCCAGCTTACCCTTTGCGACAAGCGCCACGACCTGTTCCGGTGTCTTTGGGCGAAATGTTACCGATACCAATCCTGTCTTCATGATGATTCCTTTCCATCCTGCACCGGGCCGGACCGTGCGTCCGCGCCCTCCCCTCACGCCAGCCTTGCAGCCAGTTCCCGGGTGATCTGCCACTGGAGGGGTTCCCCGTTCAGCCAGCGGCGGCATTCCGCCACGGCATACTGCCCCATCCGCCGGCATTCACCCGACATCGAACCCGCGATGTGCGGCGTGAGGATCACATTCGGCAACTGGTACAGCGGCGATTCCGGCACGGGCGGTTCCGGCAGCGTCACGTCGAGTACGGCGGTCAGATCCGACCGTTCCTTCAGCACCTCGATCATTTCCGGCTCATTCACGATGGCGCCGCGCGCGGAATTGACAAACGTGCCGTTGACCGGCATCAGGCGCAGGTGCCGGCCCCGGATCAGGTGGCGGGTTTCGGGAAGATTGGGCGTATGCAGGGAAACCACCTGACTCCGATGAAAGAGTTCATCCAGGCTGACCAGGGTCACATTCAAGGCGCGGGCCTGCTCCGGCTTGACGAACGGATCATAGGCCAGCACCTGCAGGTCAAAGGCACGGAGCATGTCCCGCGTCTTGCGACCCACCATGCCCAGCGATACCAGGCCGATGGTGGTCTCGAAGGCTCCCGGAACATCGAAACGCACATAGTCCCGTCGTTCCCGGACGGCCCGGGCATGCTGCCAGCCAAGCTTGAGCGAGAACAGGATTGCCGCCGTGCAATACTCCGCCACCGGCACGGCATTGGCGCCGTAGGAACTGGTCACCACGATCCCGCGTTCCCACAAGGCATCCGTGACGATGCCGCGGACCGAACCCGCCCCGTAAAATAACGCCTTCAGTTTCGGTGCATGGGCAAGGAAATCCGCATCGATGCAGGGCCCGCCCCACCCGGAAAAGATGACCTCGACATCCTGCAGGATGGCGGGATCCTGCCGCACTTCATCGGCGGTCCGCGGGGGACCCACCAGCTCGACCAGCCGGTTTACCGCTTCCAACTCAGGAGAACCGTAAATATTCTTGAATGCCTCCGGGTTCAAAATGAACAATCCCTTGCGCATGACACCCGTCCCTTCCGTTCCCTTGTCAACCGGCCCGGCCGGTCATGTCCTCATGGATCTGGTCGGCCGCATGAAGTCCCTCGGCAATACCCTGCACGGCCGTTGTGCCGCCGCTGATGATGTCGCCGGCCGCATACACCCGGTGCATCGACGTCCGGAACGACTGCGGGCTTTCGGTCTGCACCAGGCCGCCGGCCGTCAACGTCAACCCATCCAGCGCGCCGCGCAACTCGTCCGACATTTCCTGACCCAGCGCCTCGAGTACCAGGCCCGCCCGTAAAACGCTTTCACTGCCGGTCACCGGAACCGGCCGGCGACGACCCGACGCATCCGGTTCACCGAGTTCGGTGCGGACCACCCGTACCCCCTCCAACCGGCCGGTGGCATCGGCCAGGTAACCGGTGGGCTGGGTCAACACCAGGCAATGTCCGCCGCTGGCGAGAAAATGGTCGCGTTCAGCCGGCCAGGCCGGCATTTCCGCGAAGGACCGCCGGTACACAAGATAGACATCGCGCGCACCGAGCTGACGTGCCGTCACGGCCGCGTCCATGGCCGTGTTGCCCCCGCCGATTACCGCCACGGAAGGGGGCACGTCCTTCATCCCGCCGGTCTTGACACGGCGCAGGAATTCCATGGCCTGCATCACGCCGTTGGGCGCCGATCCGAGCGTGGCTCCCTTACCGAGGCCGGGTGCAAGCAGGACCGCATCATGCTGCTTGCACAGGGCGGTTAGTGAAACATCCCGACCCAGGACCGTTCCGAACCGGATGGTCAAACGGCAGGCGGCAAGGGCCGGCTTGAGGATGGCCTCGGTTTCCGTATCAGCCTCACGGTACCGTTCACCCGGGATGATGCTGTCGGGGGTGCCGCCCAGGCGTTCCCCGCGTTCCAGGATTGTTACCGCATGCCCGCGCTCGAGCAGGCGGATGGCGCCCGCCACGCCGCCCGGCCCGCCGCCCACCACCGCCACGGTCCGGCCGGTGGCCTGCTCCGGCAACCGGACACCGGTCATGCCGGCCCGGCGCGCCAGACGGCATACCACCCGCTGAATGTCACGGATGGGAATCGGATGGTCACAAAACAGTTTTTCCAGGCAATGGCCTTCGCATTGCACCTCGGACGGACATACCATGGCACACATTTCCGGCAAGGCATTGCGCGCACGCAGAATAACATACGCCGTGGCCAGGTCACCATCGGCAAAGGCCTTGATGAAGGCGGGCACCTGGACATGGGCGGGACAGCCCGCCGTGCAGGTGGCCTCCTCGCAGTCCCGGCAACGCTTGGCTTCCGCACGCAGGCGGTCCACGGAAAACCGGCGACCCAGGCGGTATTGGGGCGCGTAAATCTCGCTGTCACGCACCACGCATCCGGTCATGCCGCCGTCGCGCATGATCTGGGTGCAACCGGAACACGCCACGCAGCAGCGGGCGGGATCCATCGCCCCCTTCTCCAACAGGTCGCGTACCCCGTCCGGATACGCGAAGGCGCCACGCCCGATACCAAACAACGTCGCCCCGCCTGTCCGAATCACGCCGGCTGCGACCTGCGGCATGAACTGCCGCAACCAACTGTAGCCGGAACCCACCACGGGCAGGTCGGGGAAGGTTTCCTGGATGGCGCGCGTGATGCTCAAAAAACGGTCAATCCCGCACAGGGGATGGTCCTCGGGGGGTTGGAATCCCTGGATGGGGAAATCGTAGGGACGGCCGTAATGCGGGTTGAAATAGGGATTGCCGATGGAAATGTTCAACACCGAGATGCCGGTCTCCTTCAACTGGCGGACCAGCCGGATCGGTTCGGTGAGGTCGGGCAGCTTCTCATCATCCACATCGACACCGAATCCGTACGGATGCCGGATGGCATCGAATGCGTTGAGACGTGTGCAGACAAATACGCCCGGAACTTCGGTCCGGATACGGGCCAGGGTTTCACGCAACAGGCGGGTTCGGTTCTCGAAAGCGCCTCCATATCGGCCTTCACGGGTGAACGAGGCATGCAGTTCCGAGACCAGGTAACGATGACAGCTCTTGATATCCACCCCGTCAAAACCGGCTTGCGCCGCCAGGCGGGCCGCCTCCACGTAGGTGTCCTGCAACCGATCAAGGTAATCGTCGGTGACCACCGGATAATCCGCCGGCAAGTCATGTAATGGGTCCAGGACAGGGCTCCGGTGGGCAATCAGGGGACGGGGCATGCCATCGGGTTTGCTGTACCGCCCGGAATGGGTCAGCTGGATGATCAGCACCAGGTCCCGGCCGAAAGTTTCACGGGCCGCCCGGCGCGTCTCGTCAACGAGGCGGCGGAATCCGTCCACATTGTCACGGTGCAGGAATAATTGGCCGGGATTGGACCGGGCTTCCCGCAGAACGGCGGTGGCTTCCACCCAGATGAGCCCGAAACCGCCGCGCGCATAGCGGGCGTAGCGTCGGAACGAGAGCGGCCCGGGCCCGCCATCCGGCAGGGCGTCAAAGCCTTCCATGGGCTGTGCCAGACACCGGTTGGGCAGGCAGCGCCCACCCAGCTCAAGGGGATCCCCCAGCACCGCCACATCCGTCGTAACGGGAATATGCAGGCCCATCGCCCCAATGGCTTGCCGCAATTCGTCCAGTGAATGCAGATGAAATCGTTCGTGTCGTTTCACGTCCATGGCAGGATTCCTAACCGTCGATTCGGTGACCGGCGTGAATCCTACCACCCGTCCCCCACCCGACAAGAAAATTTCCCGACATCCCCCCAAACTGCCCCCCGTGCAGTCGTGCTTGATTCCTGCTGGTCGAGTCGGTATCAATGAGACCGGACACAAATCATGAATGAAACCCCTGATTTTTATCGCACCCTGCTCGACAACCTGACCGAAGGCGTCTATTTCGTCGACCAGAACCGGATCATACGGTACTGGAATACCGGGGCTGAACAAATCTCAGGGTATTCCGCCGCCGAGGTGATCGGCCACGCCTGCCACGACAATATCCTCCAGCACGTGGATAATGAGGGCAATCCCATGTGCACTGGGTCATGCCCCCTGGTTCGCGCCATGCAATGCTGCAAACCGATCCGTACCGAAGCCTATCTCAAGCATAAGGACGGGCACCGGGTGCCCGTCCTCATCCGTTCCATTCCCATCCGGAATCCGGACGGCAAGATCACCGGCGCCGTGGAACTGTTCTCCGAGGATGCCGCCCGCCGGGTGATGCAGGAACGTATCCACCAACTCGAGCACCTTTCCCTGCTGGATCCGCTCACCGGGGTGGCCAACCGGCGCTATCTTGACATGACACTCAACGCCCGGTTCGACCAGATGCACCGGTACAACTGGAATTTCGCGGTCCTGTTCATGGATATCGACCACTTCAAAACCGTCAATGACACCTGGGGCCATGCCATCGGCGACCGGGTACTCCGGCTCATCGCCCAGACCCTGCGTGACAGTTCCCGTTCATTCGACATCGTCGGACGTTGGGGGGGGGAAGAATTCGTGGTGATTGCCGACAACGTGGAAAACACCCTGCTCCAGACCATCGCCGAACGGTACCGGGTCCTGATCGAGTCGTCATCACTGCCCGTGGAGTCCGGTTCACTGCGTGTCACAATTTCCATCGGAGCCAGTGTGGTACAGCCCACGGACGATCCATCGCACCTGATCAGCCGGGCTGATCAATGCATGTACCGGAGCAAGCGCGAAGGACGCAACCGCGTCACGATCGGGTAGCCGGACCCTCAGAACCAGCGGCGGCATTCCCGCTCCAGACGCTGGCGATGCGCCTGGGTTTCCGAGCGGATCTCGTTCACCACCCGCCGCAGTTCCGGATGATTCGTTTCCAGGACCTGGAAGGCGTTCTTGTCGATCATATCCTGCTCGATCTGGAGGGCATGCCGTATCCGTTCAGGGCGCGTCAACAGGCCAGCCCGGGTCTGGTCACGCAGGTTCATCACGAAATTGCGCGATTCAACGATATCCACCACGGCAAGACCCTTGACCTTGACCTGGATATCACCGCTCTCCACGCGGGTCACAAGCCGGGCGATCAGTTCGGCGTGGCGCCGTTCATCCGCCGCCATCGACTCCCAGAACCGGCGCCGGAACCAGGAACATCCGGCCACGGCATCATAGAATTCCGCCACGACCTCCTCGTGTTCCTTGAGCATCTTCAAAATATCATGTGCCAACAGCATAAATTTTCCCTGCGTGTAAAACGGATCTGGATTCTTACGGATTCATGCCTTCCCTGCAATGGTTTTTACAGGCTGGTTCAACCCCGCACGGCGTGGATCAACCCGTGCAGGGCACTGCCCGGATCAACCCGTCGCAGGAAGGACTCCCCGATCAGAAACCCCCGGTACCCGGCATCCATCAGGCGCCGGATATCGTCGGCGGTGCGGATGCCGCTCTCGGCAACGGCCAGCCGGCCGGCCGGAATCTTCGGCGCCAGTTCGAGCGCCACCGACAGATTGGTCACCAGGGTCTTTAAATCCCGGCTATTGACACCCACCACGGCATCCTTCCAGGCCAGGGCCCGCTCCACTTCCGCGGCGGTATGGGCTTCCACCAGGACGTCCAGTCCCCTTTCACGGGCTGCCCGGTACAAGTCCTGTCCGAGTGCCTCGTCCACCGCAGCCAAAATGATCAGCACCACATCGGCACCCCAGGCGGCTGCCTCAAGCACCTGATACGCATCACAAAGGAAATCCTTGCACAGCACCGGACAATCAACGGCCCGGCGAACCGCCATCAAATCATCTGCACTGCCCAGGAAATGCAGGGGTTCGGTGAGCACGGAGACGGCAGCCGCACCCGCCGTGACATACCCGCGGGCAATGTCCGCCGGCCGGTAATCCTCCACCAGGATACCTGCTGAAGGACTGGCATGCTTGCATTCGGCAATGATGCGCGGGCCCACGCCGTCCATCAGGCTTCTACGGAAATCGTGATGCACCCGCGCGACCGCCCGCGATTCGAGGGACTGCCGGTCATTCCGGGCTTTTGCCGCGCGTACCGCTTCCGCACGTTCCCGGAAAATATACTGGAGGCAATCTTCCGCCATGGTGACCGTTTCTACCCCGCCTGGGTGATGGTAATAACCCGTTTCAAGACATCGGCAGCCCGTCCGCTGTCGATCGCTTCTCCGGCCAGACGCCACCCGTTCACCATTGTATCCGCCTTGCCGCCTGCCACGATGGCGGCTGCCGCGTTCAAACAGACAATATCCCGTTGGGGCGATGCTTTTCCCGACAGGATTTCCCGGGCAATATGCGCATTGTCATCCGGGCTGCCGCCCGCCAGTTCATCCAGACGCGATGCCCGGTCCACGAAATCCAGCGGATCCAGTTCATAGGTGCGGACTTGTCCATCCCGCAATTCGCTCACCCGGGTGGTGGTCGTGGTTGTGATCTCATCCATCCCGTCATGGCCATGAACCACAAAGGCGCGGCGGCTGCCGAGCCGTTGCAGCACACGGGCAAAGGTTTCCGTCAATTCCGGCAGGAATACCCCGATCAGCTGGGCCTTGGCGCCTGCCGGATTCGTCAACGGTCCGAGCATATTGAAGAGGGTGCGGATGCCCATTTCACGGCGCGGCCCCATCGCATGTTTCATCGCGGGATGCAGGCGGGGTGCAAACAGGAAGCCGAATCCGGCTTCCTGAATACACTGCTCCACCACATCGGCGGCCACTTCAATCTGGATCCCCAGAGCGGCCAGCAGGTCCGCCGACCCACACCGGCTGCTGATGGCGCGGTTACCGTGCTTGGCCACCGGCACCCCGGCGCCCGCCACCACCAGGGCGGCCGTGGTCGAAATATTGAATGTGTTGAGGCCATCCCCGCCGGTGCCGCAGGTATCCACCACCGGTGCCCCACCCGTGTCGATCCGCACCGCATGCCGCCGCATCGAGCCTGCCCCGCCGGCAATTTCATCCACCGTTTCACCCTTCATCCGGAGCGCCGTCAACAGGGCGCCGATCTGGGCGGGGGTTGCCGCTCCCGACATGATGGTGTCAAAGGCGGACACCGTTTCGGATTCAGTCAGGTTCTGCCGGTCCACAACTTTGGCGATAAACTCCTTCATCTCACCTCCCCCGTTAGATCCGCGCGTCACCAGCCGGCGCTTTCCAGGCATCCACAATCTGTACAAAATTCCGCAACAGCCGTTTGCCTCCCGGAGTCAGGACCGATTCCGGGTGAAATTGAACCCCGTAGGTCGGATGATCCCGGTGATGCAAACCCATGATCTCCCCGTCTTCCGACACCGCGTCCGGCACCAGTTCCGGCGGAACCGTGTTTCGCATCACCGCCAAAGAATGATAACGGCCGGCCGGGAACGGGTTTTTCAGCCCCCGGTACAGGTCACCCGCATCATAGGTGACCATGGACGTCTTGCCGTGCATGATCCGTTGCGCATTGGACACCGTGGCGCCAAAAGCCGCCCCGATGCACTGGTGCCCGAGACACACGCCCAGCAGGGGGATCCGGCCTGAAGCGGCCCGGATCAAATCCACCGAGATGCCCGCTTCCCGCGGGGTGCAGGGCCCCGGCGACACCACCATTCCCTGCGGATGCAGATTGAGGACCCCGTCAACGGTTATGGCATTGTTGCGAAACACGCGCAAATCCGCCCCCTGCCCGGCCAGGATCTGAACGAGGTTGTAGGTGAACGAGTCAAAGTTATCGATCAGCACGATCACGATCTACTCCCGTGTCAACGGCCGGTTCGCAGCCTGTTTTGCCCCGTCCGGCAGGTTTAAACCATCCACGGCCATGGCAACGGCCTTCATCATGGCGGCCGCCTTGTGACAGGTCTCCTCGTATTCCCGGGCCGGATCCGAATCATACACGATTCCAGCACCCGCCTGCACGGACACCAGGCCGCCCTGTACATCCAGCGTGCGAATGGTGATGGCCAGGTCCATGTTCCCGTTGTACCCCACATAGCCGACCGCACCGCCATAAACCCCGCGCGGCGCCGGTTCCAGTTCGTGGATGATCTGCATGGCACGGATCTTGGGCGCGCCGGACAACGTCCCGGCCGGAAAGGTGGCCCGCATCACGTCATAGGCATCCAGCCCATGGCTCAAGATTCCCTCCACGTGTGAAACCAGATGCATGACATGACTGTATCGTTCAATGATCATGTAGTCGGTCACCTGCACACTGCCGGGTTCCGATACCCGGCCTACATCGTTCCGCCCGAGATCAACCAGCATGACATGTTCGGCCTTTTCCTTCTCATCAGACAGCAGCTCATCGGCCAAAGCCCGATCCTCCTGCTCCGTCTGACCACGGCGTCGGGTACCCGCGATGGGACGCACCTCCACCCGGTTGCCCGTCAGGCGCACCATGACCTCGGGCGATGATCCCACCAGGGTCTGTTCCCCGATCTTGAGAAAGAAGGTATAGGGCGACGGATTCAACAGGCGCAGGGCCCGGTACAGGTCTATGGGTGCAGCATCGCATGACGCACTGAACCGCTGACTCAAAACCACCTGGATGACATCGCCGGTATAAATGTATTCCCGCGCCTTGCGAACCATCGCCTCGTAGGCTTCCCGTCCAAGATTGGAATGAAATTCGACCGGTTTCAGGCATGCCGGGACCGGACAATCAACCGGTTGACGCAGCACGTCGACCAGGCGGTCGATTTCCGCCATGGCGGCCCGGTACACCTGGCCGGGGTCCGCACCGGCTTCCCGTGGACGGGTGCAGATGACGATTTTCAACGTGTGCCGTACATTGTCAAAAACAATCAAACGGTCAGCCCGGAGGAAACGGCTGCGGGGAACCACCCCGTCACGGGAGGGCTTGGGTCCGGGCATCTGCTCGAATTCGCGGATGGCCTCGTAACCGGCAAACCCCACCGCCCCGCCGCAAAACCGGGGCAGGCCCTCGATTTCCGCCACCCGCAATCCCCGATACACGTCGCGGATACGTTCCAGCCCCGGCGCACTCCCCGCGGCATGATCCGCCTCGAACCAGAGTTCAGGATCCACACCGACAAAGGAATACCGGCCCCAGGTTTCGCCACCCTCCATGCTTTCCAGCAAAAAGGCATTCGGCCGGTCCCGGAAACGGGCCAGCACGGACACCGGCGTCTCGAAGTCCGCCAGGATCTCCCGGTACACCGGCACCACGTCATGGGACTGCGCCAGCGAGCGGTACGTTGTTTCTATTGGTAGAAACATCCCGCATTTATAACGCACCGTCACAAAGCCGTCAAGCGGCGATTACGATCTACCGAAACCAGGAACGGATCACCCGGTCAGGCGCTGGTGGCCAGGTCCCCTTTGGAGCCCCCGGCCACCACTTTCTTGAAGGCGGACCGTTTCGCCAGTTTCCGGATCAACGCCGCATACGCCCCGCGCGGTGTCGGCAGTTTGACCGGTTTACCCAGCAATCCGGACATCAGCATGGCATTCCCCAGTTCCAGACCATGAATCCCTTCGGTGCCGGGCGCGATCAGGGTTTCGCCCTGCGTGATGGCGTTCACGAAGTTCTGCGTCACCTGCTGATGCTGGCCGCCCCAGGCAGCGCCTGCGGGAACCTCGATGGTCATCCGTGTTGCGGGAACATTCGCAAACCGTTCGAGCGTGGTCTTGCAGAAGGTTGATACGGACTGTTCCGTATGTATGAACTCGATCGTCGACCCGCCATCGGTCACCAGCCGGCCGCGGTCCCCCGTGATTTCAAGCCGGTTCGTTCCCGGCGACTCGCCGGTCGAGGTAATGAACACACCGGTCGCACCGTTCTTGAACCGCATCGTGGCGATCACTTCGTCCTCCACTTCAATCCGGTGGTATTTGCCCAGGGCCACCTGCGCCGTCACCTCGACGGGCATGCCCACGAACCACTGGAACAAGTCGAGATTATGCGGGCACTGGTTGATCAACACCCCGCCGCCCTCGCCCCCCCAGGTGGCGCGCCAGCCGCCCGAATTGAAATAAGCCTGACTCCGGAACCAGTTGGTGATGATCCAGTTTACTCGCGTGATTTCCCCAAGCCACCCCTCGGTGACCATCTGCCGAACCTTGCGCCAGGCCGGGCTGGTCCGCTGGTTGAACATCACGCCAAAGACCACTTTTCCCTTCACCTTCCGGTAGGCCTGGTTGGTACGTTCGGCTTCCCCGGCCGTGACCGCCACGGGTTTTTCGCACAAAACATGTAACCCGTGCTGAAAGGCCAGGCGTGTCAGGACCGGGTGATCATAGTGCGGGGTCGCAATCAGCACGGCATCCACCAGCCCGCTTTTCATCAGGGCTGCCCCGCTGGAAAAACCCTTGAGGTTCGGATGCTTTTCCGTATGCCGCTTGACCGCCGCCGGAAGGATGTCAGCCACTGCGGTGAAGGCGAGGCCATTCACCTTGTCGAAATAGCTGATATGACTACTCCCCATGCCGCCACACCCGATGACACCCAAACGCACCGGTTTCAGTCGTTTCATGGCCACTCCTTGAACCGCTTATCACCCTGGCGGGCCATCACCCGCCAAAGCGATCAAGATGCCTCAACCCGGAGTAAATAACAAGCGATCACACAGGACCAAATGGGTGCAACTGCGATTCGTTGACTCGTGCCGAAGCAAAGTAAGTCGGGCATTCCTGCCCGACTTGGTCAGGCAGGAATGCCTGACCTACATGGAACGCAACGCAGATGCGCCCGGATGCCGGATTCTAACCTTGGAATCCGGCATGAAGTGCCTTATGATACTGCCTATGTGGATTGCAACACGAACGTACTGGTCTGTGACTATCACCGGCATATCGGTACTCCTGGCAACCGCCACCATGGTGACCGGTCAGGTCACCTACCACGTGGCCGTTTCCGGCAATGATTCCCCGAACGACGGGCTCAGCTGGGCAAGTCCATTCCTGACCATCCACCACGCCATCACCCAGGCCACCGATAACGACACCATCCTCGTATCCAACGGGACTTACCTGGCGGCATCCCAGATCAATCTGACCAAGCACCTTACCATTCAGGGATATACCACGGCGGCCGACGTCATTGTGGATGCCGGTGGAACCGGTATCGGCGGCCAGAGCCCCAATCCCGGCTGGTCGGTATTCCTGGTCAATGCCGCCGGTGCCCGCATCGAGAACCTTACCATCAAGGGCGGCGCAGCGTGGTGGGGAGGTAATGGCGCCGGGATGACACTCCAGGCTGGAACCGTATCCGGCTGTATCTTCCGCGGTAATTATGCAGGGAATGGCGGGGCCCTTTACATGACCGGAGGGGTGGTCACCAACAGCCTGTTCCACAACAACGGATCCTACCAGTCCGGCGGTGGTATCTATATGACCGCCGGCACCCTCACACATTGCACGATCACCAGCAACCGGTGCGAACGGTCCAACGGCCCCACACCCGGCGGCGGCATCTACATGACCGGAGGGCTGGTCAAACATTGCATCATCCGGTCCAACTGGTCGCGCTCAACCGGCGGAGGGATACACATCTCCGTGGGACAATTGATCAACAGCCTGATCACCGGGAACGAAGTCCGGGGCTATGGCGGCAATGCCCAAGGCGGCGGCATCTACCAGGACGGCGGGAATATCCTGCACGTTACGGTTGCCGACAACCTGTGTATCCGGGGAAGCGGAGACGGCTTCTACCAGACCGCCGGCACCATCTCGAACAGCATCAGTTATTACAACGGCGATTCCCCCCTGACCGCCCGCGCCGAGAACCTCTACCAGACCGGTGGAACCGTCCTCCACTCCTGTATGACCCCGCTTCCAGCGGGCACCGGAAACATTCAGACTGAACCGTTGTTCGTCGACCGTTTCACCGACGATTATCGCCTTCATCCCGGTTCCCCGTGCATTGACACCGGAACGTCTATCGGGATACTGAATGACCTCACCGGAGCCCTCCGCCCGCAAAATGGCGGCAGTGGCTCAGCCATCCCGGACATGGGCTGCTACGAAGCCGCCCCCCCCTCCAGTGCCCCCTCCCTGTCCTGTGATTTCCGTGCCAGCACCAATGAAGGACTCACGGAACTGGACGTTGTGTTCACCGCCGGCATTGCCGGCCCGGACACGTCGATCAGTTGGTATTCCTGGTCTTTCGGAAACGGGGTTTCGGTCAGCGGACCCACCCGATCCGTGGTAACCAACCACTACACCTCCGGATGGTACGACGTAACCCTGACCGTCACCAACGCATCCCTGGCAACGGCGACGCAAACGAGAACCAACCACATCAAGGTCGTGCCGGCTACCGTATATGCTTCCCGGTCAGGATCCCACACCCCACCCTACCTCTCATGGGCAACAGCAGCGACCAATATCCGATCCGCCGTTGCCATGGCCTGGAACGATGCCTCCAGCCTGGTGCTGATCACCAACGGTACCTACGGTGAAATCAACCGGATCGACATCAAGGTTCCGATCCGGATCCGTAGCATCAACGGGGCTTCCGTGACAACCGTTGACGGGCAAAATCTGGGTCCCATGTACGATGGCTGGTCCGTGTTAAAGGTTGACCATGCCGGTGCGGTCATTGAGGGACTTCGCATTACCAGAGGGGCCAATTACTATGGCGGATCCGGCGCAGGCGTTTACCTGGCCAACGGCACCCTGACCGCTTGTGACGTGGACAACAACTTCGCGGGCTACGCGGGTGGAATCCGCATGCTGGCAGGAACCGTCACCAATTGCACCATCCGGAATAATCAAGCCTACGTTGACGGTGGCGGCATCTATATGACCGGCGGCCTGGTAACCCATTGCACCTTCACGAACAACCGGGCATTCCGGTCCAATGGCACAACCTTCGGCGGAGCAGTCTACACGGGTGGCGGCATCCTCAAGGATTCAACCCTGCAGGCCAACTGGGCCATGTACCGTGGCGGCGCCGTCTATCTCGCAAGCGGGCTGCTCCGCAATTGCCTGATCACCACCAACCGGACATTCGGCTGGTCCGAGGTTGGCCAGGGCGGCGGCATCTACCAAACGGGGGGACAGGTTGAAAGCTGTACCGTCGCGGACAACAACGCCTACAACCAGGCAGGAGACGGTGTCTGGATGACCGGGGGAACGATGACCAACAGCATCGTGTATTACAATGGGTCTGTCTCGCTCACCAACACCGGGGCGGGGAAGGTTGGCTTCTCCTGCTTCACCCCGGCCATGGCCGGCGGATCCAGCAACCTGCTGGCCGACCCCGCCTACCTCGACCGGGCCGCAGGGGATTATTCCCTGCGCCCCACCTCCCCCTGCATCAACGCCGGATCCAACCAAACCTGGATGGCCGGCACCAAGGACCTGCAGGGTTCCAACCGCATTGAAGTTGGCATCGTGGATATGGGCTGTTACGAGGCATCCGACCCGAATAGCGGGCCGCTTGCTTGTGATTTCACGGCTGATCAAACCACGGGATATACCAATCTCTCCGTGGTATTTTCCGCCCTGGTCAGCGGATCCGACACCACCATCGTGGATTATGCCTGGGATCTCGGCAATGGCACCGTCAATGGTGCCAGCCTGGCCATGGTGACCAACCAATATTCCGCCGGCTACTACACCGTTTCATTAACGGTCCGGAACCTCGGTAACGAAACGAACCAAGAGACCAAGGTCAACCATATCCGGGTCTCGCCGGCCGTTGCCTATGTCGCCCCCGGAGGCACCCATGTGCCGCCCTTCCTCTCCTGGTCAACGGCATCCACCACCATCGTCGATGCCGTCAACGAGGCCTACAGTGAAGCCGGGCAGTTCACCCGTGTGCTGGTTACCAACGGGCGATACGTCATCTCGCAAACCATCAATGTCTTCAAGGATATCACCATTGAAAGCGTCAACGGAAAATCGAACACCGTGGTATCCGGCAACAACGTCAATGACCGCCGGGTATTCTACATCAACTCCCCCAACGCCCTGCTCGAAGGGTTCACCATTACCGAAGGGTCATGGTATTACAACGGGTATGGGGCCGGATTGCGCCTCGATGCCGGAACCGTCCGGAATTGCACCATCGTCAGCAACTACTGCGGATTTGGAGGAGGCATTCACATCCAGGGCGGCACGCTGGAATCATGCTCGGTCCTCTACAATAGGGCCTATATCGACGGCGGCGGCATCTACCAGTCCGGCGGACTGGTGCAAAACTGCATCCTGGCATACAACCGCTGCATCCGGATCAACGGCACCACCTATGGCGGCGGGGTGTTCATGTCGGGAGGTGTCCTGCGAGACTGTGAACTGCGGGGCAACACGACCGGCAGCCGCGCCGGCGCGGTTTATCTCTCCGGTGCAACGGCCGCCATCCAGAGCTGCACCATGGCAGGTTGTTCCGCCACCGGCTACGGCGGAACCGGTTACGGAGGAGGCCTGTACCTGAACCTTGGAACCGCAACCAACTGTATCATCTACGGGAATCAAGCGCTGACAACCGGTCATGATGTCTACCAGGCCGGGGGAAACATCGGTTATTCCTGCGCCACCGACCTGGCGCATGATCCCGGCGGTTCCGGCAACATCACCAACCTGCCCGGATTCGTCGATCCGGGTTCCGGTTATGGGATGGGCTACAGCATCCCAAACCTCCGCCTCACCGATCAATCGCCCTGCTACAACACCGGGACATACCAGTCATGGATGGCAGGCACATTCGATCTAGACGGTGCACTCCGCATCCAGCGAGGCGGGGTTGACCGGGGCTGTTATGAACTCGCTGCCATACCCGGCTCGATCTTCATGATCAAATGATGCAACGCTGTCCTGCCACATGACCAGAGGCCAAACCGTCAGGATGATACCCGGCAAAACGGACCGGCGGCATCGGAACGGTTCAATGAAACGTCCAACTTGATGGATACCGGGCCCCGTTGCAGGTCGATCCGGCATCCGCCACCCGTAGCGGCAACCGTGGCACGAACCCCGGACACCTCGCCGGCAGGATGCGCATGGAAAAGGGTTACAAAAACCGCATGATCGGCCGGCTGCTTGTTGCGGATGACCAGGCAGGGAACCTCCTCGTCATGATGCACGTCATTCGGCCCTTTCAAGTAATCCACCGTGGCTTTACCCGACACCTCCGTCAGCCCGAACGGCAGCACCTCTAAGGCGACCCCACCGGTGGTCATCCGCCACCCGTCCTTCACGGCCGTGAACGGTTGCGGCGCATGGAACCGCAGGTCGTAGGTGGACGCAACGTCCGCCTGCAATTCATCAACCAGGATCCAGACATCCGGGCGGACATACAGGGCATGCCGCAGAAACTTACGTAACCGGGCGGCGGCCTTGTACGGCGGCGCGGCATCGGCGGCGACCACATCCACATCATCCAGCGTTTCCACGCGCAGGATGCGACCTTCCGGATGTCCCTGCCGGAAGGGCAGATCCTCAAACCAGGTATACCCCTCCCCCTCCTGTCCAATCCCGTTGATCAACACGGTATTCTGGTAGGAGGTACGCTTGAGCATGTAACCATCATCCACCAGCAACCATTCGCCCAGCGCATGCAGCATGACATGCCCCGCGTCAGGATGCATGTGGCCGCCGCTGACATCCTGCTTGTAGCGCCTCGCGGCATGGTGTCCGGAATTTGGCCCGCACTTGATTAGGAAAACGGAGGCCTGGTCACCCCAGTCGCTGCGCATCATGACGATATCCTTGTCGGCCAGGTGATGCAGCAGCGGCAGGGAATCCGGATGTTCCGGCGCAACGGTCTCATCATACCAGAACGGTTCGGCAAAAACGCCATAGTCCGCCGAGGAACCTGCCGCGGCAATGGCATCGGCCAGGCCCTGCGCAAGTCCATCGCGATAGCGGCGCGCCACCATCCGCAACTGGGGATCCGGCCCGCACCAGGTATCCCCGTTGCTGTCGCCCAACTGTACGAAAACCTTCGTTTCCCGCCAGGCGCATCGGGGCAACTGGCTATACAACATGAAACGGGAATACTGGCGGAAGAACGTGCAATCCTCGAACAGGTCCAACCCGAGCAACTCGTGGGCCAGGACCATGCTGCGCACCAGGTAATCATTATGGTACTGGCCGTAGGCAAGCCCTTCCGCAGAAGCGCCATCCGGCCCCAGTGAATCCACCATGATCCGGGCCTTCTCCAGCCCCATGCGCAACAGGGGGCCGACACCGGGCAGGTCACCCCAGATGGCGCAACCCGCCGCCATAAGTCCGCAGTGCGGCACGGCGGTGTGGTTCCAGGCATAGGCCACGGGTGCTGCCGACTGGTAGGAGACCCAATCCTCGAACAACCGGCGGGCGTGGCGATACAGAGCGTCGGCGGTTCGTTCACGCAGGGAGGCATCCAATTCGTGGTACAACCAGTCATAGGCCAGTGCCACGCCATGGCTCCAGTGCCCGTACATCAGGTCAACCGTCCAGGAATCACGGGCGATGAACGCTTCCAGGTAACGGCAGGCGGCATCGAAATAGGGCCGTTCACCGGTCAGGCGGTAGGCGGCAACCAGATGGGTCAGGTAGCATCCGTAGGTACGCTTGTCATCTCCGCCGTCACCATCCGCTGGCACCACACTGGTCAATCCGTTGTTGGCGATTCGGCGGATACGCACCAGGAAACCGGCATACGGTTCACGCCCGAGTTTCTGCCGGACCTCCTGCAGGCGGGCCTCGGTGGCATACAGGCGGGGATGAACCCCTTCGAATCGCATCTCCAGCGGGGTGGCGGAATTGATCACATCGGGTTCAGCAGCCGTTGGCATAACCACCCCTCTTTCATCGGCACGTCCGTTGATTCAGGGGCAAGTATCCATACCGGACCATCCCGAATCAACATCGAACTAAAATACCGGCAGCGTGTGCAGGCACACGGACGAACCTGCCCTTGACCTCCCGGCGGTTGTGTGCAAGCGTCATGGGATCGTTGAATTCATGGGAGGGTCGGTCATGCGTGTTTGCGTACTCGGGGGTACGGGGAACATCAGTTCCCCCATGGTCCGTTTATTGATGGAAGTCGGCCATGAGGTAACCGTGTTCAACCGGGGCCAGGCGCCGGGACTGCCGCCCGGGGTCCGCCTCCTCCGGGGCGACCGTTCCGACCGGCCTGCCTTCGAGGCTGCCATCCAGAACGAGCATTTCGATGCCGCCATCGACATGATCTGCTTCAATGCCGAGGATGCCGCCAGCACCATCCGGGCCTTCCGCAAGGTCCGGCATCTTGTCTTCTGCTCCACCGTCTGCACCTACGGGGTCCAGTACGACTGGCTGCCCGCCAGCGAGGATCATCCCCTCCGGCCCATCAGCGATTACGGCCGCAACAAGGTGGCGGCCGAACGGGTGTTCCTGGAGGCTTTTTACCGGGACGGATTTCCCGTCACAATCATCCGCCCCTCCACCACCTTCGGCCCGCGATGGAACCTGTTGCGGCAGATTGCCTGGGAAGCCGCCTGGGTGGACCGCGTCCGCAAGGGCAAACCCATCGCCGTCTGCGGGGACGGCCGCGCCTTCCACCAGTGGCTGTATGTGGATGATGCCGCCCCGGCGTTCGTCTTCCCCCTGGGCCGGGACCGGTGTGTCGGCCAGACCTACAACATGATGAAACAGGAGTTCGGCACCTGGGCGGATTATCACCGGACGGCCATGTCCGTGATCGGGCGTACGGTGGAAATGGTCGGCGTGCCCCTGGCCACCCTGCTGGCCGCCGGCGTCCCCAATGTCGGAATCTGCGAAACCATTTTTTCATACTCCACCATCTACACCCCCAACCGCCTGATGCGGGATGTGCCGGAGTTCCGTCCCCAGATCTCGCTGGAGGATGGCATGCGGCGCGTGTTGGAATCCATGGAACGTGAGCATCGGATTCCCGATTCCGACAAGGAAGACTGGGAAGACCGTCTCATTGCCGCCCAGCGGGCAGTCGGCGAAATCAAGTTGACGCCGGCCCCATGACCAACCCGTCGTCCAGATCCCCGGGAAACACGGCCATCCTGACCGTGGTGGTTCTCTCCTCATTCCTGGTACCGTTCATGATGGCAGCGCTGAACATTGCCCTCCCGTCCATCGGGAACGACCTTGAACTGGACGCCGTCATGCTGGGATGGGTGGCCACCACCTACCTCCTGACAGCCGCCGTCCTTCTTCTGCCATGCGGCCGGGCGGGCGATCTGTATGGGCGCCGCATCGTCTTTCTTTACGGCATGGGAACCTATACGGTCGGTTCATTCCTTTCATCCCTCGCACCCG
This sequence comes from Lentisphaerae bacterium RIFOXYC12_FULL_60_16, assembly GCA_001803315.1. GTDB lineage: Bacteria > Verrucomicrobiota > Kiritimatiellia > UBA8416 > YA12-FULL-60-10 > YA12-FULL-60-10. The sequence continues at coordinate 56,708 of MHBQ01000111.1, forward strand.
GCATTCTCAGCCTGCTCACCGCCCGCATAATCCAGGGAATCGGCGGCGCCATGGTGTTTTCCACCGGAACCGCCATCCTCATTTCCGCCGTTGCACCCAGGAACCGCGGACGTGCCCTGGGATGGAACGTCGCGGCCGTCTACCTCGGACTCTCATTGGGACCGGTACTGGGCGGAATAATCGCCCACGATCTCGGCTGGCGCTGGATCTTCGGGCTGAATGCCGGAGCCGGCTTGCTGGCCACCCTTCTGACCATTCGGTGCCTGCACGACAACACCGCCGAAGCGGTCGGCAAACGTTTCGATTTTACCGGGGCCGGCATCTACGGGTGGGGCTTGATCACGTTCCTCTACGGCTGCACCCGCATTTCAGACCCCGTCGGCCCCCTCTGCATCCTGGTCAGCATCCTGAGCGGAATCTACTTTGTCCGCCACGAATTGCATACCGCCAGTCCGCTCCTGGATATCCGGCTGGTTCGAACGAACCTTCCCTTCCTGCTTTCAAATACCGCGGCCCTGATCCATTACGCGGCAACCGCCGGACTGGGATTCATCCTGAGCCTCTATCTCGTCAACATCCGGGGATTCACTCCGCGGGATGCCGGCTGGATCATGATTGCCCAGCCGGTGATGATGACGCTCTTTTCCCCGCTCGCGGGACGTTGGTCCGACCGTATCCCCCCTTGGAAACTGGCATCCCTCGGCATGTCGCTTACGGCCATCGGCCTGGGAACCTTCTGCATCCTGCAACCGGACACCCCCCTCTGGAGCATCATGACCGGACTGGGTATTCTGGGCTTCGGTTTTGCCCTTTTCTCGTCGCCGAACACCCATGCCATCATGGGCTCGGTTGAACCCCGGCATTACGGCATGGCTTCCGGAATACTGGCCAGCATGCGATCCATCGGGCAGATGACCAGCATGGCGATCGTCATGATGATCCTCACGCTGGTCATGGGCCGGGGAAAAACCGTATTGGAGGCTCCTGAACAGTTCGGGCGTTCAGCCCGTATCGCCTGTGCCGTCTTTTCGGCACTCTGCGTGGCGGGGCTGTTCGCCTCCCTGGCCCGTGGCAGGAAAAACACCCTGGCTACGGAAACCACAACGATTCAACGCTTGTAAGCCAGCACGGTTTCCACCATCGCCCGGTATTGCGGGAAACAGGTTTCACCCGCACCCGGGATGTAGGGCGAAGCGGTCGGGCTGACGATCAACCCCCTCCCGTCATCGAAGGCATCGGCCATCAGTTGCCGTGTTTCCTGCCGGACGGATTCAGGCGACGCTTCATACATGCGGTGGATCTGGATATTGCCTTCCAGGCACATCCGGCCGCGGGCCAGGGCCTTGGCTTCGGCTGCCAGGATATTGCCCTGCGGGGGCGGTTCAAACGGGTGCAACACGTCGACGCCCATCTCCAGGAAGCCCGCGAACACCCGCTTGATGGATCCATGGCTGTGGATGTGAACCCGCCCCCCCGCATGATGGATGGCATCCAGGATGGGCTTGTCGTAACGCACGTTGAAATCGTTGAAATCTTCCGGCCCATGCAGGGGTGGCACAATATATTCCTCGCCCAGCATGGCGAAAAATGGCCCCACCCCCGCCCCAATCAGGGCCTTGACCCGCTTCAGGAGGAGGGTCATCTGGCGCTCACACAACGCATGCAGGATGTCACGATCCGTCACGGAAAGGATCGCAAAATTTTCCGAACCGCACAGTTCAACCACGGATCCGCCCGGATTCAGGCCCAGTCCCGCTTCAACGATTCCCGCATCGCCCATCGCCACATCCGCTTCGCGAAACGAAGCCGGATCCGTCACGATCTGCGGCAGGGGCATCGACAGGTAGCGTTCGGCATCTTCCCGGCAATTGATGTAATAGGACTCGTGCAGGCCGGGCTGTCCCTTGCGGCTCACCAACGAGGTGCGCCGCAAATCACCTCCCGGCGTATGGAGCACATCGATCTGCCGGTCAAAATCGCCGGAATGAGGTTCCGTTGTGGTTTCAACCGGGCAGGCAGGCACCGGCGAAGCCCCCCACCAACCCCGCTTGAGCTCGGTATGTGCCTGCAGGTAGTCCCGCAACCGGTCATAAGTCGGATCGTTCGGCGGATAGGCCGTCCGGCTGTATACCGCCGGACGATCCACCGGTTCGTTGAAATAACAACGCCGCAACCGTTCCCGCCGCGTCAACATGGAATTATTTCGTTCCCGGACAGGCCCGTTTCAACAGGCGAACCGCCGCCTGCTCGATCCGTTCCAATGCGGAAGGATCCCATTTGGATCCGTTGCTGGTGTTGGTTTCGTATCCACCGCCTTCAAAGGCGAGACGGGTCGGAACATATCCGGCGTACCCGTTGCTGAAATGCGCCACCATCGTGTATTTCGTCGGCGAGGCGCGCTTGATGGCCAGTTGGGCCTCGACAAACGGTTCGCCCATCAATGACACCAGCGACAGGTCACCGATGCGGAAAGCCTGTATCTCGTAATCCTGGGAAAGGGTTCGCTTCTGTGTCTGCTTGAGATCAATGATCATCGTCGCATAGACCCAATCCCATTCGACGCTGGTCTTGCTTTTGTCACGCCAGGTGGGTGTTGGATGTTTCCGCAACAGGTCCTGTGCCGCGCGCACGACGGCCGGGGTCAGGCGCCGCAGGGGCAACGACAGCTTCGTCCGGGCAAATCCCGGCGTGACATCGGAAAATCGTTCCACCCGTCCCAGCACCCGTTCCGTGGTCTCCATCAGCTTGGCGGCCATGTCGCGATAATCGGTCCGGTGATTGACCACCGGATCGATATGGTTGCAATGGTGGATATTGCCACAACACCCGTTGATCACCATCGGTACGCAACCCGGCCCGAACTTCGCACGCACCCGTTCCACCCAGGCGCCCGGCCAGTCGCCGATGACAAACCGGTGGGGATACCCGTGGCAGGGATGGCAGGTATGATGCAGCAGCACCGCCACCGTCCGGCCCTTGCGATTGACGAACGTCGCCACGCCCACCTCGGGATCCACCGGTCCCTCGGCATGCAGGATCTCCGGATCACAAGGGGACGGGTGGGCCCGGGCCGTACCATCCCGCATGACAAACCGCCGGTTGAAGGCCACCCGCCCATCGATGCCACGGCCGACATGCAGGGTCACCGGCTCCATCAGCTTGATGGCCTGTCCAACCGCCCGGACACATTGCTCCAGAAACGGTTCGTTGTACCGTTCGTCCCCGCCCTTGAGCCAGTCGAGTTCCGGCGGCACATACGACGTCTCGTTCTGGTAGAAGCAATGCCCCAGGCTCGGCGATGCATGGTTCTGCACCACGTGAAACAGGATCCGGGCCGGATCCAGGTCATGGCGATCGGCCAGAACCCGGCGAATGCGGTCCGCCCAGTCAGTCGTACTGGCCAGCAAATCCGCCGATATCCAACAGAAACGTTCCGTGCCGGATTCCACCACCATGACATTGACATACAGCCGGTCGCGGATCTCCTCCGTCGGTCGATACCGTCCGATATCGCCGGCCAACTGGATACCCATGTCCGGCGTGATGTCAGCCCGTGCCGCACCGACTTTCAGCTGTCCCTGTTTCTTCATCGGCTTAAACCAAACCGGCCTTTTTGAGGTTCTCCATGCTCACCCGGGCGCTCTCCATCGGCCCGATCTTGCTGATATCCTGCTCATAGATCAGCCATTCCGCCCCGACTTCAACCGCCACAGCGGCAATCGCCTTGAGATCCAGCACCCCGGTGCCCAGTTCGGTATGATCGTTGGCGGCTGAGATATCCTTCAGGTGAACCTGCGGTACACGCCCCTTGTATTGCCGGATATAGGCCACGGGATCCGCCCCGCCGCGCTTGATCCAGTGCGTGTCGAGTTCGGCATACACCTCATCCGCCTTGGTCGATCGGTACAACTGATCAAGGGCGTAGACCCCGTTGATCGTGGCAAATTCCTGGGCATGGTTGTGATAGGTGAACTGCATGCCCTGCGCCTTGGCGGCTTTGCCCGCCTTCACACAATCCTGGATGGCGGCATCCCAGTCCTTTTCAACGCGGCCCGCCATACTGGTCGTCAGGTATCGGTTGCCCGTCACCTTGGACAACGCATAGGCCACACTCGACGCATCGAGTATTTCCGGGATCCCGCCGTGGAACCCGCACACGCGCATGTTGCATTCCTTGAGGAAGGCGGCGACCTCATCCGGCGCCATATCGCCCCATTGCCAGGCAAACTCAACCCCCTTGAACCCCATTTTCGCCAGTTCCCTGACCGTGCCCTTGAAATCGCTCTTGCAGGCATCCCGAACCGAATACAGTTGAATCCCGACCGGCAGTTTCTTCATGACTTTGAATCGCTCCTTTTCGTGAACCGTTCTTACCGTTTTCGTCCGATCAAACGCACCGCGGCATCGGCCAGCATGTCCCCCGCTTCCGGCGCCATGCGGCTCGACGCCGCAAACGTGGTCTCGTATCCCCCGCGTTTAAACGCTCCCGGCGTCGGCACATACCCGATCATGCCGTTGGCGTGTGACACCACCAGTGCATGCCGGGGATGCGCCTGTTCCTTGATGCGCAACCCGAATTCCACAAAGTATTCGGCCGGAATCGAGGCAAAGTCAATCTCGCCGATGGATAACACCTGCACCTCCGCCGGCTGCATCCTGCGCGTCTCAATGCGCTTCAGCAAGGCCGGCATGCCCCGGTCATAGATGGCCGGATCAATGAAACGCTGGGCGCCACGCACCGTGCCGGCCACGGCTTCCGGACTCACCGGACGATAGGGAAGTGAAAGGGTCTCGGTGGCGGCAGTTACCGGCCACGTTGGGTTGAACGCCATGCCGGCAATGGCCTTGAGCGCATCCTCCGCCAGGCGGGTTCCCGCCTCCTCCTTGGTTTTTTCGACGCCCAGCATCGGATTATTGTGATGAATATTGCCGCAGGCGCCATTCAGGAACAGGGTCACCGGCCAACCCCTGGCCTGCAGGGTGCGGATCAATACGCCCGGATAACCCGCGGATAATTCACCGGAACCTCCATGATGGGTGGGATGACAGGTGAAGTTGACCAGACATCCCAGGGGACGTCCATCCGGTGTGCGCGCGGCCAGGACGGCAACCTCCGGATCGACCGGCCCTTCAACACACAAGGCCAGGGGGTCCTTGAAATGTCCATGCGTTCGAACCGTGCCATCCCGCATGACGATCCGCCGGTTGTACCCCACGTCGAACTCAAACACCGATCCGAATCCGATTTCCGCATCAACCAGCCCCTTTACCGCCAACTGGCCGGCTTTGACAACCGATGCAATCATGGACTCGACATAGGATTCATCCCGGGGAACCTCACCCGTCCCGGCAACGGCCGGTCCGGCATGATTATGCGTGGCCGCCACCATGACATGCCCGGCCGGGATCTTACAGACACGCTCCAACCGGGACCGCATCTCGCGGACCTGTGACCAGCGGATGCTCAAGGTGTCCAGTTGAACAAAGGCCACCCGTGCCCCCCCCTGCTCAAAAACCGCCACCCGGGCACACAAGGGATCCAGCACCTTGTCCGACACGATCTTCTTCAGCCACCCGATTTTGAGTGTCCCCACGGGTGGGGTGATATCCACTTCAGCGAATCCTGCTTTCACAATGGCCTCCCTCTAAATGACGCCTCCACGGCTCCCCACGAAGCGATCATCAATCATGCCCCGCTCATCCAGCTCCTTGAGGAAATGCAACCGCCGGATCGGGTGCCCGCCACGGCGCAACAACATGGGGACCGCGCTCTTAACGGTCTCGATCACGCTTTCCATGTCGCCGGTCATACGGCCCAGCATCCAGGCGGCAAAGAAGTCCATCCCCCGCGCATCATTCAGGCTGAACGAGCCCGGCTTGATGCACTGCTTGAGCAGTTTCACCGCCAGATCCTTGAACTCCGCCTCACCGGTCAACTCCCACAGGCGGTACAGGCCGGCAAAACTGGACCAGTCCCCGTATCCCGTGATCAGTTTGTGCGGATGCTTCTGGGTTCCCTGCGGGTAGGGATATTTGAATTCACCATACTTACGCAACCACTTGGTGAAGAAACTCCGGATGATGAGCCGGGAGGCCTTGATGTATTTCGGGTCGCGGGTCAGCCGGTAGGCGGCCGCCATGTTGACCAGCGGCATTCCCGCCTCACGCCCGTCGCACACCATCGTATCGAGCTTGTGATACGTCCAGTAAACATAGTTGTCGCCGCAGGCGATCACCACCTGGCGCGCCCGCTCGTCGCCCGTGAGGTAGTAGTACGTCAGGATACCCTCCGCCCACTGGTGGCTGGGATAGACGCAACCCACAAAGTGCTGGCCGGTATGCGGAATGAGCCCGCCGTGCTGCCGCGGCCAGGTGCTCCACTCGCAGAAATCCACCTCCATATAATGCCGGGTGGTTTCCCGTCCATGATCCCACGCATAGGTGTGCCCGGTGCGCAGGAAATGCTGGAGCGGGAACAAGACCGCGATGTCATCCTCGTTGTTGGAACAACTGGTGCCGTCCGGGCTGACATGGTCGCCGAAATGGAACATGCCGATGGCCGCCAGCCGGTCATAGGTGTGACGGGCCGGATTCCCCGCCGCCGTTGCCGGCTCGATCAGGTTTTCGAGCATCGGGTACTTCTCGGGTTGGTATTTCAGGAAATGCTGGCACTCCAGCACCTCGCAGAACGCCGGCCACGCCGGATCAAACGAGACGTCGATCGGTTCCACATAGCCGTATTCCCATCGTCCCAACACATCGATCACATCATCCATGTCCAGGGCGCGCCGCTCACCGGTGATCCAGAAAATGTGGCTCTTGCTGACGCCCTGGACCACCTGCATCGGCACCGACCATTCCGGCCAGATCGAATAGGTCAACTCCGACTCGTCGATGGTGATGGACTTGGGATGCAACTGGCGGAAATGTTCAAAGGTCGTGACCAGCGTATAATCCTTCTGCTTCCACCCGATGATCGGCGTGATGGCCTGGAAGGATCCCGTTCCGATATCGGCGCGGAACCCCGACCCCTGCCCCGGCCGCATATGGAAGGGATATTCACTCCAATTCTCGTGCAGGCTGTTGACATTGCGCAAAAACACATTGCCGCCCGCGCACGGGTGCGACGCCGTAGGCCCCTTGTAATTCTGGGCATAACTATCCACGTCGGCCACACTGCTGGCCACCACATCCATGTTCTCCGCAATGTCGAGATCCCGGTAAAACCAGTCCTCGCTGTGATGATTCTGCCGGACCAGCTTGTGCGAGGCGGGGTCCATCGTGGTGGGAATCACCAGCCGGATGGCCTTGACGGAAATACGGCCTTCCTTCGGTTCATGGCAATAAAAGGTATGTTCAAGCTTCAGGTCGGGATTCCCTGCCGTCAGCGTGAATCGCAGGGCAAAGTCGAGCAGGCTTTCGCCGTCACGGGCCACATGTTTGCCTTCGATCTTCACCTCGGTCCGGATCCGGTTGCGATAGGGAATCGTCACCTTGTACCGCCCGTTCAGGCTGGCGCGGTAGATTTTTCCGCCCGGATCCACCACCTGCAGATCCACCAGGGTTCCTTCCTTCACGATTTCCCGGCCGTTGATCGTCATCCGGTGAATCAACGACCCGCCGGCGCGGTTGATCACCACCTCGCTCAGACCGTTGGACAGGACCACCCGTCCCCCCGTTTCCCGGACGGTCACGGGATGTTTCACGGCGGGTGCCGCCGCCTTGCGCGGTTCAATATACAGGTGCGTGCTTTCCTGCCCTTTCAGGTTGAGCAGGATATCCAGGGCCATCCACTCGACACTGCCATCCGGCCGTTTCTGCAGGATACGCCCTTCGGAGGGGACCACCCGTCCTTTGGCGTCACGGATTGAGACCCCGGCCGGGCTCCGGACCTGCCCGGGAGGCAGGGGGACACCCCGCGTCAGGCAATAGTTGGACAATACCGCCAATGTTTCGTTCTTGATCCGAATCTCACCGCGTTCCATGTCAAACCTCCTCATCCTTGCACTGTTATGATACCGCACGGGCTCGCGGGAACCCTTCGATGAATCTCAGGGCAGGCTCGCCCCGCCATGCGCTTCGCTCTGATCTTCTCCCCTGAAGGGCGGAGCTCCTGCGACGCCGTCCCCCTCCGCAGGAACATCACATCTGCAACCGCAACTCGATGGCCACCACCAGCATGGCCGTGAAAATACCCACCAACATTCCCAGGAACACCTCCAACCGGGTATGCCCCAGCAATTCAACCAGTTTCTTGTCGGATAACCGGTGTTCCTTAAGCAACTCGTCGACAATCTGGTTCAATAACCGGGCTTGCATACCAGCCGCCCGCCGCACCGTGGAGGCATCGAGCATCACGATCGTGGCAAAGGCCAGGCTGATGGCAAAGATCGGCGAACCGAACCCCGTATGCAGTCCGACGGAGGTCATCAGGGCGGCTGCCATGGCGGAATGGGCGCTGGGCATGCCGCCGGTGCTGACCAGGTATCCGAAATCCACACGCCGTGTCCGGCGGAACCCGTGAAACATCTTGATACCCTGCGCCAGCATCCAGGCGCAGAAGCATGACCAGAAATAGCTCACCCGGAACATATCCATCACATTGGTATGAAGTTGGTCCACCGCTCACTCCCCGTCAGTAGGCGTTCTTCCGTGCCACCAGCGTACGTAACAGCACCTTGAAATCCAGCGACAAGGACCAGTTCTCCAAATAATACAGGTCATACTTGATCCGGTCCTCGATGCTGGTATTGCCGCGCAACCCGTTCACCTGCGCCCATCCGGTCATCCCCGGCTTGTACATGTGCCGCCACATGTAGCGGCCGATGTCCTCCTTGAATTTTTCCACGAAATGCGGCCGCTCCGGACGCGGCCCGACCAGGCTCATATCGCCCCGGAAGACATTCCACAACTGCGGCAATTCATCCAGGTTCCAGCGCCGCAGGAATCCACCCACCGGTGTCACGCGCGGATCGTTCTCCCGGGTGAATACGGGGCCGGTTCCCACTTCGGCATCGACCCGCATGGTCCGCAACTTGTAGATGTTGAACTGACGGCCCTTCTCCCCGCACCGTTCCTGCGCATAGAAAACCGGGCCGCGTGACGTATACCTGACGGCCAGCGCGGCCAGGGCCACAACCGGTGATGCTACAACCATCAGGATGACCGACCCGACCGCGTCCTCGATCCGCTTCAGTACCCGGGGCCAGAAATGATCCAGGGGCCACGGCTTCACCCCCAGCAGGGGGATGTCGTCCAACGACTGCACATCCATGCTGACCGTCAACAGGCGGAACAGGTCCGGCACCATGTTAAAATCCACCAGGTTACGCTCGCACAGGATCAGGATTTCCATGATCCGGTTATGCGGCAATCCATGGCCGGCCAGCATCAACTGGTCCACCTGGCTGGACTCGATGCAAAACTTCAGGTCTTCCAGACCACCCCGGATATCCTCCGCCCGGATCGAGGGATCCGGCGGTTGTTCATCCGTTCGGAGGAACCCCACGACCACGGCACGCAACATGGGTTCGCGGGCAATCGCCCGGCGCAGGTGCGCCGCCACCGAATCAGTCCCGACAATCAACACCCGGTTCCGCGACCCGCTGTGCCGCGCCAGGTTCCATTCGATCCGGAACATCGCGTAGCGTTCCAGGACCAGGAAGGCGGAAATGGTCGCTGCGGCCAGCAGGATGACCAGACGGGAAAATTCCACGCCATCCGGCAATTCGTTCTGAACGGCAAACGCCAGCACCACGGTCAACACCACACCGATCATGACCCCCCGCACCATGCGTGGAATCTTGTTCACGAAGGACCCTATCTGGGGGCGTATGTACAAACCCAGGGACCGGTTAACCGCAAGAAACAACAGCGTGGCAACGGTTGCACCGATGGCATACAGGGCATAATAATAATCCGGCGGCGCATGGCGGATCGGGAACCATCCGCTGTCAAACCGTATCCAGGTGGCCAGCATGAACCCGCCGAATACCGCCAGCGCATCCATGATACCGGCGGCCAGGCTGAGCAGGACATCCGCTGAATGACGTTTTCTCATGATCGCGGGTACTATACCGCCTTTCCCCGGAACGCAAAGCCAAAACCCACCACACCATGGTGCCGTTGGTTTTCATTTCTCGACTTTCAACTGGTGCATCCGGTATTCACGCGGCGAGACCCCGAACTGCTTCCTGAATACACGGGCAAAATAGTTGCTGTCCTGGAACCCCGACTGAAAGGCGACATCGGTAATGGACAGAGCCGGACTTTGCAGGAGTACCTGTGCCTGGTCCAACCGGCCGCGGAGCAGGTGATTGATGGGCGATCCACAACCCGAGGCCCGGAACACCCGCTGGAACGTGCTTCTCGACATGCCCGCCAGGGCGGCAAGTTCCGTCAACCGAACCCGTCGGACCGGATTGGCCTTTAAAAAGGCAAACACCCCGGAAAGACGGGTATCCGGGATGTTGGATGCTTGCAGCGGCCGTGCGGTGGTGGAAAGATGATGGATCAGGCAGATAAAACGCCGTCGCGCTACGCTTTCCCATTCCCCCTCACGGCCGGAAATGACTGCATGAAGACGCTGGGCAAGTTGCTTGGCTTTACGGAAATCGGAGGTATCCAGCCGGGCACGGTTGTGGTAGGCAGGGTTTCGGCAGCCATCCATTTCCGGCTCCACCAACTGCCGGAACCCCGGCAAGTTCCGAACCATGCGCGGCAACCGGTTCAGGTCACCGGTCTCGAAGAGGATATTGGTCAGTTCAAAATCCTCCAGGGGAATATAGCGGTGGGAACGACATGGGTGGATCACCAGGACATCACCCGGACCTACCCGGATTTGTTCCCCGCCAGTCACATGGATCCCCGCTCCGCAAGTGATCAGAACCAGTTCGTGAAAGGTATGCCGGTGAAAGTAGGAATGCCCCACCCCGGGCGTGTGCAGTACATTCAGGATGACATTGATGCTAAATCGCTTAACCGGATAGGAACTATCCCGTGTATATAGCTTCACAAGCCCCCACAAATAATGACCTTATTGTGCTAATCAATGATACAATTGTCAAGGCGTCAGAACACCGGTTCTGCTAGGATAAG
>MHBQ01000112.1:0-5445 GCA_001803315.1 Lentisphaerae bacterium RIFOXYC12_FULL_60_16
CACAGGCGCGTTTCCCCGCCTTGACGGGGTATCCCCGGTAATACAGCCCGTCTTTCCCAATCGGGTAATGGATCAGGTATTCCGTATCCGAGAACTTCAGGACCAGCATCCGCGCCACCGGATCCGGTTCCTTGCCTTCATCGGGAACCAACTCCCAAAGGCCGAGAACGGCCGGATCCACCGGGATCGTGTGGTCGGTGGTAAGCGGAACCTCGTAGACACACCCAACCGCAAACAACGCAACCAGCATTAACGCCTGTAGCAATGGTTTCATGAATTCCTCCCCTGCGCATCCAACCGAAGATCGGTCAACCACCACAAGATGCGTCCATCGTTTCTCCGAATCAAGGCAAACGATCACCCCTTGGATGGCGACGCGTCTGCCCTGAGCATTCTTTAGACTGCCAACTTGCCGAAGTCCCGTTATCTGCCTGAATGATGAATTGCCGATCGGCGAACATACGTGCTATGCTGATTTTCGAGGTGAGAAATGAATCTTAAAGTCGTACTTGAGCCGAGTAATGAGGGTGGGTACACCGTCATTGTTCCTTCTCTGCCGGGTTGCATTTCGGAAGGCGAGACCAAGGCGGAAGCATTGCAGAATATCCGCGAGGCTATCGACCTCTACCTGGAGCCTGTCGAGGATGACTGGGATTTTGCTCCGAACGCCGAACTGGCGGAACTCGCAGTATGAGCAAGGTGCCCAGTCTGCCTTATGACCAGATCATTCGTGCACTTCAACGAGATGGCTGGGTGGTTGTCAGGCAGAAGGGCAGTCATGTTCGGCTCCAGAAGCACACGATATCGGAAACCTTGAAGCTGACGGTTCCTGCACACAGACCCGTGAAACGATCAACCTTATCCCATGTTCTCAAACAGGCCCGGATTGATGTGCAAGATTTCATCAACTTGACATGACATCGCCAATCGGGTCCCCGTGACTGAATGAGGAAAATTCCGGGGACAACCTATCCCTGTAAATATTTCTGTCCCCGATTTACATGAATCAAGGCGTTCCGGCTGGCGGCGCACAGTCGAGTACTGCCACTGCCTCGATTTCGACCAGATAATCGGGATGCGCCAGACCACCGATGAACAACAGTGTATTCGGGGGAAACGGTTCGCTGAAAACAGCGTTGCGGACACGCCGGAACGCCTCAAGCTGACCGCGATCGGTCAAATAGGTGGTCATCTTGACGATATCGCCCAACCCGCCGCCGAGTTCAACGAGGATGGCCCGCAGGTTGGCATAAACCTGCCGGGTCTGCGCCTCCGCATCGCCTTTCCCCACCAGGTTGCCCGCGGGATCGAGCGCAATCTGGCCGGCAATGTAAACGGTGCGGCCCGCCATCGCGACATGTGAATAACCCACGCCCGCCGTCGAGTGGACATGTTTCGGTTGAATAATCTTACACGGCATCGTATCGCTCCTTCCAAAAGCATGCCCATCCGGGACAGACACGTCGTTGTTCAGGCGTCACGACTTCCCGCGCTTCGTCGGTGTGCGGTACACGCCACGTCGTTCCCGAACCTGAAACCCGATCGGGCGCCGCGGGCTGGCTGGAGGCGCCATCAGTTGTCGGATCGCGTCAAAGAGGTTGTGGATGTTTTCATCGTGCCCCTCGATGCGGCGCTCGAGTTCGGCCAGTTTGTGCGCCAGGTCGCGATGCAGGGACAACGCTTCACGCAACCGCACAAAGGCGCGCATGATGGCGATGTTCACCTGCACCGCCTGCGGACTCCGCAACACGCTCGACAACATGGCCACACCTTGTTCGGTAAAGGCGTAGGGCATGTACTTAAAGTGTTGGCCGCGCTTTAAGGTTCCAGATTGGAACCTTAAAGCTGACGCCTCGTCAGCCGTGAGTTGGAACATGAAATCGGCAGGAAAGCGGTCCTGGTTACGAGTCACAGCCTTGTTGATATTCTTCGTTGCCACCCCATAAAGCGCCGCCAAGTCCCGGTCCAAAATCACTTTTTGCCCACGCAACAGCAGGATAATCTGCTCGATCGAGGCGCTATCGTACACAGTCGGTTTTTCACTCATGTATCTATAACTCCAACATGCACCTTATTTCACCGGGGTCCAGCCGTGCGGGATGGAATCCACCCCGCCAAGACGGGCCGGAATCTGGTTGGCGTCAAACCCGGCACAGGCAATGGCAAACTCTATGTTCTTCGGCGCCACCACCAGACTCTCATAACGGGCCACCAACTCCTGTGCCCGTTTGTTGACCGACACCCGGGGATCATCACGACCGATCCGTGCATAGGCAATCGCATCAACGACAATATTGGCATCGGTATGATCCTTCATACCAGTCACCGCAAGAACCGCCGTATAACGGTCCGGCCAGGTTTGCGCCGGACCATCCAGGGTCTGCACCAGCGCCGGGGGATTCAACCGGACACTTTTCACAACCGCCTTGAACCCCACCTGCGAAATGCACGCCACGATCCTCCGCTGATATTCCGGGGCCAGCAATCGCCCGCTCTCGTGGTATAAAACCACCTGGCCGGCCAGATCCACCTCGTAATCATGCAGGATGCCATCCACGCGCCCCACCACCTCGTCCAAGGCGGCATTGGTCACGATCCGGATGCTCCGGGCATCCGACATGCCAGGCACACTGATGGTTACCTTCTTCATGTCGGTCCGGCGACAGGACACCGCCGCCATCAACCCTGCAATCACCATCGCCACCGTCAAACCGGTTCTCAATTTCATCGCTTGTCTCCTGATTTGGTCCTGCATTCAAACCGATGGTGATCCATATGCCGCCGATTTCGCGGGAAATTCATTCCTGCCCGTCTTTCAGGATATGCGCGGACACAAACAGGTAAACCAGCGATTTCCCGTCGGGCGTGGAACCACCGCCGCCAAGCAACACCATCTCACCGTCAGCCAGTTCAACCTGCGCATTAGCCCGGTGTGTAAAGAAAAGCGGTTGCTCCATTCGAGCGGTCTGCACCCGCCCGTTGGAATCCTGGTATTCGTTGCCATAGTTGCGCCATACCGGATCGTCAACCCATTCCGGGCTCAGGGAGAGCATCACACGGGTGCCTTCCGGATTCACCTCCGGAATCACCGTCAGGATGGAGCCCACCTCCCGGGTCTCAAAAGAAGAAGGCTCAACCACCATGCCAACCACCTTCATCCCATTGGTGGTTCCGGCGGGAACCGAATGATTCGCCGTGAATCCCGTCGGATAGACATATTCCCGCACGGACTTAAAATGCCCCTCGCTCCCATTCACCGTCACCACCTGCGGGGCGGCTATCAGCCGGCTCTTTCCATCATGACGAAGCGCCTGGAGCGAGGCGATGGTTACCCGGCCCGTGACAGTCAAGGCTTCTATAGCGGCATTTTCGAAGGCCACATACTGAAGCTGTATCTCCACCTGCCGGTACGCCAGATGGGATCGAAGAATATAATCAAACCGGGAATGATTCTCGATTGTAGTGCTCAAGGCAAATAGGCGGGAAACCGGGAAATACCGGATGGAACTGCCATTCGGCCAGGTCAGACCCATCGTCGCGAAATATTCCCGAAGCGCGTCTTCGTGCACCCCCCCATTGGTGGATGTCCCGAATGCACCTTCCTTCTCGAAGGCTGCCGCCTGTTCAATCCCCGCCGGATACACAAGACTCCTCACGCGGGATTCAGGAGCATTCTGGTCCGTGATGATGACCGTATCCCCGGTCAGGAGATATTTCATGTCCAGTTCGGCCACCAACTTGTTCAGGATGAATTCCGCGGTCAGGTTGACAGGTTCAAAAGATAACCGCCGGTCTTGCAAATCCGGCGGAATCGGAAACTTTCCCCGGGACGTCGGATTGTCAGTATCCCCGTCGAAGGCCGGATTATAGATGATTGCTACACCCGGCGTAGGATTAGTGCTGGCCTTCACAATCGCTGCCTGCAAAAGACCCGCCGCCTGCTCCCCCGTCACGTTGTCGAAAACCAGCCGCTTGATCACGACGGAGCGAAGTCGGGTCCGGAGATTCTGATCGTTCAATTCCGGCGAAGCGTTGAGCGATACAACACTCAGAACAACCACAAACCCTACGAGCAGACATCGTCGCATGGGACATCTCCTGGTCAAGGGGTCATCGCCGGATCAGAAAGCACTCCGGATTCATTGTCCTCGTCCGTCGGTGGAACCAGCCATGAATCGTCATACTCCGGAATCGGTTCACCATCAGGCGCAACCAGCTGGACCGACACGAAAAGGTAATAGAGGTAGTCCCGTTCCGCATGTTCACCGCCCCCGGCGACCAGCACCCGTTTACCCGGCCTGAACGACACCGTCGTATTACACTGATGTACAAAAAATAATGGTTGCTCCATGTGGGCCTGCTGGACGCGACCATTTGAATCCTCGTAGCTGGATCCGAAATCCTTCCATTCTGGCGGTAGAATTATTTCTGCGGAAAGCGCCAAGGTTATCATTCGGCCTTCCGGGGATACTTCAGGGATCGCGGTAAGAATGCACCCTATCTCGCGGGTCTCGAAGCTGGAGGGTTCAACCACCGACCGGACCACCTGGACTGCGGCAGTTGACGAAGGATCCGTCATCACCGACGTGGCCACACTGAATTCCGTCGGATAGATGTATTCCCGACATGCCTTGACGGTGGCCTCACTGCCGGACTGGGTGATCACCCGCGGGGCTGCCAGCAGCATGCCTTTACCTTCCTCATACAGCGTCTTTAGCTGGGCTTGACTGATCCTGCCCTTGGCAGCCAACGGTTCGATTTCTTTCCGGGGAAACACCACCATGGTTGCCTCGATATCAACCTGATTCGGAGTTACGTTTAATTTGGAAAATACTCGATCAAAAATCGCCAGGTTGGCGGCTGTATTATGGACAATCAATGTACCGATTGAAGGGATATGCCGGATCATGGATCCACGCGGCCATGGAACCCCCATTTCTTGCATGAATGTTTTCCACATCAAATCATCACCGATTGATTCCGAAGGACGGGTCAGACCTTCACTGGCCACTCGAATGCGACAACTAAATGACGATTGCACATCATAATGGCGCACCAAAATCGGCGATTCCGGGGCATCACGATCAATAAACAATACCATGCCATCACGGATGAGATAGCGTTGGCCACTTACAACCCCCAAGGATCTGAACAATACGAGTGCCGGAATATTCTGACCGGTCAACGAGACCACCGGCATTGGAATCGCCGGGTCGTTGGTTGCAGCGACCCCCACAGGTAGGTCATTTCCATCATATCCCGGAAAATATTGTAGCCGGATCGGATGGTTGGTTGCACTCGCAGTCAGTTTGGCCTCAATCACCTTGAGCGCATCCACCAGCGGGGTCTCGTTGAAGTCGACGTGGTCAATGATCCGCCCGGTAAGTTCATCGCGGGTACGCTGGGCGCCGGTACGGATACGGCGGATAGCGGCGGCACGATCCC
>MHBQ01000112.1:5458-7643 GCA_001803315.1 Lentisphaerae bacterium RIFOXYC12_FULL_60_16
GCATAAACCGGCGCCACCGTCAACAGGCACGCGCATAGCGGCAAAAGGGAAGATCTCATTAAAAGTATTTGTAGTCCCTTCGGACGGGTTGATCAACCGAATTTATCAGGGAAAACGCATCAGATTTAACGCCAAACCAAACAAATTCAGCAAAAAACGGGATTCGGTTGACGAGAACGGATAACGAGCAGGAAATTCCGGAATCGTCCACCGCTCTCGTCGCCCGTTCTCGTGTTCCGATCCCCATAATTATTCAAATATAGATGCGTTTGTCCTGCCGGATTTAGCCAGATATCCGATACTCCATGCGCATCAGGATTATCGCAAGCAGACGGGTTTGTTGTTCTGTGCCCGGTGATTGAGGACGCATTGACAGCAGATGCCGTGGTTCTTGCAGGTGAGATTGGGGCAGTTACATTTCTGGTTGTTGAGTTCCCGGTTGAGACACTCCTTCCGTTCACCTTGCTTGGGTTCCGCCGCCGCACAGGCCGTCCCGCACGCCAGCAACGACACCCCACCCACCGCCGCGGTTACCATGAACTTCCTTCGGTCCATCATCTGACACCTTCCTCCTGACGCTACCACCCCGCATACAGCGGCATCCGGCGCCGCACCCGCTTGAGATAGTCACGCGTTTCCTGGTACGGCAGATCCCGGCACAACCGGTCATAGACGGCTTCGGACGACAGGCCGTTGATCACCCCCGCCGCCCGCTTGACCGACGTGCCGTCAATAAAGGCGCGGCATACATTCCCGGCCCCGGTATTGTATGCCGCAATGGCACAGTACAATCGGCTGAATGGATCCTCAATGGCCTTGAGATACCGCCGGTCCAGAATCTTCAGCAGTTCCGCACCGAGTTCAATGTTGCGCTTGGGATCATAAAGATAATCCGGATCAAGCATCGTATCCTGCCCGTAGGCTGACAGGTAGGCATCCCGGGCGCCCGACCGCGGCACCAGCTGCATCAGTCCGTACGCGGGCGCACCCGACCGCGCCCGCGGGTTGAAGGCCGATTCCGTATGCATGATCGCATACACCAGCGCCGGCATGAGGTCGTTCTTGCGCGCATATTCCGCCACGTGGGGCCGGTATTTCTCGGCACGGATCCGGATGTGCTCCGGCACCAGCCGGAACTGCGTCGTCACGGCATGGCGATCCTTCCCGTCCGCGCCCTTGATGGCCGTCACCACCGGCGACGCACCGGCCACCACGGCCTGCCCGAATGCCGCGGCATTCCCACGATTCACCACCGATCCGTCCGGCATCCGCACCTGGTCGAGTACGACCGGCGATTTCGAATCCGGCATGCGGCGACCCCCACCCGTCCCCCCCGCCGCCGTCACGCTGCCGGGGACCTTCAACACCTGTCCCACCTTCAGCCACCCGTTGGCATCGATACCGTTGGCGTCGGCCAACGCCTCGCGCGAAACCCCCAGGCGCTTGGCAACCGCCCACAAACTGTCGCCGGACCGGACCGTGTAGGTTGCCGCTGCCGGGGCCGTGCCACCGGCCGGCGTAGAAGCCGCCGGACCTTCCTTCATCAGGCGCCGCGTCATCTGCACCGGGTCCTCGGTCCCGCTGAGCACCAGGTATTGCACCGCCTGCTCGAGTTCCTTGCGGACGGCCGGATCATCCGCCGTCACGGGATGGTCGAACAGCACCTGCACCCGGCATTCCCCCTCCTCGAACCCGACCTGGCTCCGTTCACCAAAATCGTCGGCATACTGCACCCAGGTCTTGCGTTCGGGTACCCAGACATTCTGCCTGCCCCACCGGTCCCCCGCCTGCCGGAGAAATTCCTGGAAGGCTTTCTGCTCCGCTTCGTAGAACTGCTGGTAGGCGGCGGTGACCTCGGCATTGTATTGGGCAAACGCCGCCTGGTCCTGTTTGAGCCATTCCTGGAAGGCGGCATCATCCTGCGCCGCGGCCATGACCAGCAGGCCGGCCAGAACCCCGCCCGCCACCATCCACCGACAGGTAAGTTTACTCAACATTCTCTTACGGCTCGACAGAGTCTCGCCCTCCAGGTTGCAGGCTATCCTCCGGCATTGAATCCCCCTTGGAGTGAAGGGGCTTTCTCCAGCATCGCTATCGCCGCCTCCACCACGCGTTCAGGGGTGATGCCTTCCATGCAGGGCACGCCGCCGCGCCGACAGGTGCGCGAGAAGCAGGGCCGGCAGGG
>MHBQ01000113.1 GCA_001803315.1 Lentisphaerae bacterium RIFOXYC12_FULL_60_16
ACCTCACAACTTGACGGCAATCAAGCGCTTATGGTATATTCAAAACGATTTGAACATGACGGATTCAGCCGGCTCCGCATAATTTACGGGCACGGAGTGTCGCTTGTCGCTGCGTAAAATTTCAGGTTTGTCATTTAACTCGTCCCTTCTGGCCGGGATGGCCTTTATGCTCGTTGTGATTCCCATCCTGGCCGGCCCCTGGTTGTTCGGCGCCTGGGAACTCTGGTGGTTCTGGCCTCTGGCCACACTGTTGTTTCTTGCAGCCGCCTTGTATGCGGTCATCGGAATCGGTAAACACAGCCAGGACGAGACCGGCACTAACCTTCTCACGGAGACCGGGTTATGGATCTCTCTGATTCCTTTCCTGCTGTATCTGGTCGTCCGCTGTTTCCAGTCTCCGGTCTGGCAGGATGCCGAACGCGCCCTGTTGCTTCATTTGCTCCCGGTCCTGATCGGGGGTCTGATCATATGCCGTTTCACCGGCAGACAGGTTCACGGCATCTTCATCCTGTTGACCCTCAACCTCACCATGCTGGCCGGCTACGGGATCATCAACCACATCATGACCGGCAGCAGCCGGGTCATGTGGGCCGATGGTTATGGACAGTATGTCATCGAGAACCGGGCATCCGGATCGTATTTCTGCCCGGACCACTTCGCCGGCGCCATGGAATTCCTGCTCGCCATCGGACTGGGGCTCCTGCTGACACACGGGGTCCAGGGCATGATACGCGCCTCGGGAGGGGCGCTCGCATTCCTGGCCTTGGTTGGCATCCTGATGAGCAAATCACGGGGAGCCGGCGTGACGGTGCTGGGCATGCTGGCCATCGCCTGGCTCATGGGATTCCTGACCTGGCCATCCCCCTGGCGCCATTGGGCACGGTGGGGGTCGCTGCTTGGCCTGGGGTTGGCCGTCTTCCTGTTTGCCTCCAGCAATCACCCGTTCATGACCCGTTTCCGCGTTTGGGTCGCCTACGAAGATCTCCGTCATCACCCGCCACGGGAAGCGATTCAAACCCTGCTGCAACGCGCGGAACTCACCTCACGCGGCAAGATGTTCACCGCGGCATGGCGGGCCTGGCAAACCAGCACCTCCACCCGGTTCTGGGGGATCGGTCCCGGCATGCATCGGAACCTGTGGCCGCATTTCGCCGCCACCCGCGACGGCAACCCGGAAACCGGGACCTGGCCGTCCATCCCGAATTACGACTTTCATTCCTATGAAGTGCACAACGATTGGTTGCAACTGCTGGAGGAACTGGGCCTGGTTGGATTCATCCTGTTCCTGTTCCCCTTCATGGCCGTCGTCGGCATCCCGGCCAACAGTTTGATACGATGGAGACGCAGCCGCCATGCGGCGTACCCCCTGCACCGCGCCTATCGCCTGACCGCCCTGCTGGCAATTACCGCCATGGCCATTCATTCACTGGGCGATTTCAATCTGCAGATTCCAGCCAACGGCTGGATGCTGGCAGTCCTGGCAGCCATCCCCCTGGCCGGGCTGGTCCGAACATCGTTGGCCAACCGGGAAGAACCCTGATGTAACCCCGTTCTACGAGCGGATTCCCTGCACCATGCGTACGTGGATCACCAGCGATCTTCATCTCGGTTCCCGGTTCTGCCAGGCAGACCTTTTTCTTGCCTTCCTGGAGGCCATGCCCCCCGGCACCACCCTGGTCCTGAACGGCGACAGTTTCGACCGGATGTGTCACACGCTTCCTGATGCCCACCGGAAGGTACTGTCCAGACTGCGTGACGAGTCGACCCGGCGAACCGTCATATGGGTCCGGGGCAACCATGATGAGGTCCGGCGTCTGCCGGAAACCCTGGACCTGCCCTACCAGGATCATTTCAACATCCCGGGATTGCTGCATGCCGAACATGGTGATCATTTTGCCTACGAATCCTGGCTCTACCGGGCCGGCCTGCGCTGCTTCAGGGCCTTCCATAAACTGGTGGTCTTCTGCGGCGCGGAAATCCTGAATGTGACATTCTTTGCCAAGCGGTTCCCCCACCTGTACGAAGTCCTGTGCCGGCACGTCCGGACCCAGGCCTTCCATTTCGCTGAACAAAAGGGGGTTCGCGTGGCCGTTTGTGGCCACACCCATTTTGCCGAGACGGCCCGGTCGGGATCCATTCATTACTTCAATACGGGCACCTGGACGGAACCGGATCCCGGCTTCGTGGATGTCAATGACACCGAGGTGACGTTTCACCGGTTTTCCGCAACATCAGCTCCGGAGGCACCCCATGACGCCCGCATCCCGTGACATCCCGTCCCCCATCCGCAGCCTGATCGAAGCCGCCGGGCATTTCACCCAGTCCCTCGGGCTGGGCCGGGTGCTGGGCCAGATTTACGCGTTCCTTTATTTCACCCCGCATCCACGAACCCTGGACGATCTCACCCATGCACTGGGCATCAGCAAGGGGAGCGCCAGCATGGGGGTGCGCCAACTGGCCCAGTGGGGCGCCCTTGAACCGGTCTGGGTCAAGGGCGACCGCAAGGACTATTACCGGGCCCGTGACAATTTCGGGCGGATCCTCAAGAACATCCTGCAGGACATGGCCGGCAAACGGCTTGAAGCCTCGGCCATGGCCCTGACGGAAGCCGAACATGCCATCCACCCCCACCCGTCCCCCGGTATCGACCCGGATTCCGAAGCATTCATCCAGCAACGGCTGGAAACACTCCGGGCGTTTCAACACAAGATCCAGTCGGCATGGGGCAGCTTTGCGGTCGGATTTCTTTCAAAATAACCGTACATAAAGGGCATACATGAAGAACACGTTGCTGAAAAAGATTCACGATCATACCTGTCATGTCGGCATTATCGGGCTTGGATATGTGGGGTTGCCGCTCCTGCTCGAATTCAACCGCAAGGGATTTCCCGTTACCGGGTTCGACATCGACATCAACAAGGTCAAATCCCTTACGGCTGGAAAATCCTATATCCGGCATATTGATGCCACACGGATCAAGGCGGCTTTCTGCCGGCGGGAAGGCGCCCGTGCCACCACCGAATTCAAATGGTTGCGCCGGTGCAACGCCATCATCATCTGCGTGCCCACCCCGCTGACCAAGAACCGGGAACCCGACATGAGTTACATCGTGTCGACCGGTAAAGCCATGGCTCCGTATATCCGCAAGGGGCAACTGATCTCGCTGGAATCCACCACCTATCCGGGCACCACCGATGAAGTGCTGATTCCCATCCTTGAACAGGCCGGCAACTTGAAGGCCGGTCGCGATTTCATGGTGGCATTCTCGCCGGAACGGGAAGACCCCAGCAACCCGCAATTCAGCACCTCCACCATTCCCAAGGTGGTTGGCGGTTTCGACGCCGCCTCGGGCAAAGCGGCCTGTGCCTTGTATGGGAGCGTGGTTTGCAAGACCATCCCCGTGCACGACTGCAAGACCGCCGAAGCCACCAAGCTCATGGAAAACATTTTCCGGAGCGTCAACATCGCGCTGGTCAATGAACTCAAGTTGGTCTTTACCGCCATGGGCATCAGCATCTGGGATGTGGTGAACGCCGCCAGCACCAAACCTTTCGGTTACATGCCGTTTTACCCGGGCCCCGGGTTGGGCGGACATTGCATTCCGATCGACCCGTTCTATCTCACGTGGAAGGCGCGCGAATTCGGGCTTTCGACACGCTTCATCGAACTGGCCGGCGAAATCAACACCACCATGCCCGAATACGTAATCCGTCGGACCCAGGAAGCCTTGAACAACCGGAATAAAGCCATGCGAGGAAGCCGTATCCTGCTGGTCGGACTGGCATACAAGAAGAACGTCGACGACACGCGGGAAAGCCCGACCTATGAACTCATGCGACTGCTGGAAACGCATGGCGCCAGGGTAGCCTACTACGACCCGATCTGCCCACAGATCGGCCCCTCGCGGGAACACATGCAATTCGCCGGCCGGCGTAGTCGGACCTGGAAACAGATTGCGAAGGACCGTTACGACGCCGCCATCATCGCCACGGCGCACGACAGCGTGGACCACAACGCCCTCGCCCGCATGATCCCGCTGATCATCGACACCCGCGGCGTCTGCAAGGACCGCCGCAACGTCGTCCGCGCTTGATCGGGTCCATGGATCTTACACTCCGACAACGGTTGATACAGGGTTCTTTGTGGTTGAGTTTCGGCGCCCTGACCGCCAGGGCGCTGACCCTGTTATCATCGGTTGTCCTGGCACGGGTGTTGGGACGGGAGGGTCTTGGCGAATTCGGCGTGGTCTTGAGCACCCTTGCCACGTTCGAGGTGCTGGCAGGATTCGGCCTGCACGCAACGGTCAGCCGGCACGTCGCCCAATGGCGGGTCACCGATCCGGAACGGGCGTCACGGATGGTCGCCCTTGGACTCCGGGTTTCCATGCTCTCCGGATTGTTGGTCGCCGGCCTGCTGGTCATCATGGCGGACTGGCTGGCAAGGGTCGTGCTGGGCGCCCCCCACCTGCGTCTGCTGATCCGGATCGGGTCCCTTTCGTTGCTGTGGATGGCGCTGGATGCAGCCCAGACCGGGGGCCTGATGGGGCTTGAAGCCTTCCGCCCGCTGACGCTGGTAAACCTGCTGCATGGATTCCTCTACCCGCCGGTTATGGTGGGAGCCGTACTGCTGGATGGAGTTCGTGGCGCCGTGTGGGGGTCCAGCCTTTGCCTGGGTGTTAAATACCTGATGAATCGTCATTTCTTGCATCGTTCCCTCGATGCCGCCGCCCTGCCCACCGGCATCCGCATTCACCCGGAAGACTGGTCGGTCCTTTGGACATTCAGCCTCCCCTCCGTACTCACCGGCCTGTTGGTTACCCCCGTCACCTGGGCATGCCATGTGCTATTGGTCAATCAACCGGGCGGATATGCACAGTTGGGCATGCTGGGTGTGGTTGCATCCTGGATGCTGATTATAACATTTGTGCCTTCCATCCTGGGAAACCTGGCCATGCCGATTCTGGCCAACCTGATCGGAGGCAATGAACGCAAGGCCTTTTCCGATGTATTCCGACTTAAAGTCGGCCTGGCTGCGGGAATGGCTCTGTTGACCGCCATACCCATTGCCTTGTGCGCCCGATTCATCTTGAAACTCTACGGCCCCTCGTTTGCCGAAGCCGAACCGGTCCTGCTGGTCTCCTGCGCCGGCGCCGTGATCACCTCGATCTTGTCACCCCTGGGCGCGCCGATAACCAGTTTCGGCCGCATGTGGACCAGTTTCGGAGTCAATGCCGTCTGGGCCCTGACTTATCTCGGTCTGGCTTT
>MHBQ01000114.1:0-6112 GCA_001803315.1 Lentisphaerae bacterium RIFOXYC12_FULL_60_16
ATCGCGTTGCTCAGTACAGCCGCATGCTCCTATCTCGGCCTGATGTTCACCGGCTCAACACCCTACACATCCGCCTCCGGGGTGCGGTACGAACTTCGCAGGGCCATTCCCCTGCAGATTCTGGCCGCCGGCACCGGTCTCGTCCTATGGATCACAACACAACTGAGGTAAGCCTTCCATGATGACCCTGACCTATCTGAAAGACGTGGTAACCCTCCGGCTCGATTCCAATTTGTGCGTTGGTTGCGGTCGCTGTCCGGAAGTCTGTCCCCACGGCGTCTTGGTCATGGAAAACGGCAAGAGCCGTATCGTGAACCGGGACGCCTGCATGGAATGCGGGGCCTGCGCCCGTAATTGTCCAGTGGATGCGTTGTGGGTGAAGAACGGTGTAGGTTGTGCAATCGGCATCCTGAATTCGGTCCTGGGGCGCAAGTCCGCCTGCTGCGGCGAAGACCAGGGATGCTGTTGCGCATGAAGGAAAGAAAACAACATGCAAAATGATACATGTCCCGCCAACGACCGGAAATTGACGAATGTGTTTGAACGCTATCTGACCGTCTGGGTGGGTTTGTGCATCGCGGGCGGCATTCTGCTGGGCAAACTCGCTCCCGGACTGGCCCGGGCACTGGACGGCATGGCGATCATGGTCAATGGGGCGCCGGTGGTGTCCATCCCCATCGCCATCTGCCTGTTCTTCATGATGTACCCGATCATGGTGAAGATCGATTTCGCCTCGGTCATCAAGGCCGGAAAAAGCGGAAAGCCGGTCTTTCTGACCCTGTTTGTGAACTGGGCGATCAAACCGTTCACCATGTATGCCATCGCAATGCTCTTCCTGGGGTTCCTGTTCCGCGGACTGATCGGTGTGGATGCCACCGACCTCGTGAAAATGCCGTTCGGACTCGACCTGACGGTGGGCGCCCAACATGGTGCGGGAACAGTGGTGCTGGTCGAGGGTGTCAAGATGCTCCAGGTGCCCCTTTGGCGCAGTTACCTGGCCGGATGCATCCTCCTGGGCATCGCCCCCTGCACGGCCATGGTACTGGTCTGGGGATACCTCGCACGCGGTAACGACGGACTGACCCTCATCATGGTCGCCATCAACTCATTGACCATGCTGGTCCTCTACGGGGTGCTGGGCGGATTCCTGCTCGGGGTTGGACGTCTCCCGGTCCCCTGGCAGGCCCTCCTTCTATCCATCGTCATCTATGTAGCCCTCCCCCTGGTGGCAGGCTACGTATCGCGCCGGTGGATCATCGCTGCCAAGGGCGAACCGTGGTTCAAGGAAAAGTTCCTGCACGTGCTGACCCCGATCACGATCATCGCCCTGCTGACCACGCTGGTGTTGTTGTTCAGCTTCAAGGGAGAAACCATCCTGTCAAACCCGCTGACAATCCTGTGGATCGCCATTCCCCTGTTCATCCAGACCATGCTGATCTTCTGGCTGGGTTATGGGGCGGCCCGTCTGCTCAAGCTCCCCTACGCGGATGCGGCGCCGGCCGCGATGATCGGCGCCTCGAACCATTTCGAGGTGGCCATTGCCACCGCCACCATGCTGTTCGGCCTCTCCTCCGGCGCCGCCCTGGCTACGGTAGTCGGGGTGCTGATCGAAGTGCCGGTGATGCTCTGGCTGGTGCGCATCTGCACCCGGACACAACATTGGTTTGACAAGCAACCGGCAGCTTAAACGAAAGGTACACCATGAAGACAAAGGTCGCGGTTGATGGCGGCATCTGCGGGTTTAAAACCAACATTCACGCGGATAGCGATGACATGCAGAATATCACCTTCTCCATCGCCAGCGGATGCGAGAAAGCCCGGAAATTCGGCGAGGCGCTCGTCGCCAAAGGCCCCGTGGACGGCTATGCCGAGATCGGCGCCGGCGCGGATGGCGTGGTGTTGACCACCGCCCGGGAAAACCTCAAGGGATGCTGTGCCGCCTGCGCCGTTCCCGTCGGCACGTTCAAGGCCCTCCAGGTTGCAGCCGGGTTGGCGTTGCCGAAGGATGTCACGCTCACGATCAAAGCGGAATAACGACATGCCGGATAAATTGCGCATCTTGTTTCTTTGCACCGGCAATTCATGCCGGAGCCAGATGGCGGAAGGCTGGACCCGCCACCTGAAAAACGACTCCATCGAGGCCTTTTCAGCCGGCATCGAGAAGCATGGACTCAATCCGCTGGCCGTAAAAGTAATGGCCGCAGCCGGGGTGGATATCAGCCACCACACCTCGAAAACCGTCTCCGACCTGCCAACCTTGGATTTCGATTATGTCGTCACCGTCTGTGGACACGCCAACGAGCATTGCCCGTTGTTTCCCGGCAAGACCCGGATCGTGCATGTGGGGTTTGATGACCCACCCAAGCTGGCCGCATCGGCACGCAACGAGGCCGAAGCCCTGCCGCATTACCGGCGCGTCCGGGACGAGATCCGGGATTTCGTGCAACAATTGCCCGAATCCCTGACCCACTAACGAACCCTGGCACGCCGTAACCGGTGCAGTGATCCAAAGTAATAATGTTTGCCCAGCAATGCTCCGCCGCAGGAAGGCCCATCCTTCCGGTTCCGCCACACCACGTCCAGGTCCACCGTTCCCAACGGAACCCGGTAAATGGATTCACGGGTCGCACCGTACAGGAACCGGTCATCCCGCTGGAAACTGACTTCCAATGGCCAGCCGGCTGCCGTATCAAGCCGCACATGCTTCACCACCCGGTTGCGCGGCAAATCCAGCAGCAGGAGATGGGCAATCAGCACATGCGCCGGACGCGTGTGCACAATGGCATACACCAGACCATCACCGGCATATTCCATGTCCATCACGCCCACGATTTCCAGGCCGCAATCCCCCCGCCAGGTCTCCCGGTCTTGAACCGGATCCCACAGGACAAATCCGGTCCGCTCGGCACGCGGCGAGGTTCCACTTCCGCCATAGATGGAGAACCCGACCGCCAGGCGGTCCAGTTCCGGCAGATACGTCATGGTATAGGCACTGCAATCCGGATAAATATTCCGGTGCGCGCCGCCGAAGGTATCCCGTTTCGGATCGTACCAGGAGAGGGTTCCCGCCCACATTCCGTAATCGGGCACCGAGGCCACCCACACCTTGCCGCCGGGCCCCGCACACATGTCCCGCGGACGGTAGGCAATCGAATCGATCCGCCCCAACTGGCGCGGATTGTCATCCGGCTTACCGAACCGGAGGTTGGCGTCCTCCCGTGCCCCTTCCGAACCGAATTGCCAGGGACGGGTGGGGTCGTACATGCCCAGGATCGCATGCGTATACGCACAGAAATAAAGTTTCCCATCCATCGAATCCATCGAGTAGATCTCGCCGGAGGCGGTACTGCAGGCGCCCCGGTCCACCGTTTTCCCGGAAACCGGATTATGCTCAAAGAAGTGCAACGGCAGCACACTGGATCCGTAGAGTTTCCGGTCCGGCCCCGTGCGAACCAGATAGATCTCGGTGCCTTCATAGGTCCATGTCAGGGGGACACGGGTCCGTTTGCCATCCGGGTGGATACGCTCAAGCTCACGGGCCGTGTATCGCTTGGATCCTTCATTGCACAACTGGAACCGGCTTCCATCCGGTAACGTTTGCGGGGGCATCGGAGGCGGCAGGGCATCCACGGCGGTCACACCGGCCGGATGAACCCGGAAACAGCCTTCGTGGCTGTCGATGTACAATCGCCCATCCGCCCGCTTCAACAAGGCAACCCGGCCAACCTGCCGGTCCGTGTCGGCCTCCGGTCCGAACGGGGTATGGGTGCCGGACTTCGGGTCAAACACCACCACATGCGGATGCGCCATCTTGACCAGTGTCGCCACGGTCCCATCCTCACCACACTGGACATACAGGTACTGGTCCGCTTCATCCATGCGGCCGAGTGATTCAAATCGACGACGGTCTGGACGGTACCGCACCAGGATACATCGCGGATACGTGCCCACATAGATGGAACCATCCGCAGCTTCCGCAATGCTGCATGGAAAACCCGACGGCGAAGGGCCTATCCGGCCCCGGTTGGTCAAACGTGCCTTTTTTGGATCAAATTCCAGCAGGTAACCTTCATATTCCGCACCCGTACCCGGCCCGGACGCGGCAACAAACAGGCGATTCCACCGTTCGCTCCAGCAGACGGGACGCCCGCCCGAAATACCTTTCGCCGCGGAAAACTGACGGCAACGCCCGGTCCGGGGATCCACCTGCAGGATAAACAGCGGCCCCACCCCTTCCCCCATGGTCAGATACAGGCAGTGATTCCCCTTGCCATCACGCCCGATCACCGGCCCCACCGCCACGACCGCCTGAACCGGCGTTCCCCGCTCTTCAACCACCGGTACCGGACGTTCAGGCACACGACTGCGACCTGGTCTCCGGCTGGGTTTCAATGGTTTCCGCTTCATTAAGATCCTCCCATCAACGCCTGTATCATGGCCAACGTGGTCTCAACCAGCACCTGGCCGCCGGCCGGCCCGACCGGGCAGACAACCGGATTCGCCCCGTATCCACCCGCCTGGATGGCGCGCCCCGTCGGCAGATACATACCGCGTCCGTTGGCCAGTTGCATGGTCACGGTCTGTTCGGCCGGACTGCGCGCCTTGATCTGCATGCCGTAATCCTGGAACAATTCAAAGGGACTGGTGGCAATGACCAGGTCATCCAACCGGATTACATGGATTTCCGTCATGAACGGCGGCAAGGCCGGACCTGTGCTGCCGGTGTCAATAACCCGCTGAAGTCCCTGGGGCCACCACCCGTCCGGGCGTTTGGCGGCAAACCATTCCGCGCGCGCCTTGCGCGCCCATGCCCGGTGCGCCTCGGTCGGCTGAAGCGCCTCCAACTCAACCCGGCGCACAGCATGATTCAACACCGGCACACGTCCTGACACGGCCTGCGTGACCCGCAACGCCCGTTCCACGGCATCACCGATACGTTCGGCAATCTCCTGCCGCTCACTATGCCCTCGCCGGTGCAACATCTCGGCTTCCTCACGCCGTCCGACAAGCAGGTGGGGGGACTGGTCTCCCGCCGCACTGCAAACCGGAAGGATCTGAAGATGGTTTCCCAACCGTCGCCGCAACTCCACGCGTACGTCATGCCAGTAATCCGCCGAAAAGCGCTCGAGATGTTCATCCACCTGCGACGGACAGGGAATCGCCAGCAAGAGTCCGGCCAGGTTGCCATCCGGTTCCCATATAAACACCATGTCCAGGCTGTGATCCTCGAATCCGCCGATCCCGATGAAATCCGGCCGGTCGGTCTTGCCATACATCTGGCCGGTGCCGTCGGCATACACGGCATAACGGTTATGCCCCACCACGGCATGCCCATACGCACGGCCGATCCGCCGCGGAACCCGCGATCGCCAGGCATCAACCGCCGCTCCCGCGGCGTGATTCGCAATCCACTCCGCCGCCTCATCCGGCGTCATCACATCCCCGCCCGGATATTCATAAAAATCATTATCATCAACAAACGACGTATGCGTATGGGTCGCATTCAGGCAGATATGATCGGACGGAATGTCCGGACAGGCTTCAACAACCCGTCGCCGCACCATCCGGCACAACGACTCGTTGATGTAGGCAAGATCCAGCGATACCAACACCGTCCCCTTGCCGGCTTCAGAGCCCTCCAGCGCCAATGCGGTCACCGTCAACGGGTCCATGGCATCGCGCCCGATCCGCCGGTGCATCTGTCCCTGTATCATGGCCGGACGAACCGGTGTCATGTCGCGTTGCGACCAACCGATTTTCAAGGTTTCCATACAACACTCCTTTGCTAAACGTAACGACGGTAATCCGGATTCCGAACCGGCATTTTCGCTTCAACCTTACCACGCCATTCAACCAGGGCCTTGTGTAAAGTCGCGGCGCGATCCGGATCAGCCGACGCCAGGTTGTGGCGTTCTTCAACATCGCTCCGCAAATCGTACAATTCGAGGCAACCATCTTCAAAACGTTCAATCAGCTTGAAATTTCCCATTCGCACCGAACACCCCGGCGTGCCGCCCTGGTTCCCGTAATGCGGATAATGCCAGAAAATCGCTTCCCGGTTAAGTCCCCCCGTTCCGGTCAAAACCGGCAACAAACTCACACCGTCCACGTG
>MHBQ01000114.1:6170-6478 GCA_001803315.1 Lentisphaerae bacterium RIFOXYC12_FULL_60_16
CTCGTCACCGGCACCGGGCAGACCGATCCCGGCGCCACCCGGCCCGGCCAGCGGACAATCTGGCAGACACGGGTCCCCCCCTCGTACATCCACCCCTTACCCTCGGTCAGCGGGGCATTACAGGTGGGCGACCCTTCCGCCGTCGCCAACCCCCCGTTATCCGACGTGAAGACAACCAGCGTGTTGTCGGCTATACCCGCCGTTTCCAGTGCCGCCAGTACACGCCCCAGGTTCGTATCGAGGTTCTCGATCATCGCCGCGTATACGGGATCCGACTGGACCCGTCGCCGGACTACCCGCTGGTTCCG
>MHBQ01000114.1:6493-6635 GCA_001803315.1 Lentisphaerae bacterium RIFOXYC12_FULL_60_16
GAAATACTCGCCTTCTTCGTATGCCTTGACCCTGTCCAATCCCATGGCCCGGGCCTTGTCCCGGTATTTCTGAACCAGCTGTTCCGGCGCCTGGATGGGCGTGTGTACAGCATAATGCCACAGGTTCATGAAAAAGGGTTGG
>MHBQ01000115.1 GCA_001803315.1 Lentisphaerae bacterium RIFOXYC12_FULL_60_16
CAGTTCCGCGGACAGGTCGAAGTAACGTTTGATGCCGTCCGCCGGAACGTTCCAGGGGATGTGATTGCCGACGCACATCATGTATCCGCCCGACAGCTTCGCCGTTTCCACCATGGAATCCACCATCTTGCGGATCTCCGCAGGGTCATTCCGCATCAGGACACGGTTGTCGCCTTCCCCGGCGATGAAGCAGTTCTTGTATTTCCGCGCCATGGCCTTGTAATCGGTAAAGGGTTCGCTGATGATCCCGCGTGCGCCGCAGGCCATGACATCGTCCACGAACGCATTCACGCATCCATCCACCATGAAGATCACTTCTTTGCCGGCCCGCTTGAGGATGTCCCAGTACTCCTCGTAACAGGGGAAAATGAACTTGCGCATCCAGGCCGGGCTGCATACCGGACCTTTGGTCAGCACGATGTCGTCGTGGCAAACGACAAAGTTCACCGGCAGACGGGCAAAAGCCCGGAACACCCGCCGGTTGATTTCGGCGAACTCACCCATGATCCGTTCAAATTCCGGTTCCAGGCATAACGACAGGAAATTCTCATAGCCGAACACCAGCATCGGCCACTGGAACATCGTGTTGTAAAAAGAGGTCGAGGCCGACGAACCTGCCGGCCCCTTGTCACCCCATTCGGCGGGATAATGCTTGCGGTAGCGCTGGTAGATCACCTCTTCCGACCGGTAATCGCCATCCTCGACGACGCCCCACCCCGTGAAATCCCCCTGCTCCAGGGGGCTGAACTTCAACATGTCGTCCAGGCTCTTGAACCGGTGGCTGGCATCTTCCTGTTGCCAGTGGTCGCGGAGCGCATGCCCCCACCGCCCCTTCCCCTTATCCTGCTGGGCATCGATGCGCGGCAGCGGATCGTCTTTTTCCGGAGGCCAGAGATTGATGAACGGATACATCTCATTCAGTTTAAGCATGCAGGAACGCGGATGATCATAGAAATCGATACCGGTAATGGCGGTGGCAGCATCCGGATTGGACCAGTGCTCCCAATGAACGATCCGTTTCGGCCCATGCCCCATGTAAGTCTGGTAACGCACATCTTCCGCCATAAAAACCTCCCATGTTTCGGTCAATCACCCGACATCGCCGAACCCTGCCACAAATCCCCCGGAATATTCAAAGGGAATCCATGGAGACGAGTGTTCAGTTTTCAGTGTTCACTGCATAATGTATGAGCGGTCCCTCTAATATTTCCCATCCCCCAACCAGATGGGATCTCACGCAGAGGCGCAGAGATAGCAGAGAAGAAGGACCGCAGAGGTTGCGGGTCTTTGTACCGCCCGGGTACGGTCGGAACAAATCCCCGCAACGGTGGTCCGGAAGAGTTGGGGAGCGGAGGATTGTGGGATATACAAGATGAGACTCTCTGCGAACGTTGCGCATTTGGGTTGCGGTTCCCCAATTGTCAACCGCTCTCACGTGCCACGCCGAAGCGTCCGTGCGAAGGCGGGTCGTCCGTTCTCGTCAGCCGACTCCCATCTTTTCGGTAAACGAGAACGGGCGACGAGAGCGGCATACGAGTAACCGGAACCTCACCTTTCCCTGTCCGTCTGCGAACTCCTCTTCGAGGCAACGTTCCGGTTGGTATGGGCTTGGCGTCTGCGCCAAGCGCAGGCTTGCCGCGCCGAAGCTTCTGTGCGAAGGCGGGTTCTCTGCTACCTCTGCACCTCTGCGTGAGATCCCATCCCCATCCCATCCCGTTTTTCCGTCTTCCGTTTTCCGTACGGGCGCCAGCCCGCTTGCCCCGAAATGGAAGCCCGTCGGTTCGTCACACGGCCTGCCCACCACCGCAACCAGACCGGCCCGGGGTCGGGCCGGCTCCAGCCGGACCAGATGGGCTCGCGGGAGCTCGCCCCTCCATGCGCTTCGCACGACTTCATACTCTTTTCCATATTCTATCGCGGTGCCGGCGTACTCGCCCGGACCGCGAGGTAAACACGGGCTTCCATTTCGATCAGGGCAACGGCTTCGCGTTAGATGGCTCCAGCCGCAAGGCGGAGCCGTCGGCGCCATACTCCTGGTATGCGCCGATGGCGACAACGCCGCGGATGGGGCCATATCATGGTTAACCCTTCGAAGCCTTGGCGAAGTAGGGCGCGAAACCGTTGCCCCGAAATGGAAGCCCGTCGGTTCGTCACACGGCCTGCCGACCACCAACCCGCACCAAACCAGACCGACCCACCACCAACCACACCCCCGCCAACACCACCACCAGCATGCCAAACCCCTGCACATACAACCCCGTCACCGGCGGCGCATACCGGAACACCACCTCATGCTGACCACCCGGAACATACGTCCCCAACGTCAGGAAATTACATCGCAACACCGGGGACGCCTTCCCATCCACGCTCGCCTGCCAATGCGGCGCATGCTTCTGGCTGAACACCAGCACACCGGAAACATCGGTCGTCACCTTCAACCGCACCTGCTTGGGCGTCAACTCCAACACCTCCACCGACCCGACCAGATTCGACTGCACCCCCTCCGGTGGGGGGGGCAGCTCCGACCCTCCGGCAACCAATACCTGGCGATGCGGATCGAATCCCGGATTTGCCAGTTGACGGCATACCGTCTCATCCGGCGTCACCACCCAGTCATGAACCAGGGCAAAACGCGGCATTCCCTTGAACTCCAGCACCAGGTGCCCCGCCCGTCGCAAATCCAGCACCGGTGATACCCCCACCCCGTCCTGCTGGGGAAACACATCAAACCCCATCACCGGCGTGAATGAGGATGCCAACCGCGGATCCTTGGTCACCTGTTCCCACACCTCCCGCGGCGCCAAGGCATACCGTACAGCCGCCAATTCCCAGGGACGCACGGGATTACGCCCCACCACACTCAAGAACTGCTGATAATCCGCCGGCATACGCGGCATTTGGACGATATTGAATGCCGGAATATTGTGATACGGAAAGACCACGCTCAGCCAATGATTGTAGAAACTCGACTGGTTCAGTAACAGGACCCGGCCATGGTTCAGTTTCTCCTTCAGGAACTTAATCACCGCATGTTCCGTGGTGATCGAATCCGCCCGGATGGTTTTGACATAATGTTGGGACAACGCCCAGGCATCCAACGCCACAACAACAACCAATACGGCTGCCATCCCCCATTGCCGTTTCCGGCGTTCATAACCCCATGGTGAGGACAACGCCCACACCACCACGGCACACACCAACGCCAATCCGCCGCCAATCATCACCGCCTGGATCATGTTCGACACGATCACCGGGGCCGCTTTTCCCCACCCCTGTGCCGCAAAGGTCTTCTCCTGTATCCCGTGTGCCGACGCCAGAAACAACCCGTATATCATCAACAGCACGCCGAACCCCGCCGTCGTGAACACGAACGCCTTGACCCGGCCCTGGAAACGCGGCCGGAAGGATCCCAGTCGTTCATTCAACAGACCATCCAGCCCGTAGGCGCACAGAATCCCGATTGCCAGTTGGAACACCTGGATGAACTTGTTGGGGTTCCGGATTTCACGCACCAGTGGCAACTGGTAAAATAGTGAATACAGGGGGAAATATTTGCCGAAAGACAGCAGAAGCGTGATGACGGCGGTAACACCCCAGAACAGCACCTCGGCCCGTCGATCCAGGAATAAACCGATATCATCTTCCTCAATGGTAGGGCGTTCTCGCCGAGAGCGCCGCTCTCCTCCCTTGATCGTCCCAACTCCCGGAATCACATAGATCACCAAGGCAAGCATCGCCAGCAGGATCGGGATGGACCCGATATAGATGCTTTCCAGTCGGAAATTCATGAATCCCTGGCCGGTCTTCTCCCAATCGGCGGATCTGCCGGTCCGCCCCCAATAGGGTCCCTCCGGCTCTCCGGACCGCCACCCCGTATAACCCGGAGCCACCAGGTCAATGGTTTCGTCCGGCGGAACACTCCATTGCGTGATGAAATTCCAGTGCTCTTGCGGGTTTTTCGGCGACTCCTCGGTTTTCGCATCCGACACATTGGTTGTGAACACGCTCAACATGCTTGACCCGGCAATCAGCAGAGCGACCACACCCACCGGGACCAGGAATCGGATCAACCCGACCACCCCCCACCCGTGGTGCCGCACCCAGGCAAATACGGCATAGGATCCGACAAACAAGCCAAAGAACAGCGCCACATCCTGTTGTTCCAGCAACATCCCGCCGACAGCCCCGCCGAGCAGTACCGCCCACCCCACCCGTCGGCTCGTCACCGCATGGTGAATACACCACAACGCCGCCGCCGCAAACATGATCACCCCGAACTTCCCAATATGCCCGGCATACAACAGGGTGAAATTGCTGCCCAGGAACAAAATGGCAAACACACCTACAAGCATGCCGACAGCGGATATTTTCTTGTCCTTAAAGAATCCAATCAAGAACCAAGAAGCCAGAACC
This sequence comes from Lentisphaerae bacterium RIFOXYC12_FULL_60_16, assembly GCA_001803315.1. Taxonomy (GTDB): domain Bacteria; phylum Verrucomicrobiota; class Kiritimatiellia; order UBA8416; family YA12-FULL-60-10; genus YA12-FULL-60-10. Next base: position 4,414 of record MHBQ01000115.1, read on the forward strand.
ACGTTAAACGCATATATCCAGTTGTTATATATCCTCGACGGCAAGAACCAATTAAGTACATTCGACCAAGTCAACGCACGCAGCGTGTCATAACCTAACAAAGGCGAATGCCAAAAATGCCCGAGATAACCCCACGGAAACATTATTTGCCTTGATGTAATTGCGCCAAGATTACTGTCTCCGGTTAGCAGAATGCTCGTCGTGTTAAAGGCCGACATACAAAGAATCATGATCAGCCCAAGGCTGACAGCACCGGCAATCCAAACCGAGTTCCACCGATCATCATTTTTCATATGCACCTACCTGCGAAACAATAAATGCTTTACCTTCAATATCCCATTTAATAAACAATTATTATCGACATCCATCTCATTCGCAATGCGCGTTCTGCACATGTAAAAGGCCGATCTGCTGCTGATGTGTATTTAGTGAATTCTGGACCTTGAATACCCGGACAAGTTAAGCCATATTCGAATCAAATATTCATACAAACACGATCATGATTAACGGCAACCAACAATCCGTAAAACACTTTTTAACAATCATCTATTTTCTCCATCCCAAATGAATATCGCCATCTGTACTCGGCATATTGGGTCTGCTGCCGGAACCGGCGCTGATCAAGTGGTCAATAATGCGTTTCGCGCACTTGTGACACATGACCACATTAACACATACTTCCCGTATCACGAACAACTCGGGAAGTGGGGGCGGTCTGGATTGCGAGCAACCCTGGCCCCACTTATCTCGGACATCCTTCTCAAGAATTTATGGATACCCCAATGGGCTCAACATCATCACATCGATATTCATTTACACCTCGCTCCTCCCTGCATATATGTTCCAACCCACATACCACAAATATGTTACATCTACGATGTTCCCCGTGGCCCTGATAACGCACGCCTATGTCACCGGCTGTTCAATGATTATATTGTCAGAACGAGCGCACATCGCACCGATCACATCATCGCCCTGACAACCGCCATGAAGGACGATATCATATCTTCATACGGCATCCTTCCCGAACGCATTACCGTAATACACCCATGTATAGACCTTGGCATTTTTAATCTCCCAAATTCCGGACCGAAATGCAACATGCCCCAGGAACTCCATGATGTGAAGCCAGGATACATGCTGGGAATTGTGAGTCGGCTTGTACCAAGGAAAAACCCGGCTGCTTATCTCGAAGTATTTTCAAGGCTTCCGCCCGCCGTAAGAAAGAAACACAAACTGGTATTGCGCATTCCTGCAGACATGCACGACCTATGTCAATTCGTGAATACAACCCGCATCCAGGAGATAGCGCCGGACATCAGGTTCTTGAAGGAACCGCTTGATATACAAAGCATTGCCGCTCTCTACCAGCATGCGGGTGTCCTCCTTTTCCCATCACATTACGAAGGATTTGGACTCCCTATTATAGAAGCATTGGCATGCGGTCTCCGCGTAGTCGCATCAAATATACCCGCTTGTCTGGAAGCTGGGGGAACTGTGGCCTCATACCACGATCCGACGGACTTTGCTGGCATGATGGCTGGATGTCTGAAGTCACTTCATGAGTGGCAAATAAATCAGTCATTCCATGCCGGACACAAACACGCAGAACAGTTCAGCCGTGAAGCCTTCGCCTCAAACATGATGAACCTTTTCGAGGCAATGACACGATCTCGTCCTGCCGCTAACTGCGTATTCCGGGATGAATCGGCCACTGAATCCGGGATTGAACCGGCCACCCATTCCGGGATTGAACCGGCCGGGTAATCCGGAGTAAATCGGCCACTGAATCCGGGATGATATCGGCCACTTTTGGGTGGGTCCGGAATGAGTGGCCGATTGATTCCGGAAAGGGTGGCCGGTTCAATCCCGGAATGGGCGTAGCGACGCTGGATAACGAGGCATAGAGTTTCCGAAATTGCCGATGGACGGCAAGGGAGGAACTCATGTCGAAGCAGAGGTTATCCATGCGTAAGTTGACCGAGATTCTCCGGCTGAAAGCGGCCGGGTTGAGTGCGCGACAGATTGCCCACAGTTGCGGGGTAGCCCGGAGTACGGTGGCGGAACAGCTGCGTCGGATGGAAGCCGCCGGTATTCAATGGCCGCTGGATCCGGAGCTGACGGAAGAAGCGTTGGAAGGGCAGTTGTCGGGCACCGATCGCCCGGTTCGCAAGCGCGATGAGGCACGTCCCCTGGCGGATTGGCGCACGATTCACAAGGAGCTGGCGCAAAAGGGTGTGACGCTGAAGTTGCTGTGGCAGGAGTATCGTCAGGCACAACCCAACGGATATCGTTACAGCCAGTTCTGTGAACATTACAGTCGCTGGGCGGGTAGCCTGGATGTCTCGTTGCGGCAGACGTACCGGGCGGGCGAGCGGTTGTTCGTGGACTATGCCGGGCTGACGATGCCGGTTCATGAGCCCGAGCGTGGGCTGATCCACGAGGCTCAGGTTTTTGTCGCGGCCCTTGGCGCCAGTCACTATCTGTACGCGGAAGCCACCCGTAGCCAGCAACTGCCCGACTGGATAGAAGCGCACATCCATACCTATGAATACTTGCAAGGGGTTCCGGAGATCACGACATCGGATAACCTGAAAAGCGGAGTCGCCCGCGCCTGCCGCTACGATCCGGACATCAACCCGACCTATCAAGACATGGCCCAGCATTACGGTACGGCCATCATTCCGACCCGGCCGCGGCATCCCCGCGACAACGCCAAAGGGGAGAGCGGCGTCCAGGTGGTGGAACGTGAAGTGCTGGCCCCGTTGCGGCATCAGACCTTCTGTTCCCTGGTGGAACTGAACCAGGCCATCCGGCTACGGCTGGATGTGGTGAATCGCCGGCCCATGCAAAAGCTGGAGTCTTCCCGCCATGACTTGTTCGCCGAACTGGATCGGCCGGCGCTCAAACCCTTGCCACCGACCCGTTATGAATATGCCGAGTTCCGTAAAGCCCGGGTCAACATCGACTACCACATCGAGGTGATGGGCCATTATTACAGCGTTCCCTACGAACTGAAAGGGCAGCAACTTGATGTGCGGCTGAGCGTCCGCATGGTGGAAGTGTTGCTCCGGGGTCGGCGGGTGGCGGCCCATAGGCGCGATGACCGCAGAGGGCGGCACACCACCGATCCGTCACATATGCCCCGCGCCCATCGGGAATATCTGTCCTGGACCCCGAGCCGTATTATTCATTGGGCGGGCACCATCGGGCCGAACTGTGCCCGTGCCGTGCAGCAGATCATCGAGAGTCGGACCCATCCCGAACAGGGATATCGAGCCGCGCTGGGGATCATTCGCCTGAGTAAAAGCTATGAGGCATCCCGGGTGGATGCCGCCTGCCGGCGGGCCATGGCCCTGGATATCTGCCGGTTTCAGAGCATCCAGTCGATGCTTAAACACGGCAAAGATCGGGAGGCTTTATCTGCCGAAACGCCGGTCGATACCGCTTGCCGGGCCTATCATCAGAATGTTCGAGGCGCCCACTACTACAACGAAACGGAAAGGTTGGTGATGCATGCTGAATGAACAGACCAAAAGCAAGTTATACGCCATGAAGCTCCACGGGATGGCCACGGCCTATGAGGAACAAGGCCAACAGCCTCGGGTGGCGGAACTATCCTTCGATGAACGCTTCGGACTGCTGGTGGACCGACAATGGACGTGTGGACCCGGCACTCGGATAATGCACCAATCGGCACTTAGAAAGTGCACCAC
>MHBQ01000116.1:0-4565 GCA_001803315.1 Lentisphaerae bacterium RIFOXYC12_FULL_60_16
CGATGTACCCGACATTCATCCGGCCAACGCATTCATGGGCAACTACCTCCGGCTGGAACTGCTGTCCCGTCACGGCCGCCCGCAGCAGATCCTCGACGAGATCCTGCCGATGTTCCTCCCCATGGCGGAAAAGACCGGCACGCTGTGGGAACACATGCAGCCCCAGGCAAGCTGCAACCACGGCTTTGCCTCCCACCTGGTACGGATACTCTACCGTGACATCCTGGGATGCACTGTGGATCCGCACCTGCACCAGGTCACCCTGCGGGTGCCCGCACTCACGCTGGACTGGTGTGAAGGCCGCCTGCCCCTCCCCGACGGTTGTATCGAAGCCGGATGGTGGAAGGAAGGCGACACGCTCCACACCCGGCTGCTGGTACCGGCTGGATACCGCCAGCAGGTGATTCTCCCTCCCTCTGCCGATCCACCAACCGCATCAACAACCGGAGCCTCAATCCCATGACAAAGCCCCCCTACCGTGTCGTCGCCTGGGGCGATTCCATCGCCGCCGGAAATGCGGACACCGCCTGGCCCGGTGTGGCCGAACGGTCCTGCCAAGTGGTGATCAATACCGGACGTCCGGTACAGGTCATCAATGAGGCCGTTTGCGGGAAGCCCGCCGCCCACGCGGTCCGCGAATTTGAGGCGCGCATCCTGCCGCACCGGCCCGACCTGGTTATCATCCAGTTCGGGTTCAACGATGTCCGGCACGACGGCTCACGCGGTCCGGACCCTTTAAGCACGCCGGAAGAATTCGAGCAACACCTTGCATCCATGATACGGCAATGCCGCGGGCAGGCGCAGGCAGACGTTATCGTACTGGGCAATCACCGGACCCGGACCAACATCCGCTTCCCGACCGGACGCACCTACGAGGAAAGCCGCATCCTGTACAACGCCATCGCACGTCGTACCGCGGCACAAGCCGGCGTGGAATTCCACGACATGTCCGATCCCGCCCATCTTCCGGATGCCACCGGATGGCAGGAGCTTGTCGTACCGGACGGGGTCCACCTGTCACCGCTGGGTGTCACCGTATACGGACGGGCCATTGCCACATGGATCATGCAGCATGTAACAACCTCGGTGCCACGCCCGGCGGAGGGCGATGTTTAACACTGGAAAACAATCCTTGATGGGGCCTATACTGGCCTATGACACCGCCCTGCCGTGAAAACCATGTTGCGGGACCGTGCCACGCCCCCGTGCTGGCCGTGGTACGCCTGTTGTTCCTATTTGCCGCGGTAGCGACCGGCAGCATGCTGGGAGCCCGCATGACAGGAACGTCTGCCGGTGCCGCCATCCGGTTCCTGCCCATCACCATTCTGCCTGGCCTCGCCTTTATCCTGCCCCGGATATGGGCAACCCGGCGCATGGTCCGGGTGTTCCTCCACATCATGCTGTTGCTGCTGCTGGTTGCCTGGAAGGGCTGGCACATTCACACGACGTATGCCGATGTTATCCCGCTGGCTGCCGCCATCCGCCTGTTCGCGGGATCCATCGCCGGGGTTGCCGCCCTTTCTATCCTGGTCTCGGCCTGCATGCCCCGCTTCACCTGGCTTCGCGCAACGGTCATCGCCTTGCTTGCCCTGCTGGTCGACATCCTGGTCCGGGGCATGCTTCGTCCCTACACCTGGCACGAGGGCGCAGGCCCGTTGATCCTGGCTGAAATACTCTTCTTCGTGATCATGACCGTGGGACTCATGGCGGGTGAATGGCTGGAAACACACACCGGCCGGGATCGCCAGGCTCCGGATGCTTCCCTTCACCATACGCCATGAGCCGGCCACTTGACAACCGGGTGGCCTTGATCACCGGGGCGGGAACCGGCATCGGACGAGCCACCGCCGAACGACTGGCCGCCGACGGCGCCTTTATCGGCATCCATTACCATTCCAGCCGGACCGGGGCGGACCGCACATTGGCCGCCATCCGCCGGATGGGCGGCGACGGCTTGTTGATCCCGGGCGATATCTCACGCGAGGCGGAGGCCAACGGCATGGTCGACGCGCTGGTCAGGGAACGCGGTCGGCTCGACATTCTGGTCAACAACGCCGGCACTCCGGTTCAACGGGTGTCGATTGAAGACTGTCCGCTGGAGGTATGGGAACAGGTGATCGCCACCAACCTGACCGGATCCTTCCTGGTGACCCGTCGCGCCATTCCCCACCTGCGGGCATCCGGACATGGCTCCATCATCAACAATCTCTCGCTCTCCGTCCAAACCGGCGGGGCCCATGGCGGCGGCCCTTACGCCGCTTCAAAGGGCGGATTGCAGGTCTTCACCCGTACCCTGGCGCGCGAACTGGCGCCCCAGGTCCGCGTGAACGCGGTCATGCCCGGCGTCATTGAAACGCCCCATCACGATGTTTTCAGCACCCCCGAACGGATGGAACAATACCGCCGGGAAACCCCCATCGGCCGCAACGGGAATCCCGGGGAAGTGGCACAGGTCATCGCATTTCTTGCCGGCGACGAATCAAGCTTCATGACCGGCGCCCTGCTCGATATCAACGGGGGACGCTTCCTTCGTTGACCCGGCCCGGTGCGGCCATCACGCGCTGAACAGCCGTACTGCCGACGGCAAATGCCGCAGGCTGCTCCCTGGGCGGAGCACCGTTCAATTGCCCCATTGGATTCCAAAACCGCCGACCCAGAAATCCCGGTCACGACCTTCGGTTGAGATCAGGTAACGGCCGGACAGACGGCATCCCCAGCTTTCCCCAATGCGGAAATATATCCCGATTTCCGGAATTAATCCGGCCGACCATGTGGAATCATATTCCCCATCCTCCTGGCGGGTCTGTGAAAAGCCGCCGGACACAGCCAAACCAATCCAGGGAGCAATTGAAGTCGAGGCTTCCAATCTTCCACCCAGGACCAGTTCTCCGGATACAAACCGATCCTCCCGGTAATCAATGGCTGTCAGCGCTCCCACATAGGGGACCCGTCCATTCCCGGTATTCCAGGAATCCGCCCACCAAACGCCAATCACGTCTGCATGGTCCATTCGCCCATACAGTGCCTCAACCTCCGTAGCGGCAGGCATGGTTCCCGGGAACAGCGAAAAACAGAGGCTCAGCAGGATGATCAATCGGATCCGGGGCCGTTCTTCACGCAGGTTCATGGGGTTCCTCCTTTACACGTTTCAAATATGCTCGAATGAAGTTTACCGGTCCGCGGTTTCGCCAGCCCCGCCAGGCGATCGCAAGCAACGGCAACAGGGCCGCCAACAACAACGTCTGGATCACCCGCAGGGGCTCACCTCCCACATCCGATCCCAGCCACAGGTTATACCAGATCCATAACCCCGCATACCATACGACGGTCGCATTCGCAACGGAATCTCCGGAATGCAGGTACTTGCCGCCGGGTTTCCGATGCCGGGTCAACGGAAACCAGGCATTATTCCCCAGGTAGCCTGCCTGGTCCAGTATGGCATGCAGCATCTGGGCTCCCGCCATGACCAAACCCGCCCGCCAGTCCCACACGAGCGTGCCCAGAACCCCCAGCACACCGGCCACGGCCAACCCGTGACTCCATGACCGGTGCCAGGGAATGAATTCCACCATCACGCTCCCGCCAAGATCAGGAACCATCCGGACATGCGGACCTTCAAAGGCATCCACGTCAAACGTGGCAAAATAATCCAGCCGCAAGGGAACAGGGATCGGTGCGGTTGCTGCCCGCCCCATGTCTTTTCCCCGCTCAATCAGGCAACGGCCGGTATCCACCACGGGGCCGATGAGAACCGTCACGGTCCGGGCATCCGGGTCAAACCGGACGGTATAGCGTCGCCACCGGTCGGTTCCAAGCCGCATGCTTTCCAGCTTGATACGGATCGGCCTTCCGTTGGACGCCATCGTAACCGCCTGCGCCAATGCCCGGGCGATGGGGCCGGGATCCGGATCATGCGGGTCCGGCACCACCAGGACATCCTGCCGATAGAGGAAACGCCAGAACTTGAAATCAAGCGTGTCCGGGATAAGCCCGGCGAATCCCCCCAACAGGAAATACAGGGGATTGCCGGAAGCCCCTTCACGGACCGCCCAGGGAAAACTGGCGGCGAATGCAACCCCGACCGCGAAGTGGGCAATACCCTTCACAATAACCCCAGCCATTCCGCCACACGGCCATCCACACCGGACAACCGGCATCCCAACGGTATCAACAGGACCCCCAGCGCATTCATCCGGCGCGTTCCAAACAAGGGGGGAATCAGGCCAATCCCGGCGGCAACCACGGCCACCCGTATCCCCGGCCATCCGGATGACACCGCGATCAGGATTCCCAGCAGTACCAGACCGCCAACCGACAGGCGGCGCAGGCCTATCCTCAGGGTCAGGGTCATCATCCCCCGCACCATCGGCGCCGCCAGCAGTGCCAGCAAGGCCCCGGACATGCACAAGGCCCCCAGGACCTGCAGGTAATCCACCGGGCCCGGAATCCATCCGAAGGTTCGAACCATACCGGCAGCGCCGCCGCGAACCATGCCCAGGCCCGGCATGACCAGAAACAGGAATCCGCCCGCATAATACACCATGCGGGCTGCACCCTGGGAAATC
>MHBQ01000116.1:4656-8262 GCA_001803315.1 Lentisphaerae bacterium RIFOXYC12_FULL_60_16
TGACGAGGTTTAACAACAGCCCCGGAATGGCAAATAAACCCATCAGGGCCGGTCCAAGGCCCATGAAGGCCCGTTCGGCTCCACCCGGATGCCGGAACAGCAGGATGAACCCCAACCAACCCGACAAACCGAACGTCACCAGCCCCATACCCAGGGATCGCCAGGCCGTCAACAGGCGTCGCCATCCACCCTGCATCGGCGCCAGTTCACGCGGCCATTCCGACATCAGCATGAACAAAACCGTCAACCAGAGCAACCAGTGAAAATGAGGAGACAAGACAGTCCTGACCAACGGCAGCAAACGCGGGCCGATCAGCCCGAAAACAACCACGACACCCACCAGTCCGGCCAAGGACCCGGCAATGGTCAGGAAAATAGCCTCATACCCCCGCCCTTCCATCAGCAGGCGTTGCCCGGGTAAAACCGTAAAGAACGCACTATCATCGGGGGCCGAAGCCAAAACTGATGGAACCGCCCCCAGGCCGGCATATCCAACCAGTAAACCGGTCACTACAGGAAGCATCCAGGCCGATCCACCGAACACCTCCGTCAGGGCCGCAGTCCCCCACAGGAAGATCAATCCCATGACTTGGTAGACATGAACCCCGGGCAGACAGGCCACGATCATGCCTATCAATCCGCCCGCCATGGCCAGCCATAACGTCGTCATGGTGACCCCGGAGACTTATCCCGGGTGATGGCAGGTGCCAGGTGGGCATCATGCAGGACCTGGATTCGGGGCCGGCGGTCACGTCCCATGCCCACCATGCCGGTTATGTCGAGGCGGGAACCCGTACGATTCAAACGACCGTCCCGGTATAACTCCGCCGCCACCGGACCTTCCGCCCACACCCGGATACGGCCGGTTCCATCATCCACCCAGAAGGCAACATAGGCCGCTGCCTCCGATTCCTGACGCATCAGGGGACGTTCCACCAGGGTCCCTTCAATCCGCACCCACCCGTACTGCATGGCGGGCCCTACACAACGGATTTCCACCCGTTCCGGCACCTGCCGCTGTGCCGCCGCATGCAACAATGCCAGCCCGCCAACCGCCAGGCACAACGCCACCATACGCAAATGCCGCCACCAGGGAGACCGGGCGGAATCGCAGTCGCAATAGGGACAGACATCGGCCGGACCGATAAACCGTTCACAGGAAGGGCAGAAGGCATCCCGGGAATCCGGCGCATCGGCCGGCGGGTGTTTGGGTCGACGGGACGGAAGGGTCATTCGTTGGGCTGGTCCGGCTGAGGTTGAACGGCAAGGTCGTCAATACGCAGGCGGGTACGGCGCAGGCGCGGATAACTCTCGATTTCCATATCCTTGATCATCCACCGGTCCCGGATCTTCCGGAAACTCTTGATCCACAACCGGCGGACACGATCCCCGCCGGCATCAAACGCCTCGGCCTGCAACAGCATCCCGGTCTCATGATCAATCCAAAGCTCAACCCGTGAATATTGCCCGGACAGGGAATCCGGTGTCTTTACGGATAGCCAATGACAGGGCCGCCCCTTGATGTCAGCCTTCCCCAGCACCTCGGATCCCCGCCACCAGAGGAAGGACAGGGTCAGATCCATCCAGGTGATATCGGAACCATCCACCGCCAGGTTGAGATCCGGAACCGGCTCATCACGAGGCGGATCTCCCCGTGAAAATTGGTAAACCGGCGGTTCCTCCCCCCGGCGAACCACCGTCATGCGTTCCGTGATGCGCCCGTCCGTATCCCGTATGGTGTAAACCGCCTGTGCAGGATTCCCCGCGCCATCCATCAAGAGTTCAAACGGAACCATTTTTTCAACGGTTCCACGGCGGGTCCGTACACTCAACGTGCCGGTCAACGTTACGGTCTCATGCGGAAACCGCAACCATACCCCCCGCAGGATGGCATCGCCATCCCGTGTATCAGTGTCCGCAGCAACAGCCGTCATGCCCATCAACAGACAGACTGCCACGATCATACCGCCTGGACTGGAACAGGACACGTATCAGGATCCTCCCGGAAAGCACAATCATGTTTAGCCGGAGACAGTCCCCTTGTCAACCGGCTGTTTCCAATGGTCAGGACTCGTTAGAAATTCCCCCATTCCTGCCAGACCAATCCGGCGATGTGCCGGTGGCAAGCAATTTGCTTGTTTCATCCGTCCGATTCCCGTTAAATGAATCCCGTCATTTATGGAGGTGAAAAATGGAAGTTAATAATACCACGGAACAATCGCAGAACACAACCAATCCTCAACAGATCCCGGCCACACCGCCACCGGAACACGACACCTTCATGCAGGCAACCCGCAAGGCACTCGGGGCCTTGGAACGTTTTGTCGGGTGGCTGTATCAATCAGCCCGGAAAGCGCTGGGCAATGTCCATATCGAACCCTACGCGGTAATACGCCGGATCGACCGTCTGCTCGTATGGGCACGCACCACGTTCCCGCCGGACAAGTTTGACTCCGTCTCAGCCTGGGCGGCACGCTCCGGTCATGGTGGACTGATCGTCGCTCAAATTCTGGCATTGATCTTCTTCCTGGTGGTGGCCATCAAGCTTGAGAACTGGGTGTTCATCCTGCATGGCGCCGGCATCGCCGCCCTGCTGGTTATCCTCCAGTATTCCGCCGAACGGTTCATGAATGCCGGCAAATCCCTGATCCAGGCCTCACCCTCCCGCATGAATTCCGGGGCCTTCCTGGACTGCCTGGCCTTGATCGTTGAAGTCGGCGGCATCCTGATGTTCATTGCCTTCATCATGCAGGCACGGAGATTGAGCAGTTGGAGTCCGTTCTGGACCGGCCTCGGGGTCTGGGCACTGTGCGATTGCGTCGCCTATATCGCGCTGAATCCCTCCATGGCCAACACCACGGTGTCCAGCGGCGGATCGGCCGGCGACGAGGCAATCGGAATCCTCTCCTTCTTCGTCAAGGCAATCGTCTGCATCGTACCCCTCGCGTTCGGAATCGGCGCAGTGATCGGTTCGGTGGCGCTGTTCATCGCCATCTTCTCGGTCATCGGCGACATCAACCGCATCGCCGCCGGCCAGCAGGCCCTGTGGCTGATCGGGTTATGCGCCTGCCTGCCATTCGGAACCTACCTGTTGTTCGTGCTCTACCACCTGGCCATCGACGTTATCCAGGCTATCCTGGCCATTCCCCAGAAACTGGAAAAACGTTGATTGGACCCGGCGACCGATGAAGTTGACCATTGTAGGAACCGGTTACGTAGGACTGGTGACCGGCGTTACCCTGGCGGAAATCGGCCACAATGTCCTGTGCGTGGACAACGACGAGTCGAAGGTCGCCAGCCTGCGTCGCCTTGAGATGCCGATTTACGAGGAGGGACTGGACACCCTCGTCCGCAAGAACGTGGAGGCCGGCCGCCTCCGTTTCTCCACCTCCATCGGCGAGGGAACCGAGTACGCCGAAGTCATCTTCATCGCCGTCGGCACGCCCCCCGGATACCGGGGGGAGGCCAACATGTCCTACGTCGAACGGGTGGGCCGGGAAGTCGCCGGCCACATGTCGGGATATCGCCTGCTGGTGGAAAAAAGCACGGTCATCGTCAATACCCACGACCAGCTCAAGCGGACCCTCAACAAATACCTGAAAGCCG
>MHBQ01000116.1:8324-14337 GCA_001803315.1 Lentisphaerae bacterium RIFOXYC12_FULL_60_16
GCCTTCAATCCTGACCGGATCGTGGTCGGGGTCAATTCCACCCGGGCCGCCCGCCTCCTGCGGGAAATCTATCAACCGATCATCGACCGTTCGAAATGCCCCTACCTGGAAATGAGCATTGCCAGCGCCGAGCTCACCAAGCATGCCTCCAACGCCTTCCTGGCCATGAAGATTTCCTTCATCAACGCCGTCAGCCGGATCTGCGAGCTCACCGGCGCCGAGATCGGCCACGTGGCACATGGCATGGGACTCGATCGCCGGATCGGTCCCCATTTCCTCAAGGCCGGTGTCGGGTACGGCGGTTCATGCTTTCCCAAGGATGTGGATGCCTTCATCCGACTGGGCGACGAGGTCGGGTTCAACCTCGAACTGCTCAAGGAGGTCCAGCGCATCAACCAGGGCCAGCGCGAACACCTGCTACGCAAGCTCCAGCAGGAACTCTGGGTCATCCAGGACAAGGTGATCGCGGTCTGGGGTCTGGCATTCAAGCCCGGAACCGATGATGTCCGTGAATCCCCTTCCCTTTATTTTGTCCCGCAACTCCGTGAACGCGGCGCCCATTTGAAGTTGTGGGACCCCGCCGCACGCGCCAAGTTCGAGGCCATCCATCCGGGCTTTTCATACGCGGAATCCCCGATGGAAGCAGCCCGGGGTGCCGACGCCATCCTCTTGTTGACCGACTGGCCGGAACTCAAGGCCATCGATTTGCAGGCGCTTCGGGCGACCATGCGGTGCCCGATCGTCATTGACGGACGCAATCAACTGGATCCGGCACAAATGGCCCAATCAGGATTCACCTATCACGGAATGGGATCTGCGGACAGGATCGCCGGGCAAGCATCCGTGTAGATGGCGGACATTCCGGAAGGTGTACCCCTTGCAGCACCCGGTCGATACGCATGATAATCCGGATCATAGCCTATACGCTGATCATCCTGTTCGCCTGGTGGGGTGAACGGCATGGCGCCACAACCGGCGGCATCGTGGCAGGCGCCATTTATGCCGACCTCCTTACCTGGGGGTTCGACACCGTCAGGGAATTCTTCAGCAACCTGACCGAATCGATTGTCTCATCCATCGTCAATCTGGTATCCCTATACGTCGTCTTCCAGGTGATCGGGATCGAGACACCGGACCTGTCGGAGCCGGAACGTCTCGTTGGCTTTTACCTGACCTTCATCCTGGTTTTCTCGTTCAAGGGATTCTGCCGCCTGTATGAATGGTTTATGGGAGGACTCTCCTAAACTTGACGGACTGATGCAACGCTCCACCACGGAAGGATGACTGATATGGATAAACGGAATTCGCGGAAAAACAAGGTCGGCCTGCCTCCCGGTACCCTGGTGTATCTCGGCAAACAACGGGTGGAGAAAACCACGCTGACCCTGATTCAATATGACGTCGGCAACCTCATCGAACGCCCGGTCGATTCGCTCGAGGCATGCCACCCGACCCCGGAATCCAACACCGTGAGCTGGGTCAACATGGTGGGGATTCACGACGTCACCCAGCTTCAGCAGTTCGAGCCAGCCTTCGGGATCCATATCCTGGCCCTCGAGGATATCATCAGCACGGGCCAGCGACCCCGGATCGAGGATTATGGCGACTACCTGTTTCTCGTCCTCAAGATGCTGTACCGCAGCCCGGACAACCGGCAGATTGTCTCCGAACAGATCAGCCTGATCCTGGGGCGCCACTTCGTCTGTTCCTTCCAGGAAGTGGAAGGCGATGTGTTCGATCCCATCCGCGAACGACTCCGGACAGGCAAAGGCCGGCTGCGGACCCTCGGCGCCGATTACCTCGCCTACCGGTTGCTCGATGCCATCATTGACAATTATTTCGTCATCCTGGAGGACGTGGGTGAACGGATCGAATGGTTGCAGGAACAGGTGGTGAAAAACCCCGATCCGGAAGTGCTCCGGTCACTGCACCAGTCCAAGCGGGATATGATCTTCCTCCGCAAGAACCTCTGGCCGGTCCGCGAACTGGTCAGCACCCTGCAAAAGTCCGAATCCCCCCTGGTATCCGCCGACCTGAAGCTATACCTCCGCGACCTCTACGAACATTCACTCCAGGTGATCGATATTGTCGAAACCCTCCGCGACACGCTTTCCAGCGCACTGGACATCTACCTGTCCAGCGTCAGCAATAGCATGAATGAGGTGATGCGGGTCCTGACGGTCATCGCCACCCTGTTCATTCCCCTGACGTTTATCGCCGGTGTATACGGCATGAACTTCGAGCACATGCCCGAACTTCACTGGCGATTCGGGTATGCCGGAGCCTGGGCTGTCATGCTCCTGACCGCCGGCGGCATGCTGGTCTATTTCAAACGCCGTAAATGGTTCTAACCGTTCCCGATGACCATCATGGCGGCTCTTCCAGAATCGTCTCCAGACAGCGTTGACAGCGCAACGACCTCACAATTCGCAAACCATGGAATGAACCGTTCCACCGGACTGGCAACTGCCGGCGGATTCCTGGCGTTGCTCCTGTGGAGTACGACCGTCGCCCTGGCCCGCAGCCTGTCAGAATCGGTGGGCGCCGTTACCGCTGCAACAGCCGTATACGGGTTGGGCGGAATCCTGACACTTTCCCGCCTGGCAACCTCTCCTTCCAGCCGGCAATCCATCCGCACGCTTCCCGGCGCCTACCTGCTGGTCTGCGGCACGTTGTTCGTCGCCTATACGGTTTTTCTCTTCCCGGCCATCGGGCTGGCAACCACCCGTCAGCAGGTGATTGAGGTGGGCTTGCTGAATTATCTATGGCCAACCCTCACCCTGCTGTTGACGGTCGGAATCCTGCATAAACGGGCGTCGCCATGGCTGATCCCCGGCACCCTCCTGGCATTGACCGGTATCAGCCGGATCCTGATACCCGCCGGGGAATCGTCAATCCTCTCACTGGCAACCAACCTGCTCCGCAATCCCCTGGCCTATGGATTTGCCACGCTGGCGGCAGTCTCATGGGCCCTGTACTCGACCCTGACACGCAAATGGGCCGGCGGTCAACCCGGCGGAGCCATCCTGGTCTTCACCCCCGCAACCGCCGTGATCATGTTGCTGGTCGGGTGCCTGGTTGACGAACCCGGAAACTGGAACATGCGTGCCGGGATCGAAGTGGCGGTGCTGGGCACGGCCACCGTACTGGCCTACGGGCTATGGGATCACGCCATGCGTAAGGGGAATGTCGTGCTGGTGGTGGCGGGTTCCTACCTGACCCCGATGTTTTCCACCATCATCAGCTGCGGATACCTGGGGATACGACCCGACCCCCAACTCTGGTGGGGATGTCTCGTGCTGATGGCCGGATCATTCATCAGCTGGCGATCGGTCCGGGATTAAATGACCGGGCGTATTTCACTTCAGTGACAGGTTCCGATCGCCACACCAGTGCCGGACGTGCCGAAACCATTGCCATTGTAAAACATCACGTACCGGTCCGGCTCCTTGAGCACATAGGCATATTCAAGCATCTCGGAATCCCAGCCGGTTGATGACGGCCCGATTCCAGACGGTTTCCGGATCCAGGTCCGCCCATCTCCGGATTCCGCATATCCGATCCGGTACATATCCCCCACCGACCGGGTGCAAAGCCACATACGCCAGCCATCCGTTTCACGGATCACCACGGGACGGGCCACGGCATATTCATCCGGATGGCAGAAATCGACCGCCAGATTGTTCTCCGGCTTGATCCACGTTATCCCGTCAGCCGATTCCGCATACCGAACGTGATAATAGTGGCGCCAGGATCCATCCGGCTGTTTCTGCCAGTCGCGGAAGGTCGTGTACCACATCCTCCAGAAGTCCGGCCGTTCCCGCATCACCCCCACCGTTCCGATCCCGATCGGATCCCGCTCGTCGATCATGGCTAGCGGTGCACGCGACCAGCGGCGCCAGGTCTGTCCGTTATCTTCACTGATGGCCAGTCCGCACCGGTTGACGAAGATCTCACGGGGACTCGGCCCCCAACCGACATAATACAGGTACAGGACCGAATCGGAAACCCGCACCACCGCCGGCATGCACAATCCCTGGCAATCAAAGCATCCCATGTCACCGGCATAAAGGATGGGATTTTCCACGGGTTCGTACACCAGGCGGAAGGCATGGTCCAGATCCAGCCAGCCAAGCTGGTACCGCCCCTGTTCATCGCGTCCGGTCAGGAAGACCCGGTACCCGCCGTCTTGCCAGGGCAACACGGACACCATCCCGCACTGCTTGGTCCGCCAGGCGGGTGCACCGTCAGGCGAAATCACAACCCCGCGTTTCTCCCAGGTAATGGGCTGCATGTCGTACTCCTCATGGTTGGCGGCCGGCACGATGGAAATCATCGATAATGGCCGATGTCGGACAAATCTTCTCACAAACCAGGCACTCGATGCATTCCGGATCCGCATTCACCGTACGGGTCCGGTCCTGTGACCGCATGGCCGGGACATCCATCGGACACGCTTGATCACATTGCTCACATCGTACACACGCATCACGCTTGATACGGATCGAATACAACGAGAAGCGGTTGGTCACCGCCATCAGGGCGCCCAGCGGACAGAACACCTTGCAAAAAATCCGGTGGTTACCGATGGCCAGGAGTATCACAACAACCAGCACCAAAACCCGCACGACCCTTCCTGCAACCACGGCATAATCGTTATGGGCCAACATGCCGGGCAGCTCAACCATGGTCGTCGATACCGGACATACATTGCAGAAATACAGCAGGCTTCCCTGCCCCAGGAACCAGGCAGCCCCCACGACCATGACCAGGAGAACGGCATATTTAATCCACACCAGGAACCGGGGAATGCGAATCTTCGGCGAGGGAATGCGGTACAACAGGTCCTGGATGAACCCGGCCGGGCAAACCCAACCACAAAAGAATCGTCCAACAATCAGACCGGCAACCAGCAGAATGCCCAGCACCAGCCAGGGGAAGGCCCCGGCAGCCAGGGACACCCCGATCATCCCGATCGGACATCCCAGCCATGCCAAATGGCAATATTGACAGTTCAATACCGGCAGGCATCCCCCAAGCTGCGGAAAACCGCGGAAATTACTGTTCAACGCAAGGAGGGAAAGCGCCTGAACCCACCGGCGTTTTGTCTGAATCAATAGTCCCATGGGAATCATCCTGCCAACAACCGGCATTGTACGTCTTTCCACCATCCGCAACGCAAGCGGAAATCATCGGTCTTGTCGAAAATCCCATAACCCCTGCACATAAATACCTCTGGAACCATCCCCGGTTTCCTCCTATTATTCCCGTGGCATACGCGAAGGTTGCCGGACGGTCACCAACATGAGAAAGACGATAACCATGACGAAAATCTCTCGCTCGGGCATGGTACGCTGGATCATGCTCCTCGTAATCCCCGTCTTGATCGCGGCATCCCTGCCCCCCGAATTTGCCAAACTGGAATCCACCTACCTGGACACAATCAGGCGCATTCAGGACGAAAGCGAATCGGCTTATGCCGTTCTGGGAAAGACCTATATCGCCAACCTGTCGGCGCTGGAAACAAGCCTACAGAAGGCCGGCAAACTGGAACCCCTGCTGGCCGCCCGTACCGAACGCGGACGGTTTGAGGCATCCCGGCAGTTGCAGACAACCGACCTCTCGGAAACCAGCGCTGAACTCCGTCAGGTCCAGCAGCAACACCTGGACGCCATCGCCGCATTACCCCTCAAAAAAGCCCAATCGATCATGAACCTCCTTCAGCAATACGACAAGGCACTGGCATCCCTGCAGGAATCCCTCACCAAAAAGAACGACCTCGAAACCGCCATCCTGATCAAGGCCCAGCGCGATGCCACACAGGCACGGGCCGAAGTGACGTCGGCCCGATTCATTGTCGAAACCGCCGAGGCCAACCAACCGCCCGCCCCACCGCCGGCGGCCGAACCCGCCAAACCGGCACCCACCCTGCGCACGCCGACCGCAAAGCAACCTGCCGAACCGCCACCCAAGTTTACCGGCAGCCCCGAACGTTACATCAAGAACCGCTACG
>MHBQ01000117.1 GCA_001803315.1 Lentisphaerae bacterium RIFOXYC12_FULL_60_16
GCTTGACGGCCTGCGTGGCATCGGGATCTTCAGGGAACAGTTCCAGGTAGTCGAGCACGCCGCCCAGCGCCATGAATGCCATCCAGGGCTTGTTGATGTAGCCGCCCCATTGATGGATGCCGGTTCCGCCGCCCTGGTCCCCGAACGTTCCGTTTTCGCGCTGGGAGTGGATGACATCGCGGATGGTTTCCTTCGCGATCCGCAGGTAGGAATCCTCGCCCAGGTAACGGTACAGCAGGACCGCGCCGCGCGCAAAACAGGCGTCACGCCCGACGGCCTGGCGAGGCCAGGAGTTGCGGTGGATGTGGAAGGTGGTTTCCACGACGGCCCGGGCGGTATCCAGCAGGTAGGGGTCCCCGGTTTCCAGCCAGCCGGCGACGGAGCCGAGCACCCGTGCCATCGGGATGGCGACGGCCGGCGGCTTGTAGCCATGCATCCGGAACGTCTTGTTGGAATGGTCCACACAGACGTCGGTGACAAAGTAGGCGTTACGCAGGGCGATGTCGTGCATGCCGGGATCGGAAGTCCGCCAGGCGGTGAGGAACTGGGCGTAGGGAATTTCACCTTCCCAGCCGGGTTCATGGCGTTTGGAAGGCGGCGGCAGGAGATGGCGGGGCAGGGCGCCGTCCTCGAAACCGCCTTGAACGGTGTGTCGGCGGATATGTTCGGTGCTCCGTTCCATGGCGATGTCGTAGGCGTTGGAGACGGGCAGGCTGGATGCCGGGTGGAACTCCTCGCATACGCCATACCACCAGGCGGGCGCCTGGTAGCGTGCCACGCGGGGGGATCGTGCCGGGTTGAGGCTGATTGAGAAGCGCAGGGTGCGGGCCATGCCGCGCGGGAATTCCTTCCGGCCGGCACGCCAGATCCAGGGGTCGCCGGTGATGTCCTTCGGGCATAACCCGCCGAACACTTCCACGCCGGCATAGGGTTGCAGGACCAGCAGATTGCCGGCTTTCCAGAAACGGCCGGGCCGTTGCGGTGTTGCGAGACGTGCGGTATCGGCAAGGTCAAACGCCGCCTGACCGATCTTCAGTTGTGTGGTGGAACCATCCCATTTTGCGGGGACAGGATCTGCTGGTGCGGGATCGTCCACGCCGGTACGGAACCCGATGACGGGCACCACATCCTTGAGTGTCAGGCCGTCGTCGAAGAACCGGCTGTTGATGTGGTGGGCGAACACTTCGCAGACCCCGTTGGCATGGAGGCGTATGTACAGGTGTCCGTTCAGCCAGTTATGGTGATGCAGGAAGGGGTTCTTGTAGCCGGGATGGCGCTCCATGTCGCGCAGGTCGTTGTACCGGACCGGGATGGCGCCGCCCATCTCGATGATGCGGCAGCCGGGCAGGTCCTGGAGGGTGATCAGGCGGCAGGCTTCCCACCAGTGGGTCTCGCCGCGGGTGGTGAGGCCCATGGCGATCTCGATGGCGCGGCCCTGCCATTCCAGGCGCAGGGCCTGCCGTTCCCACATGAACAGGGGTTCGGTGCTTTGTTCGATCAATGACATCGTGGCGGTTGGCGCCGGTGTGGCATGCCGGCCCCTATGCGTGCCGAGACGCAGGGTTGCCGGGCTGTTGGGTCCGCCATCGGCGGCGATCAGCAGGCGGCGCGGGGCCGGTCCGGGCGTGTCGTACCATTGACCCAGCGGGAGGGCCGTTCCGGCCCGGTTTCCCAGCGACAGGACGGGAGGGGCGGTCCGGGGAAGGGGCACGGACGCGAGGAACAGGCCTGCCGGCATGTCCGGTCCAAGACGTTTTACCGGGAGGGAACGCAGCCAATGGGCGGTGACCGCAGGGGAAGGAGGTTTCATGATGGTGACCGGTTATTCCCGTCCGGCCCGGGGGTTTTGGCGGTGGCATTCCTCGATCGCAATGATCTGCCGGCGCACTTCGGCGGGTTTGACCACCTGCTCGGCACGCCTGACGATCACGTCGTACACGTTCTCATAAAAACACCGGCTGTTGTATTGGAATGCGTCCTTGGCCTCCTCGGGCGGTTGCCAGGTTTCCTCCACCCACGGGAGGGTTTCGCCGCAATATCCCCGGTTAAGGCTCCAGGGTTTCCAGAGTTTTTGTCTGGGGGCCTTGCGCGGGTCGAAATATTTCCAGCGCAGGCCACCAGACCCGCCTGCCATGCCGCCGAACGTTGCGCTGATGTTGTACTGGTCGCCCAGCGGATAAACCAGGTAGGAGTTGAGCAGGATCTCGATGACCGGCGCTTTGGGCCCGTACAGGGTAACCGCACAGAAATCCTCTGCAGTGCCGCCGAACGGCTGGATGGATTTCATGCGGCAGAACACCTTGGGCTGGCGGTTGCCGAACAGCATGATCGCGTGATCCATGGGGTGGGGTCCCGTGTTCAGGAGGTTGCCCCCGCCGAATTTGCGGAGGGTCTGCCAGTCCCACCGGCGGCCGAATCCGCCCCAGACGGAACGGATCTGGACGACGTCACCGAGCACGCCGCTGTCGATGACCTCGCGCATCTTCCTGAAGAACGGGAAGAAACGTGAATTCTGGAACGGCAGGAAATGGCGGCGTGCCTTACGCGAGGCGGCGACCATGGCGTCGAATTCCTTCACGTTGGTGCCGATGGGTTTTTCGCAGACCGCATGACGGCCGGCGCGGAACGCCTCCACCGTGCCGGCGCTGTGCAGGAGGCTGGGCAGGGCGGTGATAAACAGATCAATGTCCGCCTTGCGGAGGAGGTCGCGGTAGTCGTTGAACGTGGCGCAGCCGAGTTCCTGTCGGGCGTCGCGGCGACGGGCGGGAATCTGGTCCGCCACGGCCACGATCTTGAAACGTTCGGGAACCTGTTTCAGCCAGCGGGTATGGATGTCGCGTCCACTGCGCCCATATCCACCGATGCCCACGCGAAGGATTGTGTCAGCCATGGTTCGTATCTCCCTGAAACGGCCCGGAGGCCGCGGTTGGTTTTACGTGCATACGTGTTCCGCCTTGCCGGATTTCAACGACCGTTCGGCCGCGTCCATCATGGCTTGGACATTATTCGTGGAAATGCCGTGCTTGTACTCCGTCGGGTTGCGTCAAATCAAGCCTCATTTGGTTGCGGAAAGGGGTTGTACTCCGTCCGCCTGAGCGGTTGCCGCAACGGGAGGAATACTTGCCGGGGCCGGAGTTGCCGGCCGGGGCTTTGCGAGCACCAGGTTGAGGCCCAGCACGATGATGAACAGGCCGAAGATGCGTTTGAGCATCAATTCGGGCACATGGGTCTGGAGCCAGGCGCCGATATAGGCGAACACGATGCCGCCGATGGCCAGTCCGATCGCGACCTTGAAGTCGACATTCTTGTTCAACATGTGCTTGTAGGTGCCGCTGATGGCCACCGGGATGATCACCGCCAGCGAGGTTCCCATGGCGAGGTGGGTGGGCATTTTCAACAGGTACATCATGCCGGGAATGGCGATGGTTCCGCCACCGATCCCGAGCAGGCCCGACAATAAACCCATGACGCTTCCGATACCGATGCCGATCAACAGTTCCATGATGAATTCTCCTTGATGGTTGCAGGGGCATCATCCGTAAAACGGGGGCCGGCGCAAGGCCAAAGATGGTTGGGGCTTGTCGGTAAGCACCGGAAAGCGTATAGTCTATGCCGTTTTCATTCAGGAGAAGCGCATGCGTGTTGTCCGGAAAATGTTATTAGTCGTTCTCGTCCTTTGCGGGGGGGGACGGGTGGGGTTGTCGGCCTCTGAACCGGCGGTTACCAACCATCCGTCGGTCGGGTTTCCCGTTGGTGAAACGTTGATCTATCGTTTGTATTGGGGGTATATCCCAATCGGGAAAAGCCGGGTCTCCTCGGCCTGGGTTCAACGGGACGGCGAAGCCATGGTGTCCATCCGGTACCGGACCAAGTCCAACCTGCTGTTTGACGCCATTTACCCGTTGGATGACATGGCGGAAACCGTCCTGCGCCCTGTCGGGTTGCTGCCGGTGGAATACTCGCGCCGGTTCAACCGGCGCCGGGACAGCCGGGATGAGAGCACCTGGTTCAATCATGCGGCGGGTACCGCCCTGTGGACCAACCGGCTGACCGGCGCATCCAAGGAATTTCCCATTCGGCCGGACACGCGGGACCTGATCGGGTTTGCCTACTTCATGCGCACGATGCCCCTGGCGATGGGGACCATATCGAATTTTGCCGTGGTGGCGGATTCCGGCATCACGACCATCCGGGTGACGGTGGTCAAGGATAAAAAGATCAAGTTGCCGAATTACGGCAAGGTGGCGTGTCAGGAAGTGACGCCTGAGGGGTCGGTTGAGGGGTTGTTCATCAAGGAAGGTAACATCCGGTTATGGGCGGCCAACGATGCCCGCCGGTTGGGTGTGAAGCTTTCGGTCAAGGATAAGCTCGCCAGTGTGCATGCGGTGTTGTGCAGCGTGTTTGGTCCGGGCGACGACCGCTGGGTCCAACTGGCGGACAAAAAGGATGCTGCCGTCCTATGTCCACAGGATACCGAGATCGACGAGGCCCTGGAAACGCCGCCCGTGCCGGACTGAAGAGCTACAACGGTTCGCACAGCGCCGGTGCGGACGGTGCATGCAACGAGGCGTTGGCCAACGGTAGGCTTGCCTCAAAGCGGGCACCGGACTGACCGGGATTGACCAGTTGAAGGGTTCCCCGGTGCAGGGATGTAATTTCGCGGGAAATGGCCAGTCCAAGCCCCGCCCCCCCGTTCGAGCGGCCCGGGATCTGGAAGAATCGGTCAAAAACACGTGCTGCCTGGTCTTCCGCGATGCCCGGACCGGTGTCGTGTACAAACAGTATGGCGGCATCATCGCGACGCAGGCATCCCACCCGTATGGATCCGCCGCAGGGTGTGTGTCGAACCGCATTGTCGATCAGGTTGCCGAGCATTTCAGTCAGGAGTTCCGGGACGGCATGGATGAACAGACCTGACATACCGGTAGAGTCGAGGTGGACCCCGTTTTCTTCGCAAACCGGTTCGTAAAGTCGGACGGCGTCGATCATCACCGTTTCCGCGTCGATGATTTGAAATCGGCCGGTAAAAGCGCCGTGTTCAAGTCGTGAGAGGGCGAGCAATTGTTCAATAAACGAATGGAGACGATCCAGTTCCTGAAGCATGCTTGAAATGGTTTCCCGGTATTCAGTCGCGGGGCGTTCCCGGCTGGCGGCAACCTCTCCCAGGGTGCGCAGCGCGGCCAACGGGGTGCGGAGTTGGTGGGAGACGTCTCCGGTGAAGCGTTTCAGGCGTTGGACGGCGGAATCGTACCGTTCAAAGGCCTGGTTGATGGCGTCGGCCAGCTTATGCATTTCATCATCGGCCATCAGGGCGGTATCGATGCGTTCGTCGAAATGGCCGTCTCCAATTCGTTTTGCGGTGCCGGCAATGGACCGTACCGGGGCCAGCATGCGATACGATACCCGCCAGGCCAGGATGAGTATGATCGGCAGAAGCGCCAGATTCAGCAGCAGGGCATCCCGGACTTCCTCCAGTTCGTCCTGGAGCGGTTCGGTCGGATGGTTGATCCAGCCATGGTATTCGACCCAGGTGTAGATGCCGGTCTGGATCACGATGAATGTCGCCAAAAGAAAAACGAGATAGGTGAATAATCGGCGCTGGAGGGAGATCCTCACGTTTCACCTCCTTCAAGCATGAAACCCACCCCGCGTATGGTCCGGATGAGTTTTCGTTCATGCCCGTGATCGATTTTCTCGCGCAGGCGGGACAGGTGAACGTCAATGACGTTATCCATCAGGGTAACCCGGCTGTTGAGATTCCAAACCTCGCGGGTCAACATGTCGCGTGCGACCGGATTGCCGGCTGATTGCGCCAGGAATGCCAGAATATCGAATTCCCTGGAGGTGAGTTCGATTCCGGCTCCGGCCCGCCGTACACGCCGGTTAAGACGGTCAATCTCGAGGTCGGCTATGCGCAGGATTTCAGGCGTCGCGGTCCGGCGCACATTTCGCAACCGGGCATGAACGCGCGCCAGAAGTTCGGGAAATGAGAAGGGTTTGACCATGTAATCGTCAGCGCCTCCATCAAGCCCCTTTACCCGGTCCTCGATGGAATCACGGGCGGTCAGGACAATAACCGGCAGGTTCGAACCCGACTGTCGGATCGTTTGGAGGAACGTCAATCCGTCTCCGTCGGTGAGGCCCAAATCCAGGATCACCAGGCCCGGAATGGCGGCAGCCATTTCGGATAGCGCATCTTTCAGGGATGCCGCGGTGCGGACGTTGAATCCATATTCCGTAAGCCCGCGTGCCAGGCTTTCGGAAACCCGGCGGTCATCCTCGATCACCAGAATGCCGTCCCCGGGTACGGCGGACTGTTCATACGGTTTCATTTCTTAAGGAATCGTAAGGCGGACGCGCTGGTAATACAAGGTGCTTCGTTCGATACTGGACCCCGATGAAACAGAACTACGCGAATGAACATCCCTGGGAACGCCTGTTTACGACGGGGCGGGTGATGCGTTGTGCCTGGAAAGAACAGCAGGACTGCATCGCCGATGTCCACCGGCGGATGACGCCATATCTCGATACGCCTCCCGGCACCCCGGATCCCTATACCGTTCATGGGGGCCCGATCCCGGATACCTTCTATAGCTGGCGGAAGAATATGTTCTCGTCGCTTTTCCATTCGGTCTATCTTCTTTTGAACTTTTCACCGGCCCACCGGGCGCTCTATGGCCGCCTGATCCACCTCTACCGGATATGGGTCACCTCGGCCGATAACCTGCTGGACGACGAGGATAAGGTGGTGGTGCCGATCCGGATGCCCGGGCAATCGCGAATCATGCGGCAGGTTGTGGCGTTGATGGCGGCGGACCGGGTGCTGGCCGAAATGCTTGCTGAAGCGGTGGGGGCGGGCATCCTTCAGGAAGACACGGCACGTGCCTTGTCACGGGCATCGCTCTGTCATCTCCTGCCAAGCGGCGCCCAGGAGGCCATGGAGGAGGGGGGAATCACCGTCCGGCCGGATCCGGAACACGTTCTGGCGGTGATTCATCGTCTCAAGACGGGACTCCTGTTCAACCTTGCCTTCATAGCGCCCGAGATTGTTGAAGACCGTTATCCCGCCGGGCAGGCAGGCGTCCTCAAGTCGGCACTCATGGATTTCGGTCTTGGTTGCCAGTTGATGGATGATATACGCGATATGGCCCGCGACCTGATGGAGCGTCGTCATAACTATGTCCTGTCCTGGATTGTTCACCATCGGCCCGCGTTGATGTGCCTGCTTGAAGCCCGGGTGCAGTCATCCGAAGACCGGATCTACCTTCAGGTGCCCGACGTCGTGTTGCCGGCGGTCCGCCGCGGTCTTGCCATGATGTGCGATGGCCTTGCCCGGCTCGGTGAGCTGGGGTTGGGATGCAATCAGGCCGATTCCGAGCGCATGGCGCGTGTCATGTTCAATGTTCTTGATATCGGGGAATTGTGCCATGTTTGACCGGACCTTCCAGCGATCCGCCTGCGCCCGGCGCACCACGGGGGTAACGCTTGATCACGCCGCGGCGCTGTATGATTGGCTGGCACCGGTGATGACACTGGGTATGGAGACCCGACTTCACCGGCAGGTGGTGGCCGCCATGGACCTGGACCGGCCGATGGCCGTTCTCGACATCGGGTGTGGGACGGGTTCGCTGACCCGCCTGATCGCCGACGCGATGCCGGCGGGGGGTGGCTGGACGATCGGGATCGACGCGGCGGAAAAAATGATAGACGTCGCCCGGCGCAAGGCCGGTTCGAGGAGCCTCCAGTTCGAAGCCGCCCTGGCGGAAGACCTGCCGTATCCGCCGGCAAGTTTCGACCGGGCTGTCTCGACATTCTTCTTTCATCATCTCGATGTCAGGCTGAAAACGCGGGCCATCGCGGAAATCCAGCGTGTGCTCCGTCCGGGCGGCCGGGCCCATATACTCGATGTGGACATCCCCACCACCCGTTTCGGATCGTTCTGTGCCCATGCCGGATATCACCTTTTCCGGCAGCCGGAGATCATGGAAAACATCAACGGGATGCTGCGTCTCGTTATCGCCACCAGCGGTTTCAAGGATTCGTGGCGCATCGTGTCGCGCCATGCAGGCTATCTGTCCCTGTATGAACTGACCGTACCGTCTGATAAACCTGAAGGAGTGAAATCATGAAAGTGAAACAGTGGTTGCTCACCTTGATCCTGATCATCGGCGCCGGTGTTGTCGGCGCCGCGGAACCGGGAAAGGATCCTGTCGGCGCCGCGGTGAAGACCTATTTTGACCAGGCTTTTGAGCGTTTGCGGTTGGTGGCCGAAAAGCACCCGACGGTCGATTCGCTGCGCCGCGACATGAAACCCCTGGTTGATGCGACAACGGGATTTTTTGGCGGGACGTTGATCGACACCAATTTTGTGATCATCCAGGTGTATTTCAAGCGCGATGCCCTGGCCCGCGGTTATGATCTCAAGAAGGTAAAACAACTTACCGGGTTCTGGAAAAAGATGCGTGAAGCACCGACGCCACAGCTCAGCGAACCCGGACATGGCAACTTGATACAACCACGACTGGTCGCCATGCGGTATCCGGTTGTTGTGGAGGGGAAACTGCAATCCGTTGTGAGCATGATGGTGCGCACCGAGTCTTTTCTGAAGGAAACCGGTTTGGATCAATTGGCGGGTTGCCGGATCACCTGTAACGGTGTCATCGCGGAGGCGATCGGTGAACTGACCGGCGATCTTAATCGGGTTGAGTTGGATCTGCCGGCCAACCGGTGGTTGATCGAGTATAAACGTTGAAGGTGATATAACATGAAGATTCTTATTGCCGGTGCGGGTGGAATATTGGGCAGGGCCTTGGTACGGCGGAACCTGGATCGGGGTAATACGGTTACCGCCCTGGTCCTGCGTCGGGCCGAATTATCCGGTGACCTGGCCGAACGAATCACGGTGGTCGAGGCGGATGTTCGAAGGCCGGAACAGCTCCAGGGGTTGTGTGCCGGTATGGAGCGGGTGATATCCTGTATCGGCATAACCCGTATACGGGGGGCGCTGACGCACGATGCCGTTGACTATCAGGGAAATGTCAACCTGTTAAGGGAGGCGAAAAGGGCCGGGGTGTCCGGATTCGGGTTCATTTCCCCTGCCGGCACCGGGGACGATGCCAGCCACGTGCCGCTGCTGGATGCCAAAAACCGTTTTGAACAGGAACTTCGCCGGTCGGGTGTGCCCTGGATAATCTTCCATTCCGGCGGATTCTTTCCGGATCTTGCGGAGATGAAGGTCATGGCATCCAAGGGTCCGCTATTCGTCATTGGAGACGGTTCAAGCCGTTCGACGCCGATCGATGTTGAAGACCTCGCGGACATCATGGTTCGTGAAATGGATGCCTCCCTTTGCCGATGTGTGGAGGTTGGTGGGCCGGAACATTTAAGCTGGATGGATATTTGTCATGCCTGTTTCGAGTCGGTCGGTCGTCGTCCTTCGGTCCTTCGAATTCCCGTACGATTGTGTGAAATGACCCTGGCGGTTATTCGGCCCTTCTCGTTCCGGCACTATGCGATGGGTCGTTTGCTGGTCTTTATGTCCACCCGGGACGTGTGTACCATGGCGATGGGCAAGCGAACGATTAAGGACTACTTGAGACAGTCCCTTCCGGCCTAGCGGTCAGACCGGGGGGATGCCATGCGCCTGACCGATCCGTTTTGAGTGGAAATCCGCTTGAAATGAAGCCGGGGCGTTGCGCATAGTCAATCCATGACACCGCCATCCGGTTTTCTTGACCGTATCCGTCAACGCCCGTTGATTTTCGACGGGGCCATGGGCACCATGATCTACCAGCGCGGTGTTTTCCTGAACGCCTGTTATGATGAGCTTTGCCTGACCCGGGCCGACTTGATCCGGGGCATCCACCGGGACTATGCCGAGGCGGGCGCCGAGGTGCTGGAGACCAACACCTTCGGCGCCAACCGGATCAAACTGGCGCCCTACGGATTGATCGATCAGGTGGCGGCCATCAACCGGGCCGGGGTGCGCCTGGCCCGCGAGGAGGCCGGTACTGACCGCGCCGTGGCGGGATCGGTCGGCCCCTGCCTGTTGCCGGGCACTCCGTTGTCGGATGCCAACCGCCCTGATATTGAGGCGGCTTTCCGGGAACAGGTTGGTGCGCTGGCTGCTGCGGGCGTGGATCTGATCATCCTGGAAACCTTCCATGACCTGCCGGAACTTCAGCTGGCGGCCCGGATAGCCCGTGAAGCCGGCCAGACGGTGCTGGCTTCCTACATGGTGCGGGATACAACCGGTTCCGAAAGCCATCCCGAGGAGATCATGGCGCATGCCCTGGATGCCGACCCGAATGTTGACCTGATCGGGTTGAATTGCGGGGTCGGGCCCGCGCAGATGTTTCATCCCGTGCGACGGGTGCTGGCGGTGACGCGCAAGCCGGTGGTGGCGATTCCCAATGCCGGGGGCGCCAGCGAGGTGGGCGGGCGCCACCTGTACCTGAACAGCCCGGAATACTTTACCGAGTTCGCCAAACGCTTCATCGAGCTCGGGGTTCGCGGTGTCGGCGGGTGCTGCGGCACCACGCCGGACCATATCCGCATGGCCGTGCGCGCCATCCGCACGATGAGCGGGGTGAAGACGTTTGTCGGGGTTGCCGACCGTGCGCGTCCGGAATCGGTTGCGCGTCCGCCGGTCGAAACCATTCCATTCGCCAAACGGTCCGCCTTTGCCGCCAAGCTGGCCGCCGGTCAGCG
Organism: Lentisphaerae bacterium RIFOXYC12_FULL_60_16; assembly: GCA_001803315.1. Lineage (GTDB taxonomy): Bacteria > Verrucomicrobiota > Kiritimatiellia > UBA8416 > YA12-FULL-60-10 > YA12-FULL-60-10. Next base: position 10,711 of record MHBQ01000117.1, read on the forward strand.
GGTGACCTCGGTGGAAATGCTGCCGCCGCGTACGGTCGGCGGGCTGCCGAAGTTCCTGGCCGGCGTCGAACGGTGCCGGGACCGCGGCGTGGACGTGATCAATCTTCCGGACGGACCCCGGGCCAGCGCACGGCTGTCCGTGCTGGTCACCGCGATGATCCTGCAACGCGAGACACGCATGGAATGCGTGCCGCACTACTGTTGCCGGGACCGGAACCTGATCGCCATGCAGGCGGACCTGTTGGGGGGTTGGGCCGGGGGACTGGTCAACTGGCTGTTCATTACCGGGGATCCGCCCAAGCTGGGGGATTATCCCGACGCCAGCGGGGTGTTCGACCTCGATGCCATCGGGCTGGCGCGCCTGGCGCGCAATCTTAATTCCGGTTTCGATGCGGGAGGTTTTTCCATCGATCCGCCCACCGGCATGGTCATCGGGGTGGGGGCCAACCCGCTGGCCGTTGAGCCGGAACGTGAAATCAGCCGGTACCGGGAGAAAGTGGATGCCGGCGCCGAATATGCCATCACCCAGCCGGTATTTGATGCCGACGCGTTGTTGCGCTTCCTGGACCGCGTGGAAGCCGCGGGATGCCGGATTCCGGTGCTGGCCGGCTTGTATCCGCTGTTGTCGTTCAAGAATGCCGAATTCATGAGCCAGCATGTACCCGGGGTGGTGGTGCCGGAGGATGTGCTGCGCCGGATGGCCACCTGCACGACCAAGGAGGAAGGGATGCGCATGGGCGCGAGGATTGCCGCGGAGATCCGGGACCGGGTGGCCGGGCGGGTGGCGGGGTTCCAGGTGTCGGCGCCGTTGGGCAACGTGACACTGGCGCTGGAGGTGCTGGACCTGTGACCACCCTCCTTTCCATCCATAGGGCGTTCATTGCCGGGCATCTGCTGGCCTGGCTGGCGCCCGGAACCGTGACGGGGTGATGGCTGTGGCGAATCCTGAACGATTGCTGCCGGATGATGACCTGAATGCCGCCCTGCGGGAATCGGTGCGGCCGGACGGCTGGCAGAACCCCAAACCCGAAGGCCGATATGACCTGCTGGTGGTGGGGGGCGGTCCGGCCGGATGGGCCGCCGCCGTCGAGGGCGCCGAGCTGGGTGCCCGGGTTGCCCTGGTGGAGCGGGCCTATACGGGAGGTAACCACCTGCTCAACGGCGCCATTCCAACCGCCTGTTTGCGGCGGACGGCTTTGAACCTGGTCGAATTGCAGCATGCGCCGCGGTATGGAATTATTCCCGCCGGCCGCGCAGTCACGGAATCCTCCGGTGTCTGGGAACGCATGCGATACCTGCGCGCCCAGGTGGGGGAGTCCTGGAGTTGCCGGCGCCTGCAATCCCTGGGCGTGGATGTGTATTTTGGCGACGCCCGCTTCACGGATCCGCACACGATTGGGTTGGATGGTGTTTCCCTTGGATTCGGAAAGGCGGTGATCGCGACGGGATCCAGTGTGTTCCAGCCGCCCATCGAGGGGTTGAAGGATTCCCTGCCGCTGACCACGGACGATATCTTCAGCTTGACGGTCCTGCCCCGGCGCCTCGCCATCCTGGGCGGCGGCATGGTGGCCTGCGAGATGGGGCAGTTGCTGGCCCGCATGGGGGTTGAAGTGACCCTGGTGGTACGGTCCCGGTTATTGTCCAGCGAGGATCCTGATGTGGCGGAAGTGCTGCAGAAGGTGTTGGAGCGCGACGGGGTTAAAATCCTGCACGGCAAGCTGCGACGGGTCCACTTCGAGGGTGCCACACGGTCCCTGGTCGTGGATATCCTGAACGGCCAGAAGCGTGTGGAAACCGATCTCCTGTTGTCGGCAACCGGACGCATGCCGAATGTGATCGGGCTCAACCTTGAAGCCGCGCTGATTGAATATGACCGCAAAACCGGGTTGCGGATCAACCGGCGGTTGCAGACCAGCAACCGGTCGGTCTACGCCGCCGGCGATATCTGCCAGGCGCGCGGTTTCGCCAATGCAGCCGACCGGATGGGGCGGGTGGCTGCCCGGAATGCCCTGACCCCGGGCTGGTATGGTTTTCAAATGGATACGGTCGCGTGGTGCGTGCATACCGATCCGGAAGTTGCGCGGGTGGGGATCAATGAGGAGACCGCCACCGCCCGCCAGATCCCCATCCGATCCTACAACCTGCCGCTCGAACGGGTGGATCGCTCCATCACCGATGGCGAGGAGGACGGGTTCGTGCGGATCCATGTGCTTGACGGGACTGACCGGATAGCCGGCGCCACCGTGGTGGCCCGCGGCGCCGATGACCTGATTGCGCCCGTGGCGGAAGCCATGAACAACCGGATCGGGTTGCTCGGGCTGACCAACATGCAGGTCCCCTGGCCGGCGCGGAGCGACATGATCCGGCGCGTGGCGGACAGTTTCCGCAAGGACCATCCCGGCGGATGGTGGAAACAGACCTGCCGTGAATGGGTCCAGGCACACCGCAGAAAGGCCTCGCCATGACCCTGCAGAACCTGGTAAGCGCGTTGGGCCTGCTGGTCCTGATGGGACTGGCATGGATGTGCTCGACGGCCCGGCGCAGGGTCAATGTCCGGGTCCTCGTTTGGGGGCTGCTTATCCAGTTCGGTTTCGCGGCCATCCTGTTCCATGGGCGTCTGGGTGCATGGGTCATGGGATTGATGAACCACCTGGTGGTACGCCTGCTGGCGTGCGCGGGCCGTGGTTCCGAGTTTGTGTTCGGCCGCCTGGCGGTACCCCCCGGGGGGATCAGTGCCGGCGGTGAGCCGTCGCTGGGATTCTTCCTGGCGTTCCAGGCATTCCCGACGATTGTCTTTTTTTCCGCCCTGATGGCGCTGTTGTATCACTGGCGGATCATGCCGTGGATCATCCGCGGATTTGCCGCTGTTTTCACCCGGTTGATGCGCACTTCGGGTGCGGAATCGTTGTGCGCGGCCAGCAACATCTTCGTGGGGGTTGAATCGGCGGCCGTGGTGCGTCCGTACCTGCTCCGGATGACACGTAGTGAATTGTGTACCGTGTTGACCGCGGGCATGGCAACCGTGGCGTCCAATGTCCTGGCGTTTTATGTATACTGCCTGCGGGATGTATTTCCGGGCATTGCCGGGCACCTGGTTTCGGCCTCCCTGTTGAGCGCCCCGGCCGCCCTGGTCATGTCCAAGCTGTTGTGCCCGGAAACGGAATCGCCGGAGACCCTGGGACGGGTGGTCCGTGAGGAATCCGTTCGGTCCGGGAGCATGTTTGAAGCCATCATCGACGGTTCGACCGCCGGCATGCGGATCCTTTTCGGCATTGTGGCACTCCTGCTGGCGGTGCTGGGCCTGGTGGCGCTGGTCGACCAGTTCATCGGGTTTGCGGGATCGCGCGTCAACCTGTGCTTCGACCTGCATGGCGAATGGACCTTGAACCGCCTGTTGGGGTATGTGTTTTACGTGCCGGCCCTGCTGATGGGCGTGGTCCCGGAGGATGCGGGGCTGGTCGCCGGCCTGCTGGGCGAACGCGTGACCGGCACGGAGGTGGCGGGCTATCAGAGCCTGGCCATCCTGCTGCAACAGGGGCGCTTCGCCGAACCGCGGTCCGTCGTGCTGGCCGCCTATGCCCTGTGCGGGTTTGCCCACGTGGCATCGGTGGCGATTTTTGTGGGCGGGGTGTCGGCCCTGGCTCCAACCCGCGCCCCGGACCTGGCAAAACTGGGCGGGCGCGCCTTGCTGGCCGCCACCCTGGCCTGCCTGATGACCGCCTGCGTGGCGGGAATATTCCTGACCAACGAATCACCGTTGCTGGGTGTCTGGATCACCGGGCGATAACCGGTAGTGCCGTACGGGAGGTGACCATGTCGGTACGATGGACCAGGTGTTCGTTTACGATGATCGAGATGCTGGTCGTACTGACCGTGCTTCTGCTGTTGATCATGCTGTCGGTGACCTCGCTTGTCCGGGCACGCGCCCGCGGGCGCGATGTCCAGTGCCGGAACAACCTGCGGAACCTTCAGGTGGCCGTGATGAACCACCTGTTCGAAAATGGAAGACTGCCCTATGCCCGTTCCTTTGAAGGCTATGACCCGACCTACAAACCGGATTTCTGGTATGAACGGAACGGCTGGATCGCCTGGCGGGGATGGACCAATCACCAGGATGACTCGTCGGACTGGTCGGTCCGTAGACCCGGCAAGCCGGACCTCTGGTGGGGGGAGATCGGCCGTACGAGCATTACCGGACTGAATTCCGCACTCTGGCCGCATACCGGCCGCAATATCCGGATGTACCTGTGCCCCGCGTTTGGACAATCCTCGGTGATGGGATCCATGGCGCCGGACGGGACGATTCTGAACCGTGGGAATCCTCCTTTGCGCAGTTACGGCATGAATCCGCTCATTGGTGGGATCGGCTTAATGGATTTCGGGCGCACCAACGCCAGCCGGCGGCTGTTGTTTGCCGATCTGCATACGCATGCCGTTCATCAGGCACCCGCCCGGAGCGGAGCCGGCATGGTCCGGATCTGCCGGCACGGCTTGCTGGAAAACATTCCATCGGCACCGGGCAGCTATTATGTGTCCACGTCGAACGCGCTATTCGGTTACGTGGAACCTTGCTCCTATGATGCCGTGTTGACGGGAATTGCGGATCCGGAAGCGGACCCGCCGGGCGCGTATCCCGTGGAAAGCGTCGGACTGTACCATGGCGTCCGGGAAATCAACGGGGTCATGCACCCGGTCGGGCATGCCATTTTCATCGATGGGCATATCGAGTCCCTGACCTGGTGGCAGACCACCAACGCCTGTTCCGGAAACTGGTGAGTCGTGTTGCATTCCGCGCCGCTTTTCGGTACGGTTCAGGCCGACTATGAAGACGACGAAACGCATCATGCAGGAAGCGGGAACCCTGGGCCTTGCCGTTCCCGCTTTTAACATTCCATATCTTCCCATCCTGAAGCCGGTGGTCCAGGCCTTGCGTGATACCGACACGTTCGGCCTGATCGCCGTGGCCCGGCTTGAATGGATGAAGTTCGAGGCGCGAAGTTTGGAGGCCGTACGTGATGAATATGAGCGCTGGAAGGATCCGCACCTGACCCGGCTTCACCTGGACCATGTGCCGGTGGTGGATGAGGATCTGAAGGCCGTTGATTACCGTGCGGTAATCGCCGAGGCACTCAAGGCGGGCTATGGTTCGGTGATGGTGGACGGGTCCCGTCTCCCCCTGGACCAGAACATTGCCGCCACCCGTGCCGTGGCGGACATGGCCCATGCCGGCGGTGTGCCGGTGGAAGGGGAACTCGGCGCCGTGATGGGGCATGAAAGCGGCCCCTTGCCGCCCTATGATGAGCTGTTTGAATCCGGTCGTGGATTTACCGATCCGGATGAGGCGGTGCGGTTTGTCCGGGAAACCGGCGTGGACTGGTTGTCCGTGGCGATCGGCAACATCCATGGGGCAATTTCCGGCGCCGCCAGCAAGACCAGGAAAGTCCAGGCGCGTTTGAACCTTGACCACCTGCGGCGCATCCGTGATGCCGTGGGGATTCCGCTGGTATTGCATGGCGGGTCGGGGATCCGGACGGATTGCCTCCAGGCCTCGTTTCGCAGCGGGATCGTCAAGATCAACGTTGGAACCTCCATCCGGCAGCCCTTTGAACAGCTTCGCGGGCAATCGGTTGAGAAAGCCTGCCTGGCTGTTTATGCGGAGACCGTGCGTGTGATTTGCGATGAACTGAATGTAAAGGGATCAGCCGGCCGCCTGAAGGCGGAATCCGGTAACCAGTAAAGGGGGAGTAACATGAGCGTGGCCAAGACGAGTTTTGCGGTATTTTTCGGTAATCGCGGATTTTTCCCGGGATCCCTGATGAAGGGGGCGCGCCAGGAACTGGTCGAGGTGTTGCACCGCCTCGGTCACAAGACGATCGTGATGGATGAGAAAGCCACCCGGTACGGCGCGGTGGAAACCGTGCAGGAAGGCAAGTTGTATGCCGATTTCCTGCGCAAGAACCGCGGCAAGTTCGGCGGCATCATCCTTTCATTGCCCAATTTCGGTGATGAGACCGGCGCCGTGGCGGCGCTGGAGGAAGCCGGCGTGCCGATCCTGGTGCAGGCCTATCCGGACGAACTGGACAAGATGGCCCCGGCTGTCCGTCGCGATGCGTTCTGCGGCAAGTTCTCCGTGATGGACGTGTTCTGCCAGTACGGGGTGAAATTCACGGCGCTCAAGCCGCACACCGTTTCGCCTTCCAGCGCGGAGTTTGCCGGGAATGTGGATTATTTCGACCGGATGTGCCGCGTGGTCAACGGCGTGAAGGGCATGACGCTGGGCGCCGTCGGGGCGCGTACCACGCCGTTCAAGACCGTGCGGTGTGATGAGCTCTCGCTCCAGAAACACGGGATTACCGTTGAAACCTATGACCTGTCGGACGTGTTCCGCCGCATGGATTCCGTCAAGCCCACGGGCGGGGATTTCAAAGCCAAGGCCAGGTGCCTGAAAGCCTACTCGAACTGGTGCGGCGTGCCCGGCAAGGCGTTTGCCCGGATCGTCCAGCTGGGCGTGGTGCTCGATGCGATGGTGAAGGATTACAACCTGGATGCGATTGCCCTGCGTTGCTGGGTGGAGATGCAGCAACAGCTGAACATTTCGCCGTGTGTCCTGCTCAGCGAAATGAACGAGCGCGGAATCGTGGTGGCGTGCGAAGTGGATGTCGGCAATGCCGTGGCGATGCATGCCCTCAAGCTGGCCACCGGCAATCCGGCCACCTGCCTGGACTGGAACAACAATTATGCGGATGACCCCGACAAATGCATCCTGTTCCATTGCGGGCCGGTGCCCCAGAGCCTGATGACGGCCAAAGGCACCATCACCGACCATGCCATTCTGGCAAATGCCGTGGGCGAGGGGTGTGCATTCGGCTGCAACACGGGCCGGATTGCCCCCGTGGATTTCACCTACGGAAGCCTGCTGACCGAGGATGGCAAGCTGAAGTTCTACGTGGGGGAGGGCGCCTTTACCTCCGACCCGATCCCCGAGGATTTCTTCGGTTGCGCCGGTGTGGCCGAAATCGAGGATCTGCAGACCGTGTTGCAGACCATCGGCTATCGCGGCTACCGGCATCATGTCAGCGTGGCGGCCGGACAGGTGGCGGAACCGGTGCAGGAAGCCCTGACCAAGTACCTGGGCTGTGAGGTTCTCCGGCTGTGAGTCTGCTGGGCATTGATGTCGGGACCACCGGTTGCAAGGCGGCTGCCTACAACCTGGAGGGTACGTGCCTGGTTACGGCCTACCGGGAATACGGCACGTTGCATCCCCGGCCCGGCACGACGGAGTTGGACAGCCGGCTGGTGATCGGCAAGGTGCGCGAGGTGATCGCCGAAGCGGCGACAAAAACCGCCGCCGACCCGATCACGGCGTTATCCATCAGTTCGATGGGCGAAGCGATGACGCCGGTCAGCCGTGACCGGGAGATCCTGGGCCATTCGATCATTTCCTCGGTTGATACCCGGGGAGGCGATGCCCTGGAGGCCGTGGCCGCCCGGATCGGTGCGGATGCCTGGTATGCGATCAATCCGAACATCCTGGCGCCGGCCTATTCGCTGTGCAGCCTGTCCTGGATGCGGCGGGAACAGCCGGCGGTGTATGACCGTGCCTGGAAGTTTTTGCTGTGGGGTGACCTGGTGGCTTTCATGCTGGGGTGCGAGCCGGTGACCTCCCTGTCGCTGGCCAACCGTACCCTGTTGCTGGATATCCGCAAGGAACAATGGTCCGACCGCGTGTTGAAAGAAGCCGGCATTGATCGTGACAAGCTGCCGGGCGTGGCTGCCAGCGGGACCGTGGTGGGGACCGTTTCCGATACGGTGGCCGGCGAACTCGGTCTGCCGCGGGGGGTACGGGTGGTACTGGGCGGGCATGACCAGTGCTGCAGTTCGCTGGGTGCCGGCATTGACCGTGCCGGCCGGGCGGTTTGCGGGCTGGGCACCTTTGAATGTATCACGCCGGTATATGATCATATTCCCGAGGCCGCCGCGATGCGGGCACGCGGCTTGAACGTGGAACACCACGTGTTGCCGGGATTGTATGTGTCGTTCATCTACAACCAGTCCGGATCGCTGGTCCGCTGGTTCCGTGATACCTTTGCGGCGGGGGAAAGCCGGACCGACGGCCTGTATGACCGGCTGACCGCGGAGATGCCGGCGGAACCCTCCCGCCAACTGGTGCTGCCGTATTTCGAACCCAGTGGTGCGCCCCAGTATGTCACGGATGCGGCCGGGGTGATCGCGGGTCTGCGCATGGACACGCCGCGCGGCGAGATCCTCAAGGCCATCCTGGAAAGCGTGACGTTCTATTTCGTGAAATCGCTCGAGACCTTGCGCGAGATGGGCGTGGATGCCTCGGGGTTTGTGGCCACGGGTGGGGGTGCCCGGTCGGACCGGTGGTTGCAGATCAAGGCGGATATTTTCGGAGTGCCGTTCGTGCGGCCGGTGATCACCGAATGCGGCACGCTCGGGTGTGCCATGCTGGCCGGTTTGGGGACGGGTGTCTTTCACACGACGGCGGAGGCGGTCGGCCGGTTTGTCAAGGTGGACCGGGTCTTTGAGCCGGATGCCGCCCGCCATCGCATCTACCGCGAACGCGTGGCGCAATACGATGAACTGTTCGCGGTGCTGCGCCCCCTGATGGCGCGCTGGCCGAAGTAAGTTTCCGGTTGTGGCCGGTGACCGCCGTCCGGTTATTTCTGGACCAGGTCGGGGAAAGCTTTAAGTAACGCGGTCCGGCTGATCTCCAGGTCGCGCTTGACCGGTTGTTCCTCCGCTTTACGCCGACGCAGGACGTTGAGCAACGCTTCCCGCTTGGCGCCGGTCGCCTTGTCCATCTGTTCTACCAGTGCGGAGCTTTCGGTCAGGAAGGCGTTATATTTCCCGTTGGCGGCCTGGTATTGCTTCAGGACGGCGGTTTGTTCGGCGGTCAGGTCCTGCCGGGCGGTCAGGCCGCTGATGTCGATCGGCTGGACCGGACGGGGGGTGTCCGCTTGTTCCATGGCGCCGAAGGCCTGAAAGTCCATCTCAACCGTGATGGAGCGCACTTGCATGCCCGGGATGGTTGATTCCTTGCCGTCGGCCTTGACGGCAAATTTACCGTTCTCGTACCCGGTCATTGTCAGCTTGTCCGGTTCTCGCTTTGATGTCCGGGTGAGCGCCACCTGGCGCGGTTCCGTCAGGTTGAGCTTCCGAACGGATGACCGGGGTTCCTTTATTTCGCGGCCCTCGGCGGTCCGGAACAGAAACCGGCCATCCTCGAAACCGTCGAAGGTTCCATCATGCGATTTTGCCCCCAGGTTCAAGGTGTCGGCGGTGGCCAGGGTGAGCGAGCTGCAGAGGATAAAGCCGGCGATGGACCTTCTGCAGGACAAGCGGTTGATCATCGGTTTTTCGATGGTGCTATTCCGTACGAATTTCATGGTAGATTCCCCTGTCAGGTTCAACCGTCGCAATGAATACACGAATCCATGTCCCGGTTTGTACCATAAGAACGTCTGCAAACCAGAAATATTAGGTTCGACTAAAACTCAATAATTGAACGCGAACGATTTGCCCTGCATGATGGGGTGAAGATTTAACTGCTGATTGGTATGCAAATTCAGACAGGTCAAATATTAAAAACAGGGAGAAGGCGTGATGAATACAGAACGTGATCCAAAAACCATCCTTGCATCGGCCGCTGCGTGGGATGAGGGGGTTCCGCAGATCCAGGGGCCGGATGTTCATGGGGCTTCTCCCGGCAAGGATTTCCTTTACACCATTCCGGTGGTTGGTGAGCGTCCGTTGCATTTCTCGGCAGAAGAATTGCCTGCCGGACTCATGTTGGATGCCGTCAACGGCCGGATCAGCGGGAAGGCGGTCAGGGAGGGTGTATGCCAGGTGCTGGTGCGGGTATCGAACCGGCACGGCAAGGCGGAGAAGCTCCTGAAAATCATCATAGCGGACAATTCCCTGGCCTTGACTCCGCCCATGGGATGGAACAGCTGGAACTGTTTCCGTAGTGAAATCAACGCTGACAAGATCCTGCGCATTGCCAACGGCATGGTCAGTTCCGGCCTGGCCGCACGCGGCTACTCCTATGTCAACCTGGATTCCGGCTGGCAGTCGAACCAGCGCGGTGGAGTTTTCAATGCCATCATTCCGCATGACGGATTTCCCGATATGGGAAAACTTTGCACCGCCGTGCATGCCCTTGGCTTGAAGATGGGGATCTACTCCGGCCCGTATGTGGTCCCGTGGGGCACCGAAGGCTGCGGGACGACCTCCGGGTGTATCGACAGCAATTTTCCCCGGCATCCGGCCTGTCCGCGCAAGTATATCGGTTTGACCAGGCATGAGGCGGAGGATGTCGCGCAATGGGCGGCCTGGGGAATCGATTATTTCAAGTATGACTGGGCCCATACGGATATGGAACTTGCCGGGCGAATGAGCCGTGCGTTGCGGCAATGCCCGCGGGACATCGTCTACAGCGTAACGACCTCGGTTCAACTGCAGGATGCCCGGGAGGTGGCGCGGCTCTGCAACCTCTGGCGATCCAATGGGGATACCGGTCCCACCTGGGATTCGGTTGTGAAGAACGGTTTTGGAAACGAGGCGTGGAACCCGATAATCGGTCCCGGGCACTGGTTTGATCTGGATATGACGGCCATCCTGCCCCGGGATGGCAAGCGCCTGAGTGTGAACGAACTGGTTGCCTGTTTCACGTGCTGGGCTATTCGACCCAGCCCCCTCCTGATTGACTGCATTCCGGATGCGATGGATGAAACCACCCGGAACATTCTGTGCAATGAAGCGGTGATTGCCGTCAACCAGGATGTCCTTGGCAAGCCCTCCATTACCACGAACCAGGACGCGGCATGGCCGATCCAGATCAAGCCGTTGTCCACGGGTGGATATGCCGTGGCCTTCTTCAACCTGTCGGATGCCCCGGGCCAGTCGCCGGAGCTGGAATTTTCCGCGTTCGGGATTCCCGGCGGTGTGAAGATCCGTGACTTGTGGGCACAATGCACCCTCGATGGCAGGCGGGAGAAACTGTCGGTTGCCCTGGAACCGCACGGCGCCAAACTGTTTACCGCCATGCCGTGAGGAATCAATATCCTTCATGCCGAGGAAGACGGTGCAACCTGCCGGCCCCGCCGGTGTTCCGGAGAGAAGGCCATGGGGATGATCGTTCGTCTGTCGCTGGCTTCTTTTGCCCAACGCTGGCGCTCTGGCTGAGGCGCGCTAGTGCCGATAACCAGCAGTGCTTTGTTCGCCGATGATTTCATTGAGCCCTTCGATGATCTGGCTCATTTCGGAATCTGAAACGTGTCCCATGCGTTTGCCGAGGCGCTCAACGGAGAGCGTTCGGATCTGGCTAATCTTCACCCAGGTTGGTTTCGGCAGGACCACACTGGCAATCTCCATGGTTAGGGGGAAGCCTGCCTTCTGGGGCTGGCTCGTCAGAGCCATGGCAATGACGGTTCCTGATCGTTGATTGAATATTTCAGGGCTAAGGATAAGGGCGGGGCGCAGCCCGGCCTGCTCATGCCCTTTGACCGGGTTCAGGTCTGCCCAAACGATGTCGCCTCTCAATATTCTGGCCATGCGGCGACCTCCCCGGACATTCCTTCCTCCGCGATAGCTTGCTCCGCCTTGGGGTCGAGTTTTGCACACTCATTGGCAAGCCGGTTGAACGACAGCCGTGTCATCTTTTCCCTGACTGCCTCCTGGATGGCTCGACTGCGGTTGGGGAATATATGCCTTCGCACAAGCCGGTCGAGCTCGCTAAGAACATCCTGTTCGAGGGTGATCGCAATCTTCGCCACGCTCATGAGAACCTCCTGCTTTAATGTCGGTATGACTGTACATCATACCTCGCCGCGAAGGCAATCGGTTTCCTTTTGTTCGGCGTCACCATTTCTGACACGGTAGCCGCGGTCGACGTGCCACGCCGAAGCGTCCGCGCGAAGGCGGGTGATCGCGGATGCGGCGGTGGGGAAAGCATGTGAGTTAGTTCGTGTGTCCCTGGATTCTCGATGCATCCTCCCATAACGGGGAAATCGTCGGAAATCCATCATCCTCTCGCTCTGCCCTCGTCTTCACGCGGTCTGTCACCGAACCTTTCTAAAGCTGAGAAATCTGGGTGGAGCAAGGTGTACGTTCAGGATCTGGATTCTTGTGTTGCCTACTTGCACCAGGGCAAATTGACTACCGAATGCCCCCTCGTCCCTGGAAGACAAATATTTGCAGAAATTTATGGAAATTGCACCTGCTGTTTCCTTTAACGGTATAGGGGACCAGATGGTCCGGTCCCCGGGAGGAGACACCATGAGACACGCTCGCATCAAGGCCGATGGGGCCGGATACTACCACGGCATCTCACGGACAGGAGGAAGCGGTGGAACGGGTATTGGCGGGAGGCTGGAAATTGCCGGTGGAAACGTTGTTGAGATGTTTTTCCACGCATCCCTCCGTACCTCCCTGCTTGAACCTTCCATCCCGCCTCAGCTATCATTTCCCCGTGAAAGCGCTTCCTTAGGCCGGTTCACAGCGGGCGTGTGCCCGTGCCGTCCGAAAAGCGATTTCCTGATCAGTGGATGTCAAAAGGACGGAGTACTCGACCATGCCGAACCCCATACCACCCGACTGGATGTTGACCGACATGGAGTGCGTCGTGCCGCCGACCGCTCGCGGCCGGGTTTCGCGGATCGATGCCTGGCAGATCATGGACTACGAGACAGCGAGCTTCTCCGGTACGCTGGCGATGGCCTCGCCCAATGCCAAGGTGCCGCCGTTGCGGATTCCGCTGCCGCTGACCGGCCGCTACGATCTCTGCATCGGGATGCACATCAACATGTGCGACGGCATCCGGCTCAAGCTGGACGCTGACCGCTGCTTCGACCGGCTCCGTTACGATCACGGGGCGACGGCGGAGTGCCAGGGGTTCCAGGAGGTGCGCTGGCGGACGGTCGAGTTGAACGGCCGTGAGACGCTGACCATCGCCATGGACATCGACATGCGGATCTCGATCGGCTACATCGCCGCGCGCCGGGCCGGTGCGCCGCGTGCCACGCCGGTGTCCCGGTACCTGGTGCATGTGACGGATGACGGTGATTTGATGCTCCATGGCGAGCCCGGCGACGTCGCCGATGCAACCTGGCAGGTCGATCACGCGGCCCGGCAGCAGGTGGATATCCTCTCGCTCGGCATCGACATGTACGGGATGGCCAAGTACACGACGGGTCTTGATTCCCACCGCATCGACACGGCGTCCATTCTTGCTGATCAACACCCCTCTCCGGAGTTGCCGAAGTACTACGGAAGGCTGTCCCGGTTCCAGCGTGACGGTATCTGTGTGCCGCGGCACTATTTCGAGGCGGCGCACCGGTTGGGTATGCAGACGCTGGGCTACCACCGCATGGCCCACATCGGGGCGCCATGTCCTTATCAGGCTGCCCACTCGCGGTTCTACGATGAGCACCCCGAGTGGCGGTGCATCGACATCGACGGCCGGCCGGTCAACCGGCTCAGCTACGCTTATCCCGAGGTCCGGCAGGCGTTTTACGATCTGTTGGCCGAGGTGGTCCAATTGGGCGCCAACGGCGTGAATAACGTGTATGTCCGGGGGTTGCCAGCGGTGCTGTACGAGGAACCGGTGCGACAACGGTTCCTGGAGAAACACGGCCGCGACCCCGGGAAGCTTCCCGAGAACCATCCGGACGCCCAGGCGGTGCGGGCGGAGTTTGTCACCGAATACATGCGCGGCCAGCGCGCCGTGCTGTACAAGGCCGCCGGCGGCAAGCCCGTGACGATCATGGCGACCGTGCCGGCCAACGGCGCGATCTGCGCGTTTTACGGGCTGGACCTGGCCACCTGGGCGCGCGAGGGACTGGTGGACATCCTTTGTCCGTACGAGTTCGGGATGCTCGATGCCGGCCCCGAACCGCTGAACATGGACGATCACTGCACCGCCGTGCAGGGCACCGCGGTCAAGCTCCTGCCATTCCTGAACACCTTTCGCGACAGGAACCCCATCAAGGTGCTCGATAAGGCGCTGGCGCTCACCCGCTGGCCCATCCATGGGTTCTCAATGTGGGACGGCATCCTGCGCTCGGCGGGATTCGACAAGGCCCTGACCGCGCTGCATTCCGCGGAGGGCATTCGCGACATGATCGCCGAACTGCGCACCGAGCAGCCGGTCCACCACGACCTGATCATGCTCGATGGTGTTCACAGCGACAAATACAACTTCGGCTGGAACTTCTGAAAGGAACACAACCGACAAGGAATGCATGTGCGGGGACGGGAGGGGGTGTTGATCAGCCGTTAGGGGTGATCGTTCGCCTGTCACTGGATTCCACGCCGCGGGTCAACCGGATATGCGCTGACGGTACGATACAACCGTGGGAAACCGGCCTTTGCGCCGGGGCTTCCGCTCCG
>MHBQ01000118.1 GCA_001803315.1 Lentisphaerae bacterium RIFOXYC12_FULL_60_16
GCGCGCGGTACAGACGCGCTTCGACCGATTTCCGCGTACACTTCATAACGGCCGCAATCTGGGCATCGGAAAAGTCCTCATATTCCGAGAGGAGGATCGCCGTTCGCTGATCTTCCGGCAGGAGGGCCACCGCCGCGGCAATTCGCTCGCCGGTTTCCCGTGCGACGGCCGCCTCGGCGGCGGTAGGTCCGGCGCCGGGGGTCGTGTCGCCACCGTCTTCAAGGGCGGTCAGGGACGTTTCCGGATGCCGTTTCTTCCGCCTGAGACAGTCCAGTGCCGCATTACGTGCAACCTGGAACAACCACGTCGAAAACGCCGCTGTCGTCTGGTACAACGCCGGCTTTTGAATATTCTGAAAGGCCCGGACAAACACTTCCTGAGTCACATCCTCCGCTTCCGCCGCATTCCCGATCATCCGGTATATGAAATTCATAATCGGGCGCGAATAACGCTCCATCAACGCATCAAAGGCATAATCATCCCCAGCCCGAACACGCTCGATTATTTTCCAATCGTCGTTATCGGTTGTCATTCAAATATCCTTCAATCCACCACCGATTATTTACCCAAAACTCCCCATCAAACACACATAAATGAATACGCTCTGTCCATCTCTAAAATATTATACTTTACTTATATGATCAACATTATTATATTGATCTTGTTTATATGAGTCAGCAGGTGGAGGCTGGGTGTATGACAACGGAAAATACTGATCCTGCGAAGGAATACCAGGGAGACGGCTCCCCCCAAGACGTCCTGCGGTGGGCATTGGACCGATTTCATCCCCGAATTGCGGTCGCCACCAGCCTGCAGGATACCGTCCTTATCCACATGGCGGCTTCAATACGCAAGGATGTCCGCGTGTTCTCAATCGATACCGGGCGACTCCCCGAAGAAACCTATGCCTGCGCTGATGCTGTCCGGAAAACCCTCGGCATCCGGATCGAATGGTATTTCCCCCGGCATGAGACGGTTCAAAAGCTTGAAACCGAAGAAGGCCTGTTCTCCTTCAAGAAGAGCCTGGAAGCTCGACGGACATGCTGCTTCATCCGCAAAGTCGAACCGCTTCACCGGGCCTTGTCAGGCCTCGACGCCTGGGTAACCGGTCAGCGCAAGGATGAAAACGTCACTCGCAACGGACTGGCCATGATTGAACGGGATTCGACGCATGGGAACATCGTGAAGATCAATCCCCTGATCAACTGGTCTTCCGAAGATGTCCATGCCTATATCGAAAAACATCACCTGCCCTACAACCGGTTGATCGACCGGGGATATCCATCCATCGGTTGCGCGTGCTGCACGCGGCCGGTTGAACCGGGCGAAGACCCCCGCGCCGGACGCTGGTGGTGGGAACAACCCGAACACAAGGAATGCGGTTTGCACGCAGGAAACTGGTCCATTTGACGGATGAGCGGAGCCATTCATATGCCCCTGGAAACAGGCTCAAAACTGGAGTTGCATCGACGAAGCATCGTCAAGGCGCTAACTTGGCGTCTGGCAGGCACCCTCGGAACCTGCCTGATCGGGTGGTGGTTCACCGGTTCTCTGCGGATCGCCCTGGGCATAAGTCTTATCGATTCGGCCGTGAAAATCTTCGGGTTCTATGTCCATGAACGGGCATGGCACCGCATCGCATGGGGATTCGTTCAGCCCGGACTGGCTGATGGAAAAGGAGGCGGCATCTGATGCATGCGCAACCGCAACATATGGACACCCGCGTTCTCCATGACGCAGTCAAACCCGATCCGGAAACGGGCGCGACTACCCCCACCATCGTCCAGAGCACCGCGTTTGCCTACGAGACCGCGGAATCCCTGGAAGCGGTTTTTTCCGGCCGGGAACCCGGGTACGTCTATTCGCGAATCGCCAATCCAACGGTAACCCAATTCGAACGCCGGATCACGGCGTTGGAAGCGGCGCAGGGCGCCTTGGCATGCGCTTCGGGCATGGCAGCCATCAGCGCCACGGCATTGGCCCTGGCCGGAACCGGTGATGAGATCATAGCGGGCAACAGCCTGTTCGGAGGGACGCATTCCCTGTTCAGCCGGACCTTGAGCCGGTACGGTATCGTCACCCGTTTCGTCCAAGCCACCGACGCCAATGCCTATCGCAAGGCCATTACGGACCGGACCCGGCTCATCTTCGTTGAATCCATTGGAAACCCCAAACTGGACGTTCCCGACCTTGCGGCCATTGCCGGTGTCGCGCACGAGCACGGCGTGGTCTTTGCCGTGGACAACACCCTCGCCACACCGGTCCTGCTTCGCCCGAAAACGATCGGCGCCAATCTGGTCATCCATTCCACCTCGAAATTCATCAATGGGCATGGCCATGCCATCGGTGGCATCATCGTTGACTGCGGAACGTTCGATTGGTCCAGCCCGCGGTACGCCCACCTGCATCCCCTCCATAAACGGATCGGAAACCTGGCTTTCCTGTCCTACCTCCGGAGTCAGGTCGTCCGCGATCTTGGCTGCTGTCTCTCCCCGTTCAATGCATTCCTCATGATGATCGGTGTCGATACCCTGGCCATCCGGATGGAACGCCATTGCGCCAATGCCGGCCAGGTGGCACAGTTCCTGGCCGGACACCCACGGGTGGATCGGGTTCGTTATCCCGGCCGGCCTGATCACCCTGACCAGGCGCTGGCACAACGCCAGTTTGGTGGGCGTTATGGGGCCGTATTGACTCTGGAACTCGCCGACCGGACATCATGTTTCCGGTTCATCAACGGTCTGAAACGCGCCCGGAACCTCGCCAACATCGGTGAGGTACGGACCCTGGTGATCCACCCGGCATCGACGTTCTGCCGTGAGATGTCCGTGGAAGACCGCGCGGCAGTCGGTGTATCCGACAACCTGGTGCGACTCTCGATTGGGATCGAACATCCCGATGACATCATCAGCGACCTTGAACAAAGCCTTGCCATGATATAAACAGAAAGGACGACCATGAAATTGACCATCAATGGAGAAACCAAGGACCTGCCGGACGGCCTGGCAATTCCCGCCCTGCTGGAACACCAGAAGGTGAAAATGCCCGACATGGTGTCCGTGGAGGTAAACGGCGAAATTTTGGAACGTAAGCAATTCGAGACCACCATCCTCAAGGATGGGGACCGGGTTGAGTTTCTGTACTTCATGGGCGGTGGCGCCGGCCTGTGATGAAAGGTAGAAAGCGTGACGCCTGATCAAATAACGACATCCAGCGAACCCCATCGGCTGGCAGGCCGTACCGAACCGCGCGGCTCGCGCACCGGGTTCCCCACGTGGGGTGCCTATGCGTTCGGTGGAATCTTTATGGTTGTGGGCATATTGATCATGCTGGTCGGCCTGCGCGTCATCCCGGTCGACCCATCCGGGGTACATGCGCCGTGGTGGGTACTCACCGTCATGGGCGCCGTATTTGCGCTGGCCGGGCTTGGGGTTGAAGGCATGGCGACACGCCAGTTCCTCGCCGAACGCCATCGCCTTTCTGCCGCCCTGCGGCATGCCGGCAACCCGGCGCGCCAGGATTACCGGTGGGATCCTTCCGGCTTTGCGCCTCCACGCTGGTCGCGGGCCGTCAAAGCGGTCGCAGGCGCCGCAGGACTCAGCCTTTTCCTGTCCATCTTCAACTATTGGGCTTTCGCAACGACCAGTCCGGTGATGGTCAGGATGATTGTTGTTGTGTTCGATCTCGTGCTCATCCTGGTCTGGTGGGAAGCCTTCTTGCGGGTTGGCCGGGCATTCAAGTTCGGAGGATCGCGTATCGATTTCCTGGAATTTCCGTATTCCATCGGTAAACCCGTCACGATCCGCTGGCAGCCTTCAGACGGTATCGGCGCCGCCCAAGGCGGACACCTGACGTTGCGCTGTGTAAAGGAATGGTACGAACAGACTGGTAGCGGAAAGAACCAAAGCACCCACCTGGTACATGAGGAACAATGGAGTACGACCTGGCAGTTTGCCCCGAACCGGTCCGTGATGCCGGGCAAACGGGTCGACCTGCGTTTCGAGGTTCCGTCCGGTCTACCGTCAACCCGGCTTGGCGGAACATCACCCGTTTTCTGGGAACTTGAAATCCACCTGGATTTGCCGGGGTTTGATTTCGAGGAGACCTATCTGGTGCCGATTTACGGGGCATAAAGCCTATCAAGGAGCGTAGCATGAACCTCACCGATGCACAGATCGAGCGTTACTCGCGGCATATCATCCTGCCCGAGGTCGGCGGCAAGGGACAGGCCCGCCTCCTCGCCGGGCGGGTCCTGATCGTGGGCGCCGGGGGACTCGGATCACCCGCCGCCCTCTACCTGGCTGCGGCAGGCGTCGGTACGATCGGCTTGATCGACGCGGATACCGTCGACCTGACCAACCTGCAACGGCAGATCATCCATGCCACACCCGATCTGGGACGTCCCAAGGTCGATTCCGCCGCCGACAAGATGCGGGCCATCAACCCGGACGTTCGGGTGATCACCCGCCGGGAACGCCTGACCGCCGCCAATGCGCAGGCGGTCCTCAAGGATTATGATTTCGTCATCGACGGCACCGATAATTTTCCCTCGAAGTTCCTGGTTGCCGACGCCTGCCATTTTGCGCACAAGCCCTATTCCCATGCCGGCATCCTCCGTTTCGACGGACAAACCATCACCGTGGTGCCCGGCGAAACGGCTTGCTACCGGTGCATCTTCCAGGCACCCCCTCCAGCCGGTGCGGTCCCCTCCTGCTCTCAGGCCGGGGTTCTTGGCGTGCTCGCCGGGGTGATGGGAACCTTGCAGGCCACCGAGGCGGTCAAGTTCCTGCTGGGCCAGGGAGAACTCCTGACCAACCGCCTGCTGGTCTACAACGCCTTGAAGACGACGTTCCGGAACGTCCCCCTCAAGCGGAATCCGTCCTGTCCGCTGTGCGGCGCCACGCCGACGATCACGGAACTCAAGGACGAAACGCCCGCCACCTGCGACCTGAAGTAAGGATCTGACCGCCATGCCATTAACCATCAGCCGGACGGTTTATGACGCCATGATCCACGCGGCACAAAAGGCCGCCCCGCTGGAAGCATGCGGCCTGCTCGGCGGCTCAAACGGCCATACCACGGCCTTCTACGAACTTGCCAATGCCGATGCCTCCGCCGACCA
>MHBQ01000119.1:0-147 GCA_001803315.1 Lentisphaerae bacterium RIFOXYC12_FULL_60_16
TTCCGCGTTTGGATGGATGATTGCATGAACCGAATCAATCGAATAATGGAGTATTGAGAGATGAAGCGGACCAGGATCGTTTTGAGTATTGCAGTTTTTGCGCTGCTGGTGTCGATTATGTGCTCGATGAGCGTGAATACGGTTCTC
>MHBQ01000119.1:195-28602 GCA_001803315.1 Lentisphaerae bacterium RIFOXYC12_FULL_60_16
GCGGACGGCTTCGAGGTTGCCACGCTCCTTATAGGCAACGATGATGCGGTCCTGCCGTTCAACGCCGAAGAGTCCGGCGCCGATGGACTCCAGCAGACCGACCACATTGAGCGCGTCATCCTCCGAAGAACTGGACGATTCGATTCTGGTCTGACAAGCGCCCCAATCCGGCTCGCCCCGGTCATTAACCGGCGCATTGAGTCCCAAGGGGCTGATTCCGTGCTGTCTGGCCCATTCAAGAACGGCCTGTTCTTCAGCGCTCGGAGGGGTTGGCGCGCTCCATTCAAATGCACGCGCAAGCAAGGGATTGATGCGGGCAGGCCAGCGCGTAGGCGTTTGAGGTAAGGGGTCCCGCTCGATGAGAATCCAGTTGCGATAGAGCGCGTCGTTGATGTCCAGGGCAGTGTGCATTTCGCTGTCGTTGGGCAGGCTGCCCTCCATATAGCCGACCTTCCCAACGGCGTTGAGTACTTCGACGGGAAAACGGCCGGCGGGGATATTCAGGATGTCGATGCTTGCCCGGTGACAAGCTTCCCCTATCGCCGCTTCGTGAGCAGCGTGCTTCTGCATACGATGGTAATAGTACGCATTCAGGAGGCGCAGGCCCTGGCGGGCGTTGCCACCTGCGTATTCCGCCAGTAGCGGGAATGCCTTGCTGTACATGGGGGCGTATGCGCCCAGGCGCTTCGTAAACAAGGCCTGCGCATCTGGGTTCGATATACCGCCGATGAAGAGCTTTCGGATGCCCTTGCGAAAATCGTCCTCCCGGAAGAGATGCACGGCATTAACCTCGAAGAGCGTCTTGCGGCACGCCAGGAAGGCCAGCGTTTTTTTTAGGGAGTCGTAATCGGACGATTGGAGTGCAAACTTGTCCACGCCATCGGCTACGAGGATCGGATTGCGGTTCAACTGCCGCGCAAGGCGATCCAGCAACGCGCCGCAGGCGCGGCGCACGTGGTCGCCATTGGGTGTCACCTGGGCGGCGAATTGCCGCAAGCGGTCCGCGATGGCGAGACTTTCGGGCGGAATCGTGAGTACCCGGGCGAGGGTGGCCCAGTTGGGACATTCGAGCGGCGCGAAGTCCGCGATAGCCAGTCCGCAGCCATCCGCCGACACGCCGTAGGCGAGGCACGAGTTCAGCACCTGCCCGAGCAACAGCAGAACGTAGCCGCCATCGGTGGCGTCAA
Organism: Lentisphaerae bacterium RIFOXYC12_FULL_60_16; assembly: GCA_001803315.1. Taxonomy (GTDB): domain Bacteria; phylum Verrucomicrobiota; class Kiritimatiellia; order UBA8416; family YA12-FULL-60-10; genus YA12-FULL-60-10. The sequence continues at coordinate 1,383 of MHBQ01000119.1, forward strand.
TGCAGGCAGTGTCGAAGCGCATGCGGATGACAGCTGGGTCGGCATAGCCGCGCAGAACCCCGTTCAGGAGGGTTGTTTTTCCGGTGCCAATCTGGCCTCCGAAGAGAATTGCTTCCTGCCCGTCCTCGGCGATCCAGCCTTGGAGGGCGGCCCGCACATCCGGGCGGACGTCAACGAACAGCAGTCCGAACTCCTCATCAGTCGCGAGGGCCACGCCGTCATCAAGATTCACGCCACCGTATGGGCGTCGCTTCATGAGGAACGCCTCCGCTGGCGGCGCATGTTCTCGGCGGCCAGTTCCCAATCGGGTTTCTTATCCGGTGCGCTCCACTCGGTCCAGAAGTCGATGGTCGCGCTGATGGGCTTCTCCGTCGGCGGGTTCATGCGGATGCGGCTGGGGAGCAGGACAGCGTCACCGACGACCAGGGCTTCGCCCACGTCGAGGATGGGCAGCATTTCGAGGAGGGCGGTGAGGCTCTCTGGCATCAATCGGTTGACCACAGCCTGGTCGGCTGCGTTGGTCAGGCGCAGGGCGACGACGTTGTTGCACTGGCTGAGGATGGTGTCGTTCACGTCGGACGGCCGCTGGCTGACAATGACGAGGGAGACACCGTATTTCCGGCCTTCCTTGGCAACCTTCTCGAAACAGGCGATGGCGCGTTTCTCATTGGGATTTGTTCCGTCGCGGGGTAGGTAGATGTGGGCTTCGTCACAGATCAGGGCCACGGGGTGACGTTTCTCCTTGGGCATCCAGAATTGCAGGTAGTAGACCAGGCGGGCAACGATGCCAAGCATGATGGGCAAGGCGTCTGTGGGGACTTCAGAGAAGTCAATGACCTTGATGCGGGCATTGTCTTCGGCGAAGTCCAGGAGTTGACGGGCGAGCGCGTGAAAGGCGTCGTAGGAGTGTAGAGCTTTGGGCGTCTGGAAGAGGAATCCATAGCGTTTGTCCTTCAATTTGCGATCAACACGGGCCAGGAACCTGCCGAACTGACCGTGAAAGTCGCCTTGCTTGAGACCACGTGCGCCCTGAGTCATCTCGCTGTTGAGTTCGGCAATGGTGGCGATGACATCTTCCAGCGCGAACGGGACCGGACTGTCCACAGTTAGGGCGGGGAGGATGTCCTTCTTGGCCTGTTGCTCGATGAAAAGGCGCTTCCCCTTCTCGACCTCCCGTTGCAGCACCATGGCCTGATTGTGGGCGGTGAACTCACCGCTGTCCACGAACATGGCAATGAGTTCCTCTGCGTTCATCAGCCAATAGGGAAGGAACAGCAGTCCCGGCGCCGGCGAATCGAGGTCATCCGGCCCCGGCACGCGCAGTTGGCGCGCATAGCCGAGTTGCCCGTATTCGCCGTGGAGGTCGAGCACGATCAGGTTGGCTGATGGCAGGCGGGCGGCGCGTTCGAGGATCGTGGCGACGGTCCAGGACTTGCCGGAACCGGTACTGCCTAGCAGGGCGGCGTGGCGCTGGAAGAACCGGTCGCCGTCGAGATAGGCCGTGGCGGTAGGGTCGAGCGTGTAGTGGCCGACCGCGAGAGCATGCTCTGTGTCACCGGCCTTGGCCAGAAGCCCCATGAAGGTTTCGAGGGCCTTCTCACGAAGAACGAAGCAGGAGGCATGCACATCCGGTACAGAGATGAGCGAACGGGTAAATCGATAGCCGATTTTGCCCCCGCTATTCGTTTGACGCTGGATGGCGCCGACAAGGGTAATGGTGACGGCGTTCCCCTGCGTCAGCATGGGCATGAGTTGCCCTTGATTGTCCTTCCCGCCAACCGCCTCGGAGTCATCGGATGGACCTGCAACGTACTGGGCCTTGCAGACGACACGGTCAATGAACCCAACTAGCCAAGCATCCGGTTGCGGGATGGGCAGGACAGCGAGCTTGCCGACGCTGATCCGCTCAAGGCTGTCGTCGGGGACGTCCAGCATGACCTTTCGAGTATCCACGGCGGCCACGAAACCGGCGTAGTACGGATCTTTGGCGGCGCTATTGAGATCGAAGGGGAAAAAGGGCATAGGGCTATCCTCCAAGTATCTTTGTCGCGAACACATCACAATCCCAAAGCCGTTCGTCATTCAGGAAAACTGGGCTTGCCTGTCCCGGCATGTATACTACCGTTCTTGACTCGTCATTCCCGCCTCCATCGAGTCGCGGGGCGACGAGCACCCACACGTGGTCGCCATGCTTGCCCAGTTCGGCAATCATAGCGGGATCGAGGTCCTGCGTCAGCACTACCAAAGGGCAATTTCGTTCCCGAACCCGCGTCAGCAACTTCTGGTGGAGATGGGGGTCGTTGAATCCGTACCCGATCGCCATGAAAGCTTGGGCCTCTTCCTGAGCGTGCGCGGCGCGCGACATCGTGTCCATGTTGCCGACCGCAACCTGTTCAAACTTCTGACCGCCTGGCACGGCGAGGTCGCGTTCGATCCCGGCCGGTGAGCCATCAGTCCACAGGTTGCACTCAACCTGGCGGCCCTGCATGGTAAAACGGTTGATGGAACCATGCACTTTGAAGAGTTCGACTCTGGGCAACCGATTGGCAAGCAAAGCGCCACGAGCGCCGTCCCGGTCAATGCGGGACTGGAGCAGGCTGTCCTGCGCTGCCTCCCAGTTCCATGTGCGGATCAGGCCGCCGACAAATCCGGTCGTCCAGCGAAACCCATGCGCGGAGCAGGCATACTCGATGAGCATATCATAGTTGGACGTGATGACGGACAGCCGGGGATTGCGCGGCGGGAGGCGGCCGATCAGCGTCTTCAAGAGGCGTGTGCCGACCCATTGCTGTTGGCGCGTCAGCAGTTGGTCACGGAACCGGCGATCAACTTTGGCGACAAAGTCCCCCGTCACCTTCCGGAACTTGGCCTTGGTTGCCGGAGCAAGGCCGGCCCCCGTTCCGTCCAGTGCCTGTTCAAGTGTCTTCCCTGCCTTCAGTTCGGTGGCCACCCGCGCCCATTCGGGTTCGGCGGCCAACTCCTCTCCCAGATGCTTCTGGAGAGCGGGCATCCCAAAATCTTTGTGGAGCGCGCGCGACGTGCCGGTGCCAAAGAAAAGCAACCAGCGCCGGTTCTGCTCGAACAGCGCTAGCAGTCCGTCGCAGACGGTCTTCTTTTCGATTGGCGGTTCCGGTTTCATGGCTGCTCGTCTTCATCCTCGTCCGCCGCTTTCCCGGCCCGGACCCATTCGTCCACTTCTTCCAGCTTGAACTTCCAGCAGCGTCCAATCCTGTGCGCCGGCAGTTTTCGGTCCTCGATCCAACGGTAGACCGTGTCCCTACTCGCGCCAAGATGCACCGCGATCTCCTGCACGGAGAGCCAACGACTACTCATGCGCGTCACCCTTTATGGTACTATTCCGGTTCATGCCGCACAAATCAGCACTATCCATAACACGGGCCGTGTGTGCGGTCAAGCAGGTGGATCACCAATTACAGTTGGAGAGTGTGGCGGGGTGCACGGAGCCGGTGCTGCCTCGGAACTGCTGTAGCGCCCGCCGCATGAAGGGCGCAGCAGGCGGGAGCCGCCGAGAGGCGGGGACCGACCGCCGCGAGTGTCGCGGCGAAGTGCGGCGACAGCCGAACGCATCCCGCTTCGCCGAGAGGCTTGTCAGGACAAGGACGGAAGCGGTTGTGAAGATGGCGAGGACGAAGAGAAGGCAGGAGAGCGAGTGCGTGGGCGAAGACATGCCAGACGTTCAGTACAGCATGACCGCCGACGGCGGTTCGCACGAGCGCAAGGTCTCCGCCAGATCCAGGCGCCGTAATGTCGGGTATACTTCCACTTTCATGTTCTCCGGGTAATCGTGTCCCATACATTCCTTGTTTCCCCGGTCTTGAGTCGCGTCATGGCGTATGCTGAATCGTCATCCTCGAAACAAATAAACTCCACGGTTGCCAGGATAGCGGAAACCTGCTAATTAACTCCACCTGTTAGGTGATTGGTGCTGGTAACCATGGACGAACGAAACGCCTACATTGCGCTGAATGCCATGCAAAAGATCGGGCCCGTCTCGGTCCGGTCCTGGGTCCAGTATCTCGGGTCTGCAGCCTGTCTATTTGACGCCGATCCATCCATGCTTCGATCTACACCGGACGTGTCTGCCAATGTCGTGGAGGCCTTTCTGGAGCAACGTGGCAAGGTGTCTCCGGAGGATGAGGTTGATAAGGCAGAAGGCGTTGGAGCACATATTGTTACGCAAGTGGATTCGGAATATCCACCGTTCCTGAAGACCATTCATGATCCGCCGCTTGCCTTGTATGTACAGGGACACCTGACATTGGCTGACCAACAGGCAATCGGCGTGGTAGGGACCCGTCATCCCACGCATTATGGAACGGCTGTTGCGGAACGCTTGTCCAGTCAACTGTCGCAGTCCGGATTTACCATTGTCAGCGGTCTTGCCTTGGGCATTGATACAGCCGCTCACCGTGCCGCCATCGCAACCAAGGGACGTACGCTGGCGGTCCTGGGAGGTGCCTTGAATTGTTTATATCCCGAATCCAACCGGGACTTGGCGGTATCCATTGCCAAGCAGGGTGCGGTAATCAGTGAGTTCCCCATGGGTCGGGCGCCTGACCGGACGACTTTCCCCATGCGCAACCGGATTATCAGTGGTCTCTCCAAAGGTGTTATCGTCGTTGAAGCTGATCACAAGAGTGGGGCCATGATCAGCGCACGAATGGCCATGACACAGGGGCGGACAGTATTTGCGGTACCTGGACGCATCGATAATCCACGGTCGGCCGGCTGTCATGCCTTAATTCGGGATGGTGCCGTGTTGGTGACCGATGCCGCGGACATATTCGAGGAATTCTCGTTTTTGATTCCAAGACGAGAATCGACTGAAGCGTCCAGCCCGCGCCTGTCTGAAGTTGACCAACGGGTGTTTGAACTTATACCGGTGGGGGATGAACGGGATATTGATTCTTTGATACGTGAATCGGGACTGGGGGCATCGGAGGTGCAGGTGGCCCTTTTATCATTGGAGATGCGTCGACTGATTCGAATGTTGCCTGGCCGCCAGGTGACTCGAACCTAAGGTAGGGAAGGAAGGGTCCGGATGGGTGCAAATCTGGTAATCGTGGAATCGCCGGCCAAGGCAAAGACAATCAATAAAATCCTTGGCAAGGATTTTATCGTAAAAGCCTCCATGGGGCATGTTCGTGACTTGCCCATCAAAACCCTCGGTGTTGATGTTGAACATGGGTTCGCACCTGAATATACGAATGTCAAGGGACGGATGAATGTCATCGGGGATCTTAAGAAGTATGCCCAGCAGGCGGATGCCATTTACCTGGCGCCTGATCCGGACCGGGAAGGGGAAGCGATAGCCTGGCATTTATGGGAGTTGTTGAAAGATAAACGCGGGGAACGCATTTTTCACCGTGTACAATACAACGAAATCACTCCGCGTGCAGTTCGGGAAGCCTTTGCACACCCGGGCATCATCAACCAGAGCCGCGTGGATGCCCAGCAGGCACGTCGTATCCTGGACCGGTTGGTTGGATACAAGGTTAGTCCGTTGTTGTGGAAGTGGGTTAAACGCGGATTGAGTGCGGGACGGGTTCAATCGGTGGCCTTGCGTCTGGTCTGTGAGCGGGAAGCCGAGATACGCGCTTTTGTTCCGGAGAATTTCTGGTTGGTGGGAGCCCGTGTGCAGAAGCGGATCGATCCGTTGACGCCCTTCATCATCCGGCTGGTACGGATTAACGATGAAAAAGTCAGTTTGCACAGTGAATCGGAGGTGCAAACCGTTCTTCAGGATCTCGAGAGCCGAATGTTGACGGTTCAGGATGTATCCGTTCGTTCCGTCCATAAACGTCCGCCACCTCCCTTTATCACCAGCAGCCTGCAGCAGGCCGCTTCAACCTATTGCAGTTTTGCGCCGGGGCGGACCATGTCCATAGCCCAGCACCTTTACGAAGGCATTGACCTGGGGGATGGGCCGGTAGGTTTAATCACCTACATGCGTACCGATTCATTTGCATTGGCCGATGACGCGGTCCGATCCTGCCGGGATTATATCAAGCAGACATTCGGCGACCCCTTTCTGCCGGAACAATCGCCCGTCTATCGCCGAAAAGGTTTAACCCAGGGTGCGCACGAAGCCATCCGTCCAACCGACGTCACCCGCACTCCGGAATCCTTGAAAGACCATCTTCCGAAACCGGAGTGGCGGGTATACGAACTTGTTTGGAAACGTTTCGTTGCCTGCCAGATGGAGTCGGCCGTTATCGACCAGCGAACCGTTCGTATTGGAGCCGAACCGGTGCCCGAGGGGGGGCGCACCTATCGTTTCCAGGCAACCGCTTCAACCTTGCAATTTGCCGGCTATCTCAAAGTGGCGGGGACCGAGATAAAACCCATGAAACCGGAATCCGGGGGAGATGCCGTGGAGGATGCCGTCCCCGATCTTCCCCCCCTGACCGTGGGCGAGTGTCTCAACCGCCTGGAATGGCTGAAGGAATCCAAGCAAACCCAGCCGCCATCACGATATTCCGAGGCATCCTTGATCAAAGCACTGGAAAATAACGGTGTTGGACGACCGAGTACCTTTGCGCAAACGTTGTCCACCCTGGTTGACCGTGAATACGTGATCAAGGAAAAACAATCACTGGCGCCAACCGATCTCGGTATAGAAGTAAACCGCATCCTGGTCCAGCATCTGGGCGAACTGTTCGATGTCGGATTCACGGCGGCCATGGAGGCCGAGCTTGACCGGATTGAGAGCGGTGAGGTGATCTGGAGCGACATGCTGGGGGTGTTCTATAAACGTTTCAGCGACTGGCTGGGGGCTATCAAGGTTCCAACGGCCGACACCCAGGCCACCTTGGGCCTGATCAAAGCCCTCGAAAACGTGAAAGCGTGGCGTCCAGAATCCAAACGCGGCAAACGCACCTATAGTGATGGCGGTTTTGTCCTCTCGATCAAGGAACAGATGGATGCCGGTAAATCCGTTTCACCCCGTCAGCTGCAGGCGCTGGCCCGGTTAGTGGACCGTTATCGGGCCCAGATTCCCGAATCTGACAGCTGCCTGCAAAAGGCCGGCATGGAAAGTGTCATTGAACAGCGTAGTACGGTTCCCGATGAATCCGTCACGGCACGCTTTCAATTGCTACAGGGTCTGGAACTGCGTGAGGGGACCAAGAAATTTGTGGATTCATTGCAGCAACAGCATGAACAAGGGCGCAGTTTGAGCCGGGCCCAGCTTGCTGCACTTGATCGGGTGTTGAATGACCATGCGCCTCGTATTCCGGGGTTTGAGGCAGCGCGGGAATCACTGGGTCTTGCCGCCCAGGTAACCACCGAGGCGGATCCCCAAACGGGTGAGTTGGTTACGTTGGCAGGAACCATCCAGGAATGGAAACCAGCCGTCAAACGAGGTAAACGGGTCTTTGATGATCGTTTATTTGTCCAGTCACTTACGGATCAATTCCGGACCCGTGGCCGCTTATCGGAACGCCAGGTTGCCGCGCTCCGAAAACTCCTCAAGCGTTACAAGGTTGAAGTACCTGATTCAGCTGCCACGCCTCAATCCATCCCGGTTCCGGTTGACCCGTCCGGTTCGGAATCTGGAGAAACGGCCCCATGAACAAGCATGCTGAGGCGGCAACGAATCGGGTAACCGCCGATTCGTCGGTTGGCGATTACATCAAGTATCTTCGCACGGAACGTAATGCCTCACCACATACCATAAGTAATTACCTGCTTGATATCGGGCAGTTTATCACCACGAATTGGGGAACACGGGTGCCGGCACGCATTCCCTGGGACGAAGTGGATCGTTTCAAGGCGCGGGGGTTTCTCGTTGGTTTCCAGAAACAGGGGGCATCCCCGGCTACGACTTCACGAAAGTTATCCAGTCTTCGATCCTTCTATCGCTTTATGGAACGGGAGGAAAGGATCCGCCAGAATCCCTTCGGTGGGCTTCGGGCGCCTAAAAAAGGTCGATCCCTTCCGAATTTCCTAAGCATCGAGGAAGTGGAACGTTTGATTCGCTCCCCGGGACGACTCCTGTCGTCACGCAAAGCGCCGGATGCCTATCGGGAATATGTCGCCTTGCGGGATACCGCGCTGCTGGAAGTGTTGTACAGCACCGGAGGTCGTGTCAGTGAAATTGCCGGACTGACGGAAGATCGCCTGGATCTTATTTCGGGGGTGATCCGCGTTCGGGGCAAGGGCAAGAAAGAGCGGTTATGCCCCCTTGGCAGGCCGGCGGGAGCCGCGATCAGAACCTTGGTGAGACATCCCGAGCATACACGGTTACTGGCTGTGTCGAACGTCCGCCCACGTCCCGTGTTCCTGAACCCATCCGGTCGGGCGTTAACCACCCGCTCCATTGAGCGCATGATGAAGGACTGTGTGCGGGACTCCGGCCTGGGGGCGACGTTTTCTCCGCACGTGTTGCGCCACACCTTTGCCACCCATTTATTGAATGCGGGCGCCGATTTGCGAAGTGTCCAGGAATTGCTGGGTCACGCCAGCCTGTCGACGACACAGATATATACCCATGTGACGATTGACCGTTTGAAACGTGTATACGAGGAAGCGCATCCGAGGGCCTGATCAATATGTTCTGGGTTATTTACAATCTGTTTTTCAGTGTGGTATTTTTAATTATGCTCCCGCGATTTGCCCTGCGGATGATCAAGCGGGGGGGGTACAGGCATGGTTTCCTGGAACGGTTCGGATGCTTCTCAAAAGCAGGCCTTGAACGTGCCGGAAACGTACCCCGGCTCTGGATCCATGCTGTCAGCGTGGGGGAAAGCCAGCTGGCCTTTCGCTTTGCCGATCGTGTTCGAAAACGCCATCCCGCCATTCGATTTGCTTTTTCAGTTACCACCTCAACGGCACGGCGCCTGGTGGAATCACGGTTGTCCAGTCAGGATATTGTTTTCTATTTCCCCCTGGACCTCCCGGTATTTCTGAACCGAATCTGGCGGATTGTCCGACCAACCGGGATCGTACTGACCGAATCGGAACTCTGGCCCAACGTGTTACGAATGGCGGAAAAACACGCCACCCCCGTGGTCCTGATCAACGGGCGAATATCCGCCAAGTCACACCACGGATACCGCATGTTACGGACGGTATTCCAGAGGGTGCTTTCAATTCCACGTTGCTTTTGTGTCCAAACTACGGGTGATGCCGAACGTCTATCCGATATCGGGGTTCCACCGAATCGCCTGCACGTGGTTGGTACGATGAAATACGATGATACCGGGGCATCGAAGGAACAGATCAACACCTTGCGTCGATCGCTTGAATCCACGGGGTTTTCCGGTCCCGGACGATTAACCCTGCTGGGTGGATCGACCTGGCCCGGGGAGGAAGCGGCCTTGCTGCAGGCTTATGCGTCATTGCATCGCGCCAATCCGTCAGTCCGGCTGGTTTTGGTGCCCCGCCATGCAGAACGGCGAATGGAAGTCGCCTCCCTGGTACGGCGCATGGGGCTGAACCCGATCCTGCGGTCGGGCAAGACGGATGGCGGCGTTGACCTGCCGGAAGCCGCGTCCATTCTTTTGGCTGATACCACCGGTGAATTATGCGCCCTGTATGCCTGTGCGGATATCGTTTTTGTGGGCAAGAGCCTTTGTTCAACCGGTGGACAGAATATCATTGAACCTGCGGTTTACGGTAAACCGATAGTGGTGGGACCACACATGGAAAATTTTCCGGATGTAATCCGGGATTTCCTCGCGGCTGACGCCCTGGTGCAAGTGTCGGATTCCAAAGCCCTGTCCACCGCCCTTCAACAGTTGTCGGATGACACGGGATACCGGATGACCCTTGGAGAAAAAGCCCGGGCGGTGGTGGAACAAAACCGGGGCACCCTGGATCGGACCATACGGCATGTGGAATCCGGACTGGGGATGTCGGCTCAAGTGGATTGACGTGATCGACGTTCCTGCATCCGGCCAATCAAGCCGGTGATGACGTATAAGAAGGCCGCCAGCACGATCACCGCGAGCATGGCTGTATGCATGCCAACCGATGGACTCCAACGGCGTATAGCCGCATATCCGATGCATATATTCGCCCACGGTGATTCAAACCGATAGGGTGACACCCCGGCTCGTACCAGGATGCTGGGAAGAACGGCCAGCATTCCCCAACCATACATGCAGAGGGTCAGGCAGGTTAAAGGCTTGAACCATTGTCCGGTCCGTATGGCCGAACGGATTACCGGGATAACGGCAAGGATCAATGCCAGGAACATTCCGATAGCCATGTGTAATGGTGCCGGGATCATGGGCGCGGTCCCTTCTCTATTTGGCGCAGGTTCAGAAGCTGCATGATCTGCAGGCTTATGGCTTGAATGGCAAGCAGTGCCATGCCCCAGGGTGCATCCGATTCGATCTGATCAATGGTGTAATGAAATAAAAAAATATCCATCCGGGGGTTATGGGCCATACGATGATAAAGTGCCGTATCCCCGGCCAGGCGCGGCAGGTCCGGAATGATGGCCCACAGGCCCACCATCAGCATGCAGAGGGGAGTTATCCAGAAAAAACGATGTGACACCTTGCCCCGGTTCCTTGCATACACAACGATGCCAATCAGCCACGCCACGGACATTCCCATTGCCAATTGATTCATCGGGGCTCCAGGTCTGGTTCGGGAATGTTCATCCATGTCGCTATTGAACGGGCAGTCTCAAAAGCGAATCGGGCTCCCGGGGAATCACCTTGTGCCTGACGGTAAAAGCCAACTTGCATCCAAAGACGGTGATTTCTTGGGTCCAGGCGTGTGGCCTGGTCAAGACATTGCGCTGCCAGGACAGGCCCCTGTGGGGCGGGAATTGCCGCAGCATGGCGGCTCATGGCATACCAGGCATGCCATGAGGTAGGTGCACCCTGCAGGGCGATGGCGAGCGTTTGTGAGTCGAGTTGCATGACAAGGGCGGGATCATCAAGCCGTATCCATGGAATCCGCTTCGTGCAAGCAAGCCCGATACTCCCGACGATCATAATGCCGGCTGCTATTTGGGCAATCCGCGTGAAACTTCTGCTGACCAGGGGGGAGGGGGGCGCACAGGATCCGGTCAACCAGGCAAGGATCAGGAGATACCCTGGGACTTTAAGGGGAAAATCAACGGTGGTATTGACCACAACCGTGGCGATCAGCGCTGGAATCGCCCGTTGCATGATCGGTTTGGTGCTCGCGTGGTGCACACTGTGCCACACAGCCACACCCAGTAACATCATACCCATGAAAGCGAAGGATCCTGCTTCAACGAAGGCCTCAATCCAGTCATTTTCGGCATGCGTCATGTGCGCGGACGCACGGTTTTGCCGGTATTGCGGGTAAACCATGCGGAAGGCGTTCGGGCCGGTACCAATCCATGGATATTGACGCATGCACAAAAGGGCATCCCGCCATGCCGCCATGCGGAATTGAACGCTGGGAACGGCATGGATATGTTTGAATGTTGCGAGGCGTCCCCGGGTGTTTTCCGGCATGTTTAACAGGATCAATCCAAGCAGAATTATTCCGAGAAGACCCATCCGGGCTGCGGACCACCACTGCTTTCGGTATACCAGGGTGATGAGCAATATCACCAGTCCGGTTGTGCCGGCCAGCATGGCTCCACGTGAATGGGAGGCAATGATGCCGACGACCATGATAACCGCCATAACCGCCGATGCGATCCGTTCACGAATGGTGGGCAAGGGATCAACGGCATAACAACTGGCCACGATCCCTATCAGGGTCAACAGCGCGCCAAAATGATTACGGCTGGCGAACCCCGCCATGGGAGGTTTGATGCCGTCCGGAATGGACGCTACCCACCAGAGGGTCTGCTCCTGGGGAACATACCATTGGGAGATTATTCCGGTGACGGCCAGGCAGGTCCCGAGTATAAAAACAACCATCATCACCCTGCGGTGTTCGTGTGGCAACGTGTTCCGTGCCATACTGAATATGGCGACGGCACAGGCAGCCAGCATGATAAAGCGCAGGCTGCCCCACAGATTGCGGGATAGAAAAACAACCGGCCATGGCGGGGATGAAAGCCCTAAATCCGAAACCTTCGCAACCATATCGCCAGCCAAAGCGTGTGCATCGGCATATGCGGCACCCATGTGCCCCATGATGCTGCGTGGAAACGGAAACAGGTGAAGAAGCCCCCAGAAGAGAACCAGCAGGATTAGAACACTCCATGGGTCCTTGAAGGGGGACACCCGTCCCGGTGCATCAATCCGGTTACGTCGAGAAAGCAGCGTCCAGGCGCACATTCCGAAGATGGTCGTAAGGGGCAACCCTTGAGGAAATACCGATGTGTCGGCTATCAATGTAAAGGCCAGGGCGACCAGCATGCAGAACCATCCCAGGCGAATGGTGATTAGGGTGTGATCATTTTCCATAGGGCTACCGGTCCATCATGATATACACAAGTGGCATTGGAAATTAGCTGGTCGTTCACCCCATTAATTGAAAGGTGGTAACGTTGAGGACTTTTCCCGTAATAATGTATGGCAAAGCCCTTCCAGTCGAATGGATTCCGAAAATAGGAAGCCCACGCCTGCCCCGTTTGATCAATCGATCCGGAGAAACCCGGTGGGCGCCGCCACTGGATGGCTGCAGTTCCTGTGTGATCGACAGAGGGGAGGGGACAGGCCCGCAAATATGCCTGTACCTGGTTGACCGGGCGACCTGGCCCCGTGAGTTGTATGGGACCTTCCGGCACTTGTTGATCGAGAAATCGTGCCGCTTTCTCCAGCCTGAGCGGCATGGCTTGACTGGATCGTACCATGACAACCGCCAGGGCACCGATGCCAGCTGATAACATGATAAGTTTGAAAAGATGGGGGTACCAAAGTGGTTGCTTTTGTTGCAGGACAACCAGCCCATAGACCCCGCCCCACGTCAGAAACAGGGTGGCAGGCAGTGCTCCATACATGGAGGGGTCCAGGGCGGCAGGCAATGCCATGCAGGTGCCCAGCCAAAGGGTTGTTTCCTGCAGGTTGATGGGGTGCTTGGATATAACAGTTACCGCCAGCACGCTCAAGGGCAGTAAACAAACAAAACGGCCGATGGCAAGCCGCATCCAACCGGCGAGACCCAGCAAGGGCAACCATGCCAGGCACCCGACAATTCCCGCCACTACGAAGAGGTAACGGCAAGGAACGGGTGCGTTTCGCAATAGGGTCCGTAAGGCAAGTAGGATCAAACCAATGACGAGTACCGGCCAGGCCACCTTGTGAGCCATGGCGAGAAGGATAAAAACCGGCAGTCCATGTAACCAGACATGACTGGTTGATCGGTGTACCATGGCAAGCATCATCAACGGAAACAACGCCATGAATAAACCGCGACCGGTTGCCCAATGTCCATACCGGACCATGACCGGGGCCAGGATATACAGGATGACCCATACAAAACGGGCCTGGCGTTCCTGGAACAATTGATGCGCCAGGATACGGGTTGTTACCATCGCAAGGATGCCAACATAGGAGGAAACTATAAAGAATCCTCCCCGGACTTCGCAGGGAAAGAGCATCTGGACCGTTGTCAGTAACGCCGGATGTCCGATGGGACAGGTGCGGGGAGTAAATCCAAACCAGGATAGCGGATGGACCAAAAGGGAGAGCGAAGGATCAACGGCAAGGTTGGTTGCATAATCCTGCCATTTGTAGGTGTCGATGCCAGCCAGGGCAGTCCAGGGGATCACCAGCAGCAGCCATCCTGTTGCATACACAAGCCACAGGGGATGGATGGTCCAATCCTTTAATCGAGAACGGATGCCCCGGAAAATAAGGATAATTCCTGCCAACGATGTCATCATGCAGGCACTGATGGACAGATAAGATTTTGTGTAGGGAATATTGGCATACCGCGCAAAACAAAGTGCTCCGATCGAGAAACATAGTGGACTCAGAAGCGCGTAGACACCTTCAATCGAACGTGCTTTTCGAGGGCCAATCGACAGGAGGAGGAACACGGGCAGTATCAGAAACACACACAAGCCCGCCATAGCATGGAAAATGACAGCCAACAGTGTCTCCCCGTTCAGGAACCTTAGATGCCACCGGCAGATACCGGAGGATCGACAATGATCGGCGGGACGAACTGGTACATCGCCATCATGGTGCGATTGGTAAGCATGACAAAGGACTGAAAGGCATTGGTTCCTCCAGCGTATGGCAGACCGTTGAGTTGCCATTCCACGAATTGCCAACCGGATGCCAAGGGAGCCGCCGTCAACGTTATGGGCGAATTATTCGGATATATCTGCGTGAATGGTGTCAGCAGCACAGAAGGGCCACCGGGGTCATTGAGTACCATGGAAGCCGTTCCTCCAGGTGCAGAGGCCAGGACGGTCAGTGTAAAGGGGCCGGGTGGGGGCTGGTATACGGCTTGAAGGTTGATGTTATTGGTCATGGTAACCGACTGGACCGGATTATTGTTCCCCGAAAAAACGGCTCCATCCATCAACCATTCGACGAAATCCCATCCGGAAGCCAGCAAGGGTGCCTGCAAGGTGACGGCGGTATTGGTCGCATAGAAATTCTGAAAGGGTGTGTTCCGGATTATGGTGTTACCCGACACCGTGATTTGGACCGCGGCCAGACCTCCAGGCGCTTGTGCGGTAACCAGCAACCGGGTACCGAAAGGAATGAAAGGACCACCACCCGGATCGGGGATTATCCCTGGCACAATAGGTCCCGTGCCGGACCCTGCATCGGTATCCGGTTCATCGGTATCCGGTTCATCGACCGGCGGTTCAATCGGAGGTTCCTCCTGGTATTGTATCCCGTGAAACGACGCTTCCGACCATTCGGGTCCTATTGGTTCATCTGAACGATCTTCTTCCGTAGTTGTTTCACCCGCTTCGCGTGCCGTTACAACCCCTTCCAGGGAGGGCAAAGCCTGTGTTTGAACATTTAGATGAAAGGTAAAGAGCAGATGAATACGCAAACCGAAGGGGGGGATATAGGTGGAAAGCGGACGGAAGCCACCGGATCCGTCGGTTGAAGCAGCTGGATGAATGTTGCCCGTAGACAACGACTGCAAGGGCTCCTGGTAACTGCCCCCCCCACGGATACGCGCATGAAGATTCGATGCTACCGGATCCGTCATCCATTCCGAGACATTCCCCGACAGGTCCGAAAAACCATAAAAATTAGCATCCGGCCGTGATAGTCGTCGGCCAATCAAGTTTTTCCCATTATAAAAACCGACCGGGCGCGTTGTCGGTATGGCGACTGCCTCGGTTTGCACATTGGCATCCAGAAGTCCACCATGATTGCGACCAAACGCATACGACCAGTTGGTAAAGGCACTCCAAGCAGCCATTTTGTAGAATTCATTGAACCGGTTTGTGGTGATTCGATCCGGAGGGGAATCCAGCATGGGAAGGCGAAAACCTTTGAGGCGTAGCCATGTCTGGCGTTCCGCGGTGTTGAACTGACCGGCGGCCCAGTTGGTGGCGGTCATCGGGGCCCAGTCCAGCGCGTTGGTGCCTTCCCGATAACATCGTTCTGCAGCACCGCGCCCGGAATGTATCGTCAACCAGTTGCAATATTTGACGGCACCGTACCAGGACACCCCGATGACGGGATGATCCGCAAACGGGGTCTTTCCGTCGGAAGTCCGTACATGGTCATAACGCTTGCCGACGGGAAAATCCGGTCTGTACACCAACCGACTGACCGCGACCTTGAATACTTCATCACGTTCCGGTTGAGCCGCTGAATTGATCCATACATTGCCGTTGCGGTCGAAGAACATATTGTCTCCGCGTGGCGTATCCATGAATGATTGGGCATCATTGAGGAATTCAAGGAACTGCCGGTTCGAGTTTTCGTGGCGTGCCGCATAAAAGGTGTAGATCGGACCACCCGCCTGCCCCTCTCCGGGAACGATCAGGAGGACGGCACCATTGAGTAGATTGGTAGTCTCACCCGTAAACAGATCCGAAGGCAACGCAACCATCTGGTCCGTTGTCACCCGGTAAAGTCCATGTTGTTGTTCGATCCCTTCCGGTTTGGTTTGATATATGACCGGTGGTGTTTGAACGACTTCGACCGGACCGACCATGTGGACCAGGGTTCCAGCCTGACCGGGTTCGAGCGGTTCACTGTTCGGAAAACGCAACCTGACACGGGAAAGATCAGCACCCGGTGAAACGTTCAATACATATTCCAATGCGAAATCATCCCCGTAACAGGCCATGTCGATTCCAGGGTAAATGCCGGCTACGGAACCTAGAAATCGCGGACCTTCCACCGTCGGCAGGGCTCCGGCATTCAGCCCGCCGAAAAAATGACTGGGAGGACAGTGGTCAACCGGCAGGGCGGAACCCGACAGGGGGTTGGATCCGACCCATTGTAAGCGCACGTCGACTTGATTGGTCGAGACCATGTCTGCCCGGCAGAACGCAACCATTGCAAGCCATGACAAAATGATCAGATGGTGCTTTTTCACGGCGATGACTCTGCAGGGGATGAGTCCGGTTGGATCCGAAGTGTGGCTTCTCCCGGTTTACCGGACCATTCATAACGCGACGGCGAAAATCGGGCGGTATCCGACATGATGGAACGTGATTCCTCCACAGAAAATGGACTTTGGACCGGTTCATGTCCAAGTTGGCACGTCACCATCTGGTTGGGTTGATCCATCAGGAAGATGCGGGTAGCAACCGGTTCTTCTGCCGGTAGCCCGCTGGTTATGTTCCGTATGATTTCACCGCGCGTACCGGTTATGACGGCGACGGTCCGGTTTTCGGATAATCCCAGTACGTATATTTGATCTTTATTGGCATCGCTGCGAACGGCGACATGACAACCTCTGATTCCGATGGTGGCCATCCGGGTGTGGACCTCGAAACGATTGGGATTCAACTTGACGATCATCCCCGTGATTACCCGCAACATGCCGCGTGCCATACGCAACTTGAACCGTGATTGTTCCGGCTGATCCGGGTTTAACAGGTAATCATCCAGCGTGATGGATGCTTCGGGCCCGAGTTGAATCTCCGTTCCGTCGCTAAACCGTATACCCAACCGGCTATGTTCAGCGGTTTCGACCCGATAATTTCGATTCAAAGGATCCTCGATACGGAGGTATTTGGGTTGTCCATTGGCTTCAAGAATCCAGGCTTTTCCGATAAGGGTTGTAATTACCGCAGGAGGGATCGGGTGGGATATGCTGGTGTCCCGGTTCGATTGGACAGGTGTTGTTTGATCCACCTGCGTGCCCAGTTGCTTTTTTGTTGCAGCGGCTGTTGTGAGTCGCGCGAGAAGTTTCAACTGGTTTTCGCTTGGCTGGATAACGGGTTCCGGCAGGTCGACCGTTTCATGAATCAGGGTATTGGAAGCCGGACGTTGTTGCGGCATCGTGGTTCGGGTAATTTCCATGTTAAACAGGCGGACGGTCAAAATCCCGGCCACCAACAGCAAAATCAGGAAGATCATGCTGATTACGCTAAATCGCCATCCGGATGCATTCATCGCATGACTCCCGCTAATTGAACCGGTGCTATTATCCCTCACCGGGGAACCCCGGTCAAACTCAAAGCCGGTCAATTATTGGTACGGAAAGTGGCATTTCAGGATGCCTGCATGATCGAGATTCCAGCACTGGTTCCAATCCGATCGGCTCCGGCTGTCACCATTTGCAAGGCGGCGGACCGGGTTCGAATCCCGCCGCTGGCTTTGACTCCGATGGAGTGCCCCACAACCTCCCGTAGCAGACGTATATCCGTTACGGTTGCCCCCCCTCCGTTAAAACCGGTACTGGTTTTGACAAAGGATGCACCGGCGTCGACCGCCAGACGGGCGGCCGTCGATTTTTCGGCATCGGTTAGCAGGCTTGTTTCCAGGATAACCTTCACCACCAGGCCGCCGGCAGCACTTACGACGCTTCGGATATCCCGGCTGACACGTCTATAATCACCCGCTTTAAGACCTCCGACCCAGAGAACCATATCAATTTCGCGTGCGCCGGATTCGATTGCCCGGATTGTTTCATGCACCTTGGTTGATGTTTCAACAGCCCCCAGCGGAAATCCGACTACCGTGCAAACCCCCACGGCCCTTCTCGCGATTCGTTCAACGGCGCGGGGGACAAAACACGGATTGATACAAACCGTTTTAAACCCAAATCGGACCGCTTCATCACAAATAACATCCACCATGGCGGGCGTGGCGTCCGGTTTCAGCAGGGTATGGTCGATAAGGCCGGCCAACCATGCGTTTTGTTCCGGGTTTATTCCGCCGGTATCCATCAGTCGCATCTTCCTTGCCGGGGATTGGTAAAGCGGACATTTACCTGGATTCCCAGACGTGCAAAGCATTCCGTCACCACTTCATTTTTTAATTCATCCAGGACACGCATCGTGTCGGAAAACACCTCTGATTTCACCTGCAGGCTGATTTGGATGCAGCGGTCGTTGATTTCCCATTCCATGGGTAGTGAAGACGCCCTGGTTTGCCGGAGCACCGCCTTTAATTGTTCAGGATACAAGGTGATCTCATTGACCCTGAGCCGGTCATCCATGGGCGTTCCGGCGATCAGTATCCGGCCGGTTCGCCCACAGTTGCAACGGGTTTCCGAGTCCAGGACACAACCGAGCCGGGTACGATACCGCAACAACGGCATGGACTCCCGGCATAAGGTGGTAATGAGCAGTTCGCCGTTGGTATCTGTTTCAGCCAGAAAATGGTCTTCATTCAGATGCAGGTGCCCTTTGTCACATTCCACGACCAGACCCGGATCGAGAACTTCAGGGACGCCGAATGTGGCATGAACCGGTGTGGCCAGGCCTTCCGCAATCCGGTCGCGGTCTTCTGCCGCGACACATCGCGTGAGCAACACAACCCGGAGTGAAAGCGATTGTGGGTCCATGCAGCGGGAATCCAGAAGCCGTGCCAGGTCCAGCGCATTGTTCGGGGTGGTGATCAAAACCGTCGATCGGTAATTCCGGAGCATTTGAAGTTGCTGCTCGATGTGGAATGGATCCTGGGGAATAACGGAAGCCTCCAATGATTCAGCGCCAAGCAGATACCCCAAGGCCGGATTGAATGTACCGGCAGAGAACCCGATTTGGATCACGTCGTGAGCGGTGACCCCGATGGCGGCCAGTTGTCGCGCCACCAACCGACCCCAATGTGTCAGATCATTACGGCTGAAACCCAGGACGAGGGGTTTCCCGCCAGGCCCGTTCACCGCATGGAGTCGTATAGCCTCACGCAAGGGAAGGGCAAACATTCCGTAAGGGAAAGCCGCCAGCAGGTCATCCACGGTGGTGGGAGGTATCTTGGGCAAGTCGGAAAGTTGTGTGGGACGGAAGGATCCAAGACGTTCCCGGTATCGACGTACGTGGCGTGTCAGCCGGGAAACCAGAGCTTGAAGCCGTTCCAGCTGCAGTCGTTGCAGTTCGGCACGCGGCATGGCTTCATGGATACGATCCAGCATGTTCATTCCCAACCCTCCTCAAGATTACCGCCGAGATAGGCCTGGCGAACCGCCGGATTGTGCGCCAGGTCGTTGGCAAGCCCTTCAAAAATGATCTCGCCGGTTTCCAGGACATAGCCCCGGTTTGCCACCTCCAGCGCCGCCACGGCATTCTGCTCAACCAGCAGAATGGTTATGCCGGTTTCCCGCATCCGGCGAATAGCCTCAAACACTTCACGCACCATAAGGGGCGCCAACCCCATGGAGGGTTCGTCCATCAGCAGGACCTGGGGGCGTCCCATCAGGGAACGTCCCAATGCCAGCATCTGCTGTTCACCGCCCGACAAGGTTCCGGCATGCTGTCGGAGACGTTCATGCAGACGGGGAAACTGGGCCAGTACCAGGTCCAGGTCCGTATTTCGTTCCGGATTCCGGTATCCACCGGTAATGAGGTTTTCCTCGACGGTGAGATCTGGAAACACCTGGCGGCCTTCCGGAACCAGTGACATGCCATGACGTATGGTTTCCCAAGCCGGTTTACCTTTCATTTCATGCTGGTTTAACCGGATGGAGCCGGACCACGGTGGCAACAGGCCGGCAACGGATTTCAAAAGTGAGGTTTTACCGGCGCCATTGGAACCGATCAGGGCCACGGTTTCACCTTTTGAAACATGGAAGCTTATGCCATGAATAACTTCAAGGCTGCCGTATCCGCAACGGAGATTCCGCACTTCAAGCATGGGCACCTCCCAGATAGCTGGCGATGACCTGCGGATCCGAACGAACCTGTTCGGGGGTCCCCGACGCAATACAACGTCCATGATCGAGTACAACAATCCGGTCAGCCAGATCCATGACCATGGACATGTCGTGTTCGACCAGGAGAATGGTAATGGCCCGCTCACGGAAGCGGCGAATCAGACCGGATAACGACAATTTTTCGCGCGTATTCAACCCCGCACCCGGTTCATCCAGCAACAGCACATCCGGCGTCATGATCAGGGCGCGAGCCAGTTCAACCATGCGCCGCTGGCCGAACGACAGGGCTCCAACCGGGATATTGGCATGTTGTTCAAGGCCCACATCCGCCAGCGCGGCATCGGCCGACTGACGGATCGCGCGTTCCTCCCGGTGCTGGGTGGGTGTATGGAACAGGGATGCCAGTATGCCGCACCGGCTGCTGCCATGGCGTCCCACCATTACATTTTCCAAAACGGTCATGTTCTCGAACAGGCAGAGATTCTGAAATGTTCGCGCAATCCCATGGCGCGCAATCCGCCACGCCGGATAACCGGTCACATCCTGCCCGCGGTGCAGCACCGTTCCGGTGTCGGGCAGGAATAAACCGGAGATAACATTGAACAAGGTGGTTTTTCCCGCACCGTTGGGACCGATCACCGCCAGTATGCGGTTGGGTTCGACGGAAAACGACACGTCATCCAGGGCGCGAAGCCCTCCAAATGAACGTCCGATGTTTTGCACGTCAAGTACCATGAACCTGCCTGCTGTTCCGGATACGGCTAACCCATGTGGTTGACCACCGACGGGTGGTCTGCAGGATCGCACCGGCGAATCCGGAGACCATGACAATGAGGATGAATCCGAAAACGGCATGATCCATCGATCCGAAATAACCACGCAACGAGAAGAAGTTGACCCCTGCACTCACCAGGAGGCAACCGGTCATGCTGGACATCCCTCCGGCGGCCACCAGGGCCAGATAGCGAATGGATTTTCCAGCTCCGGCTTCGGAAGGTCCTATGCCACCGGTGTAATGGGTGAACAGGGATCCGGCGAGGGCGGCAATAGCGGCACTCAATATAAAGATCTTCAGCTTCTCGCGTTCCGTCCGGATACCCACACAACTGGCGGCTGTCTCATTATCATGAATGGCGCGCAACGCGCGGCCAACTCGCGAATGAATCAGGTTTTGCAGGACAATATACAAGGCCAGAACCAATCCCCACGCCAGGTAATAATTCTGCACGCGCAAGTTCCGGTCTCCGCAGATGCGCCAATCAGGTCCCAGGATAAGGGGCGGGACTTCCGTAATCCCGTCGGCAGATCCCAGCCATGCCGTACCCAGTAGTATCCGATAGACAATCAACCCGAACCCCAGCGTGGCCATGGCAAGATAATGACCACGGAGCCGCAGGGCAGGATATCCAAGTATCCCGGCGATCAGGCAGGCCAATGCCAGTGCAAACAGAAGGGCGACCCAGGGTGTTATGCTGTAACCGGTGATTCCGTCCGGCATGACGTGACCGGTGATTACGTGCAGGCGGCCGAGAAAGGATGTAATTCGAGGCGAGATGGCGCCAGCCAGGTTCAGGGTCGTTAAACGGGCGGAAGCATAACCGCCGATGGCGAAGAAGGCGGCGTGACCAAGGGATGCCTGACCGGCATGCCCCAACAGCATGCAGAGTCCCATCACGACCATGGTGTAATATGCCGACATCGTAAGTTGGGTAAGAAAAAACGGTTTGCCGGCGGTCAGGCAAACGACCGGTAAACTGATGATGACAACGGTCAGAAGGACCATCATCGTTCCGGATTGGCGGCGTATGTCGGTCCAACGTTTCATGCGCGTTGTGCCGGCGGACGGCCCCATAAACCATGTGGTCGGACAAAAAGCACGATCAAGAGGAGCGTGAAGGCCACGGCATCCTTGTAGGCGGCAGGCAACATGGAGACGCTAAATGCCTCAGCAATGCCCACGATGATGCCACCGGTTACGGCTGCCATGGAATTTCCTAATCCGCCGAGAATCGCTGCTGCAAAACCTTTGATGGCAAGTCCGGCGCCCATATCCGACTGTGTCATCGAAATCGGGGAGACCACGCAACCGGCCAAAGCACCGATCGCGGCGCTTAAGACGAACGACAAGGTCCGCATGCGGGCCGTATTGATACCCACCAGCATCGCTGCCGCCGGATTCGATGCACAGGCCCGCATCGCGGCACCGAGACGGGACCGGTGTAAAAAGAAATGCAGGGCGGTCACCACAACCGCAGCCGTTGCCAGAACCCATAACACCTGCGGGGATAAGGCGGCGCCACCGATGGAAATGGAACTGATTTCATTACCGGTGAAGTAGGGCAGGGATCGTGCCTGCTCGCCCCATATATGGAGCGCCGCTTCCTGGATCAGGATGGAAAGACCAATCGTAATGATGATGAGTCGGAGCAGGGAATGGCCATGGAGGCGGCGGAAAAAGAACCATTCCAACAGGCCACCGATTACGGCCACCACAAGGACTGAACCAATCACGGCCAGGGGCAGGGGAACAAAGGTCAATAACGTACAGGCCACCATGCCACCCAGCATGACAAATTCACCCTGGGCGAGATTTAAAATTCCGGTGGCGCTGTAGATCAGACTGAACCCAATGGCAACCACGGCATAGATACTGCCGTTGGTTAATCCGGAAAGCAGATATTGTAAGAACTGGGTCACCCGCACACCTGGCAGCCGTTACTGGTGTCCGTCCGGAAGGAAGCACGACACCCTGGACGGGCGTCGTGCTTCCGGACGTTGGAGCTATTCGGATGTGATATGCGGCACAAATCGACCACCACGGACTTCAAGCATCTCGAATGCTTCAAGGCCAAGCCCATTATGATCGTCCGGCTTGAAGTTGAAGATACCAGCCGTTCCTACGAATCCCGTCAATTTCTCCATTGCATCCCGCACCGCGGGGCGATCGACCTTGTCGGCCTGCTCAATGGCCTTGACCGTGATCATCAGTGCATCATAGGCATGTCCACCGAACGTGCTGACCGGTTCGTTGAAACGGGATTCGTAATCCGATTTATATGCCGTTAATACAGCCTTCTGCGGGTGGTCGTCAGGCAGAACATCAGCGATCAGCAAACGGCCTGCCGGGAACAGTATACCTTCCGCCGCCTCGCCGGATTGTTCCACATATTTCAGATTGCCGAATCCGTGGCTTTGGAACAAGGGAACCTTCATGCCGATCTGCCGCATATTTTTCGCGACGATGGATTGTGCTGGAACAATGGACCAGTTGACCACGGCTTCGACCTGTGCCCCCTTGATTTTGGTCATGATGTCGGTCAGGTCGGTGGCAGACTTGTCATAGACTTCACTGATGACAATCTCAATGCCATGCCGGGGGGCGATGGATTCCAGTTGTTTTTTCCCCTCCGCACCGAACCCGTCATTGCCGGTTACCACCCCGATTCGGCGGATGCCTTTCTGTTTCATGGTGTTGAAAATCCACTCTGCAGCCTGACTGTCCTTTTGGGGGGTCTTGAAAATGTAACGGCTGATGGGGTTCACGATGGCTTCGGCTGCGGCACACGAAACGAGAATCATGCCGGCCGATTCGCACAGTGACTTGATCTGCATGGTTTCGCCGCTGGTTGAAGGACCAATGATGGCCAGTACATCGTCTTCCTCGATCAATTGCTTGGCGAAGGATATGGCTTTTTCAGGGCTGCCGGCCGTATCCTTGACAATCAGTTTCAACTCCATGCCACGGACACCACCGGCTTGATTGATCTTTTCAACCAACATTTGCGCGGTTCGGGACTCCGGGCCACCGAGAAACGATGCCGGACCGGTCACCGAGAACAAGGCGCCGATTTTAATCGAGCCACCGACGGGCAAGGGGGGGGAAGGGGGTTCCGGTTTCTCGGATACAGAAACCCCTGGCTCCGGTTGCTGTGAGGCCGATGGGACTGGCTGCGAACGGCCGCATCCGCTCAAAATACCGACACAACCGAGCATAGCCAGCCAACGAATGAACCTGGATTGCATAGACTCACTCCTGTCATTATAGGCAACACATCGTTGCCGTGGATGTATTTTCCGTGGCACACGCCTGGTAATCAATGACATCCAACAAATGCGGTAACCATGCCGGAACGAGCGTTTAACGTCAAGTGCAACCATGTCCTGACGCCGGTGTGATATGCTTCGTTCAACGGCCTGACCGGGTCGATGGTTGCGGCATGGGTAGACGGCGTGCATCACCTCTCCGATTTCGAGACTCCCAGAAGGCTTTGAACGCTTCAAGAAACTTTGCGGGATCCACACCTGAAAATGCCTGATCGGTTGCCGAAGCGGGGTCACGGCCTTCTGCTACGGCGGTGATGTAGCGGGCCGGTATCAGGGAATAGGAATGACCCTGCTGGGTTAAAGCACCACGTCGCAGGTAGTACACCAAGCCCCAGGCCATGGCATAATTGAGTTCACGCTGGGATGCGTTATCCACGTAGAATTGCGGATAATCATATGACAGGATGGAATCCAATTTGAATGACGGGTGTTGCATCGTTTCAAGCAACCGCTCGACGAACCGTTCGGACTCGTCAATCCGTATTCGCTGGTTTTGAACCGACATATTTTCAAAGTAACACGCATGCCCTTCATTGAACCATGGTGCTGTTGAACGGGGAAACAGGGCGTAAAACAAGTATTGGTGAAATGCCTCATGGGTGACGGTGCGAAGAATCGATTCACGCTGATCACGATTGGATCCCCAATCCTGCGGTTTGATCACCAATTCCTTCCGGTTGGGCATCCAGACTCCACCGGTCCATTCAAGCTCAGGCCCCACATAGTTGACATATTCCGCAGGCGTTGCAAAAATTCGAATGACACTGACAGCCGTGATGGCCTGTGGCGGGGGGATGACGATCTCGAAAATATTACGTGCGATGTCGAGCGACACCGGTAGTTCACGAACCAGGGAATGATTCCTGTTTTTCAGGTTGGACAACAGAATGTAGTGGCGAGTGTCGAGCGACCACCAGTCCTTGAGGTTCTTAATACTGGCGACGATGTCCTGGCGGTTGTCGGAAGGCGTGAGATTGGTTTTCGGGTCAGTACCGGTTTTGCGTGGCGGTGGGGTTATGGGACGGATGTCGGCGCCTCCAACCGACATGATTGATTCCAGGAATTCCCCCTGCACGGCTTGCAGGGCTTCTGCTTGTGTTACTCTATCAGCCGGTTGCACCAGCATGACAAACCAGTTGGTGTTGGCCGACCATTGGCCTGCTGCTTGGCGGTTCAAGCGGAATCCGCACGCCAGAGACCAGGACGATGACGGATCCAAGGTGAATATAAGTGCATGCGAGAGACGGGAGGGGGTACGTGTTGGAGCACGGTATGCAATTTGAGGTGTTGCCGTATAGGTGCGAATCCATGCCTCCATGGCCATGCTGGGATTCTGCAGGGTGAGGGACACTGGAGTGACGAGGGACGCGTATTCCTCGAGTGAGACATGCGGTCGTTGCGTGGGACCCGGCGCCTGGTGCGTTATCGTAACCAGACGGATTCGATTACCTTGTTCATCCATCCATTCTCCGAGAAATTGACCACGCCGCCACAAGTCGAGCGGATCAAACATTTCGACCATGCGTTCCTGAAGCCCGCTGGTTATGGTATAGTTGAAAACAGCAGGGGGAGGGGGGGGCGCTTCGGTGTAACGGTTCATGATGCGAAATGACAACCCTGCCGCTGGCAATGTAATCTGCTTGTTGAAGCGAAGCGAAGGACGTGTATCAGCCTGTGTGGATGAGACCAGCAGGCAAACATACAAGACAAAAAGCAGGACGCCCCTAAAAGGGCGTCCTGCTGAGGACCGGCAAGGACCTGAAATGCCCCGTATAGGCATTATTTGCCAAAGGCTTCGTCAAACACACGGTTTGAGGAAGGGAAGTCAAGCTTCTTGACAAACTGGCAGGCTTCCCGAGCCCCAAACTCGCGATCCATGGCCGCATCTTCCCATTCCACGGAGAGCGGTCCTTGATAACCAATGACGTTCAGTGTTCGAATGATGGCTTCGAAATTAACACCACCCCGCCCCAGGCTGCGGAAATCCCATCCACGGCGCGGATTGCCGAAGTTCAGATGGGAGGCCAGAATACCGGACTCTCCGTCCAGCGTGACAGCGGCATCCTTCATATGGCAATGATAGATTCGATCCGGGAATGCCTGCAGGAAGCGGACCGGATCAACCATCTGCCAGTGTAAATGGCTGGGATCAAAATTAAATCCGAATGCTTTCCGGTTTTTCAGCGCCGTGAGTGCACGCCGTGCCGTGATGATGTCGAAAGCAATTTCAGTAGGATGGACTTCCAGTGCGAATTTCACCCCGCATTTGTCGAAGACGTCGAGAATGGGATTCCAGAGCTTGGCAAACTGCTGGAATCCTGTATCGATCATTGCATCACTGACCGGTGGGAAACTGTATAACATGTGCCAGATGGATGATCCGGTAAATCCGTTGACAACTTTGACACCGATGTTTTTTGCAGCCCGGGCGGTGTTCTTCATGGTTTCAATCGCCCACTTGCGCTTGGCTTCAGGCTTGCCATGGCAAGCTTTGGGGGCAAACAAATCAGACCGGGCATCAAAGTTCGGGTCGCATACGAGTTGTCCGGCAAGGTGATGGCTGATGGCGTGAACTTTCAATCCGTAACGCGCCAGTATTTCCTTGCGGCTGCGCGCATAGGCCAGGTCACGGGCAGCGCGATCAACGTCAACGTGATCGCCCCAACACGCCAGTTCCAGGCCATCATATCCCCATTGGGCAGCTTTCTGTGCGAGCGTCTCAAGCGGTATGTCAGCGAATTGTCCGGTAAACAGGGTTACAGTCCTGGACATGATGGTGTCTCCTCTTCAGGTTGCATCGGGTACCGGCGCCCGGTCACCGGACCGGTTTCAACACCCGAATTCGTGAATACATATACGTCATCAATGCCTTGTATGCAAATGTAAAGGTGCCCCATCAGCGGTTCCAAATACTGGTAAGGAAGAGGCTGGATTGAGCGAGGGAAGCAAAAGG